>JAOPXY010000070.1 GCA_025964895.1 Aeromicrobium sp.
GCCTGCCCCCACCACCACGTCGAGCATGGGCGCCCCGGCCGTGCCGGCGGGCTCCCCGTCGTCGGAGGACCGCTGCAGCCGACCATCGGGGCCGATCACGAAGGCCGAGCAGTGGTGTCGCGCGTCCGAGAGCTCCTTGCGCAAACGCGCGACCAACGCACGGGCGTCGTCCTCCGCCTCGACGCGCTGCACCGTGCACCGGAAGACCGAGTGCTTGACCTCGATCTCGGCCGAGGCATCTCGCGCGATGGTGGAGTACGCATGCATGGTCAGCGCAGACTACCCCCGCAGCCCCGGTGTCGATCTCCGCCAACGTGCCGGCCCGTTACGACCCCACCTCGGCCGGCTGACCCGGTCCCCAACCCGGGGCCCCTGCGACACCCCGGTCCGACCTCCGGACGGTTGACGATCCACCTTCCCCCGTGGGCTAGACCGCTTGGTGGCTGTCGGACACCGCCCGCGCCTCGTCGCGCAGCGCCTGCACCACCAGACGCACCGACGGCCGCTCGAACCGATCGGGGCGCAGCAGCGCCGCGATCTCACGCTTGGCCCGGATGCCGACCAGCGGACGTGTGACCAGCCCGTTGCCGTGCTCGCGCGTCGTGAAGCGGGGCAAGATCGCGATGCCATGGCCGCCGGCCACGAGCGCCTCGACGATCCCGTTGTCGGAGATGCGCTGCGCGATGCGGACCGGCTCGCCCGTCGCCGCGACGACCTGGCTCAGGACGCGGTCGAACGGGTAGTCGTGCGGGACGCCGATCCACGTCTCGCCGACGACGTCCCTCGGCGACAGCACGCCCTTGCGCGCCAGCGGATGGCCCTCGGGCAGCGCGACGTCGAGCGGCTCGCTCATGAGGGGGACGACCTGCAGACCTCGCTCGTGCCATGATGCGGCCGTCGTCGGTGAGTCGGCGATGACGATGTCGAAGTCGGGCGTCAGGTCGGCGAAGTCGATCATGACCCCGTCCGCGTCGGAGCAGATGAGCTCGACCTCCGGTACGTCGGCCATCCGCGTCAGGGTGCCGGGCAGCAGCATCTCGCCGCCGGTGGCGAACGTCGCGATCCGCACCTGGCCGGCGGGTCGCTCCATGTACTCGCGCCAGCGCCCCTCGGCCTTCTCGATCGCCACGGCGATCTCGGTCGCGGTCTGCGCCAGCGCCCGGCCGGCCACGGTCAGCGCCACCCCGCGGCCCGCGGGCTCCACGAGCGTGTACCCGGCTTCCCGCTCCAGCACCTTGATCTGCTGGGACACCGCCGACGGTGTGACCTTCATCGCGTCCGCGACGGCTCCGACGGTGCCGCGCTCGGCAAGTTCCCTCAGCAGCGCGAGTCGATGGACGTCCATGTAGAGATCCTACATCTTACGTGTAGCAATGTTCGCTTGTCCTGAACGATCAACGGCTCCACACTGGAGACACGGGCCAGGGTGGCCCCACCAACCCCATGCCTTGTAGGAGGCCATCATGCTCGTCTTCGGAATCATCGTCGGTGTCGTCTCCGCGATCGGCGTCGCCAAGTCCGTCCGCCTCGTCGCGACGGACGGCCACGGACGCGTGCCCACCCGCACGTACCCGAACCTGTTCAGCATCCGCTGAACCGTCGGCGCAGGAGGGTCGGTCAGGCGACCCGCGTGCGGTAGCCGGGCACCAGCTCGTCGACCAACGCATCGGTCTCGGCGGCCGACCCCATCGGCGAGCCGTGCTCGGCGATCGCGGCGTACATGTCGCCCACGGCCGCCTCGAGATCCTCGCGCGAGCCGACGTGCGACTCCAGCCGCAGCCGCGAGCGCCACAGCTCCTCGCTCGCCGGCGACATGCGCAGCCCCTGGGCCAGCGCCGCCCGTGCAGCCGCCTCGTCGTCGCGCATCGCGGCCGCCTCGGCCACGGCGAGCACCGTCAGGTTGACCGCCATCGCGATGTCCGTCTCGAGTGTCATGGAACCCAGCCAGCCGTAGCGGCCGGACGGGACGCCGTCGAACGCCGGCCCCTCCACGAGATCCAGCGCGGCCCGCAGGTGGATCTCGCGACGGACACCGTCGTCGCTCGCGCGGTTGAGCGCGTCGCGGAACGACGTCCAGTCCAGATCGACCGCACCGGGCGCGAACGCCCAGATGCCCAGCTCCTGCTGCAGCACGGGGCTGCCGTCCCTCGTGGTGCCGAGCCAGGTCGACAGCTGGCTCAGCGCCGTGTCGCGCACCTCGGGCTCGACGCCACGGGGCCAGACGGCCGCGCTGATGCGGTTCGCGTGCACGCCCGTGGGGTGGACGGCCAGGAAGCAGGCCAGCTCGGTGAGCAGCTCGCGGCGGCCGGGATCGACGTCACCGGGTGCCGTGACCTCGACGGACCCGAGCACCCGGATATGGGCGACAGCCTCGTGCTGAGCGGCAACACGGTGCTCGGCGACCAGCGCGTCGACGAGCTGGTCCATGCTGACGCGACGGGATCCGGCGGCCGGCTCGTGCAGTGCCACGAGCCCGCGCAGGGCATCGACGGTCAGCACCTGAGCCACGACATCGATGCCGGCCATGGGCGACGACACACGCCCGTCGGGACGGGCCGTGAGTCGCAGCGCGTTGCCGGCTGACGCCCCCACGACGACGACACCGAGCGAGACCAGGGGATCGGCGGCGAGCTCGTTGAGCCGTGCCAGCTCGTCCGCGTTGGGCACGCCCGAGCACACGACGAGCTGGTACGTCCAGTCGATCGCGTCGGGACGGCTGCGGCGGCCCTCGCGGGCCGATGCGGCACCGGCGTCACGGCACGCGCCGCGCTGGTAGCGGGCGACGTTGTCGAGGCCCTCGAGCACGCGGCCCAGGTCGTCGGCGTGCCGGATGCTGCCCGAGCCGACGCGGGTGAGGTCGTCGGCGAAGCCGACCAGCGTCACAACACGGTCGTCGGCCCACGGATGGGTCGCGGTGTCGACCGCGATGCTGAGCGCCAGGCCACGGGCGACGTCCCCGTCGCCGGTGAGGGCCACGACGCCGTCGACCGACTCCGGGTCGAGCAGCAGCACGGTGCCGTCGTCGCGCCGGCCGATGCTGACGAGCCCGGGCAGGGGCGACAGGCCCGAGCCGCCCACGGCGGCGTCACGCTCGAGCGACCACACCGAGCCGCGGGACGTCCATCCGTCGGGCGCCTCGACCGCCGGCTCCTCCTCGAACACCATCGCCAGACCGTGCTCGGACAGCGAGGCCCGGGCCGGCACGCCGAAGCCGGGACGCCCGTTGAGAGATCGCACCGCACGATCGAGCCAGCTCGCCGTCGTGACGTCGGCCTCCTCGTGCAGCCGGCCGCCGGGCGTCGGCGGCAACGGATCGGGGTCGTGCGGGTCGATGCCGGACGGGGCGCGAGTGGCCCACCACTCGCCGGCCGTCGCCGAGGCCCGGCGGCGCCGAAGACCCAGGAAGGCGCCCGCGAGGGCGAGCCCGCCGGCCACGCCGAAGAACGGGGTCCACGCACCGTCGACGTGCAGGCCGCCGCCGGCCTCGTCGGCCGTCGCCTCGGCGCCGCCGCCCGCGGCGCCGTCGTCCGCGACGGCCGAACCGGCCGGGGACGCGGGAGCGGGGGCCTGCACGGGCACCTGCTCGACCGCGGCGTGGTCGACGACCTTCAGGCCGGCGCCCTTCGCGTCGTTCGGGAGCTTCATGACCCAGCCCGGGTGGATCAGATCGGCCTTCTGGAGCACCCGGCCGTCGGGCTGCTCGACGTTCTTGTTGAGATCCCAGATCTCCTGGTAGCGACGGCCGTCGCCGAGGTAGCGCTCGGCAATGTCCCACAGGGTGTCGTAGTGGCGACCGTTCGGCGGCTTGACGTCGTAGTACGTCGTGACGCCCGCAGCCACGTCGGTGTCGGTCGCCTTGTCGAGATCGCCCAGCGTCGGCAGCGTGCCCTCGGGCAGGTCGGCCGGCAAGACGATCTGCGGCGCCGTGGTCACGACCTGACTGGACGGCGCCACGTCGGTCGCGACGTCGGAGGACGACGTCGCCGCGTTGGCCGACGACATGCCGACCGACGTCACCGCGGCGAGCAGCACGATCGAGGAGATCAGACGGCGGGCAAGACCCTGGGTGCCGATGCCCCCGCCGGGGATGTGCGGCGCCAGGCCGCTCTTGCGCCGCTCGGCCACGGCCTCGACCAGGAGGCACACCACGAAGTGCGCCCACGCGAGCCACACCACGACCGCCAGCACCGCGAGCACCGTCTCGCCCGTCGTGGGCGTCGTCAGCCACTCGGCCGTGGGCGCCTCGTCGGGCCACGGGGTGCCGAAGGCCGACAGGAGCGCGATGGGCACGCCGACGACGATCGCGAGCGTGCCGATCAGCGCCGCGAGACCCTGTGCCACGAGCGCGAACCGGTTGCGAGGCTGCGGGGCGGCCGGGAGCCGGTGGTCGGGAGAACTCTCGATGGTCGAGGGCATCGTGCGCTCCTGGGGTCGGGGGTCAGTAGATGACGGTGGGCGGCTGGTTCGGTGCCTGGACCTCCTGGACCGGCACGACCTGACGGATACGCATCGTGAAGCCGGTGCCGAGGTTGTCCATGTTCGCGCCGTCGCCGTACGTGACCTGCCAGCTCACGGTGACATCGGCGTAGAACGCGTCGTCGACGTTCGCAGGGATCGGCTTGGTGGCGAGCTTGCGCGCCGAGGCCGACGACCGGGGGAACGTGATGGAGCAGGCATCGGGCCGCTGGTTGGCGGGCGACACCCCCTCGCGGTACGGCGTCGACGGCGTGCACTTGACCGGCGCGATGCCCTGCTGGTTCGGGTCGATCGTGACCGACGTGGCCCTCGCCTGCATCACGACCCCGCCGACGTCGAGGCGCCGGAACGGCCCGCCACCGGGCTTGTCGGCGTACGGGCCCTGTGCGACGACCTCCTTCGTGGTCGGATCGAGCCAGCGGAAGGTGAAGAATGTGGGAACGCCCACGATCGGCGTGGTGTTCGGACGCGTCTCCATGAACGGCACCGGCAACTGGACCTGGTTGCCCGCCTCGAACTGGTCCCACAGGAAGTCGGTGATGCCGTTGTGACGGTCCTCGATGTCGGTTCCGTTGAGCACGAACACGATCGACAGGTCGAGCGTCCGCTCACGGCCACCGGAGTACGTGTCGAAGTCGATGTTGCCCAGGCAGGACATGAGCATGTAGCGGCCCTCGGTGGGCCGGAGGTTCTCGGGCTTCTGGATCGAGGGCGGGATCTCGCTGTACCGGCACCGCTGCAGCTTCTGGTCGCCGTACTTCTCGCGCAGGGTCTTCGACGCGCCGGAACCGCCGATCGTCACGCACGACATGCCCATGCCACCGCCGTTGGCGTACACCGAGCACGACTTGGTCGGCGCGGTGTAGTTGGCCTGCTGCGTGCCGTCGCTGAGCGTCGAGGTGTCACCGGAGGGGCCGTCACCCGGCGGCGGGCACGGCTCGCCCGGGTTGCACGCGGCCTGCGCGGCGGGTGCCGCGAGGACGACCAGACCACCCGTCACGAGTGCCGCCAGCATCGTGGCCAGCACGACCAGGGATCGAGCTCTCATGATGGTGCACCTCCTGAGCACTCGCCGTCGTACGCGAACGTCGTGATGACCCATCGTCCGTCACGGACAGCCAGCTTGGCCGTCTGCTTCGACCAGACCTTCAGCTCCTCGGCGGTGTCTCCGTCGGGGGAGTCGCCGCTCTTGTCCAGGAAGGCCGTCGTCGGCGTCCACAGGCACGCGACGACCGTCGACGCGTCGGCGGTCGTCGCGGCCGACTCGATCTTGACCTTGCCGACCGACTCGACGTGCCAGTCACCGTCCCATGCCTGCTGGAGACT
>JAOPXY010000160.1 GCA_025964895.1 Aeromicrobium sp.
GCTTGTCGTCCTTGAGCTCGTCGGCAGGCTTGCCGCGCGCCTCCTCGACGGCGTCGCGCAGGATCGACTGCACCGCGTCCTCGAGCCGGGCGACCTGGTCGTCGTCGAGGCTCTCCGCGATCGCGAACGGCGACAGCCTCGCGGCGTGCAGGATCTCGTCGCTGTACGCGTTGCCGACCCCCGCGATGATCTTCTGGTCGCGCAGGAGCCGCTTGACCTGCATGCGCCGCCCCAGCAGCGGCCGCAGCTCGAAGCCGGGCGCCAGCGGATCCGGTCCGAGTGCGGCGATGCCGGGGACCTCGTCGGGGCTGCGGACGATGTACATCGCCAGCCCCTTGCGGGTGCCGGCCTCCGTCACGTCGAAGCCGACCGTCGGGCCGTCGCCGCGGTCGAGGCGGACCCGTGCGGCGATGTTGCTCGCGCCCAGCTTGAGCTGGGTGTCGGGCAGCTTGTCCGACCAGCGCAGCCAGCCGGCCTTCGCCAGGTGGACGACGACGTGGATGCCGCTGACGTCGATGTCGATGAACTTGCCGTGCCGCGAGACTCCTGACACCTCCAGCCCGTGCAGTGCCTCGGCACGCGGGTCGAACGTCTTGAGGACCGCGAACGAGGCCAGCTCGACGGCCGCGACGACGGATCCGGTCATCTGGGCGTCGAGGAACTCGACCAGGGCATTGACCTCGGGCAGCTCGGGCATGAGTCGATCATCCCGCCTCGGAGGGGATTTCTCCATCGTCGACCGGACGATCGGTGCCCGGGTCGCGCCGGTCGTCCAACCAGCGCATGACCGGGGTCGCGGTCACGCCGTGCAGGACGACCGACACCGCGACGACGAAGCCGACGGTCGACCATAGCTCGTCCGCGCCGCTGAACTCCTCCTGGCCCGTCGCGTAGGCGAGGTAGTAGATCGACCCGATACCGCGGATGCCGAAGAACGCGGTCGCCCATCGCTCCCGCGGATCGAGCGTGCTGTCGCCCACGCGATCCTTGGGCCGGGACCCCATCCGCAGGGCGAGCCACGCCATCGCGGGACGGACCACGAGCAGGAGCGCGATGCCCACGGCGGCGCCCCGCCAGCTGAGGGAGTCCAGCAGCCCACCCGTGATCGCGACACCCAGGAGCAGCAGCACGACGAGCGTCAGCAGCCGCTCCAGCCGCTCGACGACCTCGTGCATCAGGGCGTGGTAGTCGGCGCTGCGCTCCATCGACCGCAGCGTCATGGCGCATGCGAAGACGGCCAGGAAGCCGTAGCCGTGAGCGACCTGGGCGAGCCCGTACGACAGCAGCACGGCGGCGAGCGCGAGCAACGGCTCGCCCGTCTCGGCCGTGCGCATCGACGGCCGGTTGGACCGGAACGCCGCCCTGGCCAACCCCCAGCCGACGGTCATCCCGATCCCGACGCCCACCACGACCATGCCGATGACGTCCCACAGCACCCAGCGCACGCCCCAGTCGGCGAGCGAGCCGGCACCCACGACGAGGATCGACAGGTGGACGAACGGGAAGGCCAGTCCGTCGTTGAGCCCCGCCTCTGACGTCAGCGCGAACCGCACCTCGTCGCGCTCGTCGATCTCCTCTTCGCGGGTCTCGTCGGTCGTCGGCCCGGCGACCTGCACGTCGGACGCCAGCACGGGGTCGGTCGGCGCGAGCGCCGCGCCCAGCAGGATCGCCGAGGCGGGGGCGAGGCCCATGACCCACCAGCCGAGGAACGCCGTGGCGGCGATCGTGAGCGGCATCGCGATGGCCAGCAGGCGCCACGTCGTCCCCCAGCGCTGCCACGAGACCCACGAGCGGATGTTGAGCGGTCGGTCCAGGGCCAGCCCGACGCCCATCAGCGAGATGATGACCGTGAACTCGGTGAGGTGCTCGAGGACGGCGCGGTCGTCGGTCGGGCTCAGCTGCACCGCCGACGGCAGTGGCAGCAGGCCCATCAGCGCGCCCAGCCCCAGCAGGACCACCGGGGCGGACAGGGCGACCGTTCGCAACGCGGTGGGCAGGACGACCGCGAGCAACAGCGCGACGCCCATCAGGAGGAAGACGAAGTCGGCGTCGATCAGGTGGTCCACCAGGGTCAACTACCCGTTGACGGACTCCTCAACCGGTGAACGTGAGCCAGAGCAGCGAGACGTTGAGCGCGATGACGATCGCGGCGACGACGCAGGCCGCCGCCGTCGTCCCGCCCCGGTTGACGTGCTCACCCATGACGGACCGCCGTGCCGTGAGGATCACGAGCGGGATCAGCGCGAACGGGATGCCGATCGACAAGACGACCTGGGAGACGACGAGGGCGCGGCTGGGCTCCGCCCCCAGGCCGAGGACGACGAGCGCGGGGATCAGCGTCACGACCCGGCGCAGCAGGATCGGCAGCCGCACGCCCAGCAGTCCCTGCATGACCTCGGCGCCGGCGGCGCTGCCGACCGAGGTCGACGCGAGACCCGACCCGAGTAGGGCCACGGCGAACAGGAGGCCCACACCAGCGCCCAGCTCGGACGTGACGACCCGGTGCACGCCCTCAAGGGTGTCGGTGTCCTCGAGGCCGAACAGGCTCGTGGCCGCGACGACGAGCAGCGAGAGGTTGAGCAGACCGGCCAGGATCAGAGCCAGCATGACGTCGGTGCGCGTCGCCGCGAGCAGGTCCCGGACGCTGTGGCCGTCGCCGCGCGAGCCGAGGCGCGTCGTCGTGAGGCTCGAGTGCAGGTAGATGACGTGCGGCATGACGGTCGCGCCGATGATGCCCGAGGCCAGCAGGACGCTCTCGGATCCCTCGAACGTCGGGATGAGCCCTTCCGCCAGCGGCGACACGGCGGGCGGGTCGATGAACAGGCCCGCCATGAAGCCCACCGCGATGAGGGCCAGGAAGCCGATGATGACGCGTTCCAGCGCGCTCTGGCCCATCACGTCGCCGACGCGCAGGATCAGCATCGCGACACCCGCGGTGATGACCGCACCGGCCATGAGCGGCAGGTCGAACAGCAGGTTCAGCGCGATCGCCCCGCCGACGACCTCGGCGAGATCGGTCGCGATCGCGATCGCCTCGGCCTGCAACCAGTAGGCGATGCGCGGGCCGCGCGGCAGCTCCTGGCCCATGTGCCCCGCGAGCGAGCGCCCGGTCACCATGCCGAGCTTCGCCGACAGATACTGCACCAGCACCGCCATGACGTTCGCCATCACGACGACCCAGACCAGGGTGTACCCGAACTCCGCGCCGGCGGTCACGTTGGTGGCCACGTTGCCGGGATCGACGTACGCGACCGCCGCGATGAAGGCAGGACCCAGCAGTCCGATCCGCGGCAGCCGAGCCTTCACGAGCATGGAGCCACCCTAGGACCCGTCACAGTCCCGCGGCGAGGGTCCCGCGGCATCGGTGAAGGCCTGACGCTACGGTGACCGCATGGCCATCATGATTCGCGACAAGATCATCAAGAACTCCCAGAAGTTCCTCGGCGCGGACGAGACGGTCTCCGCCGTGATCGTGGGCCAGAAGATCAGCGGGTGGTGGGGCCTGCTGTCGTACCTGTGGGTGTTCTGGAACCGCTACCACGCGGTCGTGGTGACGAACCAGCGCATCCTCGTGCTCGACTGCGGCAAGTGGACGATGGGGACGCCCCGGTCGGTGCTGCGCGAGCTGCCCCGCGCGACCCGCATCGGCCCGCCCAGCGGCCTGTGGTGGAAGTGCACGACGCTCGGCGAGAAGCTCTACATCAACAAGCGCTTCCACAAGGACGTCGTGATGGCCGACGCGATGCTGCCCGCCGCCTGATCCAGTCCTCTCCGCTCCCGGGTGCGGGCGTCCGGGGGTCACGCCGGCATCGGCTGCCGCGCCAGCGCTCGCAGCGCGAACAGGTCGAGGTCGGGCGCGGCGTCGATGAACCGCTGCGCGCCGGCACCGCTGGCCCTGTCGAACGGCGCGCTGACGCCGTCAGGGACGAGCGGCACCCCCGCGACGCGGTCGCCGGCGTCCTGCAGGCCGTCCTCCAGCCCGGCGCCCGCAGCGGCGAGCTTGCGTCCCGGCACCGCGAGCCTCATGACCGCGTCGTCGACCTCGACGCCGATCTTCACCCAGACCACGACCCAGACGAGCATCCACGCGTCGGAGACGAGCTGGCGGGTGCGGCGCACAGGGGTGTCGGCGTAGATCTTCATCCGTCCAGCCTCGCCCCGGTGGGGCGCCCCCGCCACCGGGGCGTGGCCGGGGACGACGAATGGCGCCACCCCCGGGTGCGTGACCCGGCGATGACGCCATGATTCGTCAGGCTCTACGAGGAGGAGTAGACGGTCCGCGAACCACCGCTACCGCCCGTGCCGCTCCCACCGTTGCCGCCGCCGGAGCGACGACGTCCGCCGCCCCCGCCACGGTTGCCGCCGCCACCCTGCGGGCGACCGCCGCCGTTGCCGCGGAAGCCGCCCTGGGGACGTCCACCTCCGCCGCCACCGTTGCCGCCGCGGTTGCCGCCGCCACCGTTGCCGCCGGCTGAGCGGGCACCCTGGCGGACCGACGACGCGTGCGGCGCCTCGGTGCCGGCGCCGGACAGCGCCGAGACCGTCATGGGCGACGGCGCGGTGCGGGCGTCGTGGTGACGCGCCGTGACGCCGGCCTTGTTCTGCAGCTGCATGACGTCGCGCAGGGCCTCGGGCGTCGTCATCGTGACGACGGCCCCGGACTCCCCGGCGCGCGCCGTGCGGCCCGAGCGGTGCTGGTACGCCTTGTGCTCGGCGGGTGCGTCGTAGTGCACGACGAGGCCGATGCCGTCGACGTGGATGCCGCGCGCGGCGACGTCCGTCGCGACGATGACGCTCGCCTTGCCGGTGCTGAACGCCTCGAGGTTGCGCTCGCGGTGACGCTGCGACAGGTCACCGTGCATGTCGACGGCCTCGATGCCGTTCTGGGTCAGCTGCTTGGCCAGGCGCATCGCACCGCGGCGCGTCCGCGTGAAGACGATGCTGCGCGGGTTGGCGCGCAGCAGGTCGAAGGCGGCCTTGGACTTCTCGGTCGCGGCACTGACGAGCACGTGGTGCTCCATCGTGTCGACCGCGCTGTCGGCGGAGTCGACCTCGTGCAGCACGTGCTGCGGCAGGTGGCGCTTCACGAGCTTGTTGACGTCGCCGTCGAGCGTCGCCGACAGCAGGAGGCGCTGGCTGCGCTCGGGCGTCTTGGTGAGGATCGCGTCGATCGGCTTGTAGAAGCCGAGGTCGCACAGGTGGTCGGCCTCGTCGAGGACCGTGATCTCGATGTCGTCGAGCGTCATGCAGCGACGATCGAGCAGATCGGTCAGGCGACCGGGGGTCGCGATGACGATGTCGACGCCGTTCTTGAGCGTGTTGATCTGCTTGTTGATCGGCACGCCGCCGTACACCGTCGTGAGGCGCAGGCCCATCTTCTGGGCGAGCGGCTCCATCGCGGCACGCACCTGGGTCGCGAGCTCGCGGGTCGGCAGGAGGATCAGGCCACGGGGGGCCTTGGGGCGGCTGGTGCGGCCCGCGAGCCGGACGAGGACCGGGAGGCCGAAGGCCAGGGTCTTGCCGGATCCGGTGCGCGCACGGCCGAGGACGTGCTTGCCGGCCAGTGCGTCGGGGATGACCGCGAGCTGGACGGGGCTGGGGGTGACGATCTCCTGGCGTGCGAGCGTCGAGACGATCGCGGCAGGAAGATCAAGGGTGGAGAAGGTGGGCAGCACAGGGCTGCCGGCAGGCTGATTCAAGGAACTCTCAGACGTTTCGGGACGACGCCCGCAAAACCATTTCACGCGGGATCGCGCTACTTCGTCGGGCCGGAACAGCGCAGAAAGGCGCGTTCACGTATTCACATGATAGCAGTGGAGCGCCACGATCAACGATTCGTGACGGTGTGACGCGAGACTCAGGCCAGCAGATCGGCGTAGTCGGAGTGCTTCTCGACGAAGCGCGCGACGTACGGGCACTGGGCGACGATCTTCTTGCCGCGCACACGGATGTCGTCGAGGGCGCCGGTGACGACCTCTGCGGCCAGACCCTGCCGCTCGAACTGCTCGAAGACGACGGTGTGAGGGAAGACGACGACCTCGCCGTCCTCCTTCGCCTCGGTGTAGCCGGCGAGGATGCCGTCGACCCGGATCTCGTAGCGCTGCTCGTCGACGTTGTGGACGACTTTCTTGGTCATGGTGTCGTCAACGTTCAAACGAGCGCCGCGATTCCCACGATGAGCACCGCGGCGCCCAGCGCCATCGAGACCGACACCAGCACGACGTGCACCGTCAGGAACGTGGTCGCCCTGCCGGACGCGTCGCGGGCACGCGGGTCCTTGACGACACGGCGCAGGAACTGCGGCCAGATGAGCAGGTTCCAGAGGCCTGCGACGATCAACAGGGCGGACACGGCGACGGGAAGATCCATGCCGCCAGTGTCCCAGCTCGTCGCGGTCAGACGGAGGTGAGGGCCTTGATCGCCGAGGTGAAGAAGCCGAGCCCGTCCGTGCCCGGGCCCGTGAGGTCCTCGACGGCGTGCTCGGGGTGCGGCATGAGGCCGAAGACGTTGCCGCGCTCGTTGGTGATGCCGGCGATGTCGCGCAGCGAGCCGTTGGGGTTGCCGCCGACGTAGCGGACGACGACCTGGCCCTCGCCCTCGAGCCGGTCGAGCGTCTCGGCATCGGCGACGAATCCGCCCTCGCCGTTCTTCAGCGGGATCGTGATCTCCTGGCCGGCCGTGTAGTCGGTCGACCACGCTGTGGAGTCGTTCTCGATGCGCAGCACCTGGTCGCGGCAGATGAACGTGCGGTGGTCGTTGCGGATCAGCGCGCCGGGCAGCAGGTGCGACTCGCACAGGATCTGGAAGCCGTTGCAGATGCCGAGCACCGGCATGCCACCCTGCGCGGCAGCGACGACCTCGGTCATGACCGGCGCGAATCGCGCGATCGCGCCGCAGCGCAGGTAGTCACCGTACGAGAAGCCACCGGGCAGGATGACCGCGTCGACGCCCTGGAGATCGTGGTCGCCGTGCCAAAGCGCGACCGGCTCGCCACCGGCGAGGCGAACGGCGCGGCGCGCATCGACGTCGTCGAGCGAGCCCGGGAACGTGACGACGCCGATCTTCACGCGCCGACCTCGGCACCCTCGACGCTGACCGCGTAGTCCTCGATGACGGGATTCGACAGCAGCGTCTCGGCCAGCTTGTGCACCTCGGCGAGCGTGGCCTCGTCGGCGTCGTCGACCTGCAGCTCGAAGCGCTTGCCCTGCCGGACGTCGGTCACCGCGTTGAAGCCGAGCCGCGGCAACGCACCGTGGACAGCCTTACCCTGCGGGTCGAGGATCTCGGCCTTGGGCATGACATCGACGACTATCCGTGGCATGGCCCCATCCTACTGGAGGCCTAGGAGAGCTCGCGCTTGAGGATCTTGCCCGTCGACGTCATGGGGAGCTCGTCGAGGAACTCGACGTTGCGCGGGTACTTGTAGGCCGCGAACTGCTCCTTGCCCCACGCCACGAGATCGGCCTCGGTGACGTCGTCGTGGTCCTTGTTCTTCACCACGACGGCCTTGATCTCCTCGCCGTGCTGATCGTCCGGGACCCCGATGACCGCGACCAGCGACACCGCCGGGTGCTGCATCAGCACCTCCTCGATCTCCCGCGGGTAGACGTTGTAGCCGCCGCGGATGATCATGTCCTTGGACCGGTCGACGATGTAGTAGAAGCCGTCCTCGTCCTTCTTGGCCAGGTCACCGGTGCGGAACCAGCCGTCGTGGATGGCCTCGGCGGTCGCCTCGGGCCGGTCGTAGTAGCCCTTCATGACGTTGTGGCCCTTGATCGCGATCTCGCCCACCGCGTCAGGGCCCGGCTCCACGTCAGACCAGTCGTCGTTGATGAGCTTCATCTCGACGCCCGGGATCGGCACGCCGATCGACCCGACCCGCGGCTCCTCCCCGAAGACGGAGAACGACGCGACCGGCGACGTCTCCGAGAGGCCGTAGCCCTCCAGGATCGTCACGCCGAACCGCTCCTTGAACTGCTTGTGGATCTCCGCCGGCAGCGCCGCGCCGCCGGCGGCCGCGACCCGCAGGTTGGCCGCGAGCCTCGCGACGTCCACCGTGTCGTCCGGCGCCGCGAGCAGGGCCCAGTACATCGTGGGGACACCGGCGAAGAACGTGACGTCGTTGGCAAGCATCAGGTCGAGCGCGGCCTTCGCCTCGAAGCGCGGCAGCATGACGACCGTCCCACCGAAGGTGAAGGCGCCGTTCTGGATCACGGTCTGCCCGAACGAGTGGAACAGCGGCAGCACGCACAGGTAGGTGTCGGGGCTCGACTCGTCGGCGCCGAAGAGGTCCTTGCCCGACTGCGCGTTGTCACGCATGTTGCGGTGCCGCAGTTGGGCGCCCTTCGGCTGACCCGTCGTACCCGACGTGTAGAGGATCACCGCGGTGTCGTCGTCGTCGCGCTCGACGGTCTGGAACGTCGGCGGCTGCTCGGCCACCAGCGGCGCGTAGTACTCCGGCGGCGACAGCGGCGCGGGCCACTTGGCGTCCATGCGGATGAGGAAGAACTCGTCGCACGTGTCGGTGGCCTCGAAGCCCTCCCACGCGTTCTCGCCGATCGGGAGGTCCGGCGTGCCCTCGAAGGCGAAGTACGCCTTCGCGTCGGAGTCGGCCAGGTGATAGGCGACCTCCCGCGGCTTGAGCAGCACGTTGAGCGGCACGACCGTGCCGCCGGCCTTGAGGATGCCGTAGTAGATGATCGTGAAGTACGGCAGGTTGGGGCACGAGAGCGCGACCTTGTCGCCGGGCTGGATGCCTCGCGAGACGAGCAGATTCGCGACCTGGTTCGCGGCACCGTTGACCTGGGCGTAGGTCAGACGCGTGTCGCCGAACACGATGGCCGTGCGATCGGCGTACTTCTCGGCGGAATTCTCCAACAGGGCAGCAAGATTGGCCACGACGGCTCCTCAGATGTGACGACGGTCTCCGGCCAGACTACTGGGAGGTAACCGGCGCTGCCGAGCGCTGTCGGTCAGAAGGTCTGTCCGGTGAGCTGCTCGTACGCCTGCACGTAGCGATCGCGCGTCCGCTCGACGAGCTCGGCCGGCAGCGCCGGCGGCTCGGCGTCGCCCGCACGGTCCCATCCGCTCTCGGGCGAGATGAGCCAGTTGCGCACGAACTGCTTGTCGTACGACGGCTGCGGACGGCCCGGCTGCCATGCGTCGGCCGGCCAGAAGCGGGACGAGTCGGGCGTCAGGACCTCATCGGCCAAGACGATCGTCCCGTCCGGACGGGCGCCGAACTCGAACTTGGTGTCGGCCAGGATGATGCCCCGCTCGCGGGCGATCTCCTCGGCACGGGAGTAGATGCGCAGCGTCAGGTCGCGCAGCGCCGTCGCGGTCTCCTGACCGACGGTGCCGACGATGTGGTCGAACGACACGTTCTCGTCGTGCTCGCCGAGATCGGCCTTCGTGGCCGGGGTGAAGATGGGTTCCGGCAGCCGGGAACCGTCGACGAGTCCCGCGGGCAGCGACACGCCGCACACCTCGCCGGTCGCCTCGTAGTCGGCGATGCCCGATCCCGTGAGGTAGCCGCGGGCAACGCACTCGACGGGAAACATGTCGAGCTTCTCGACCACGAGTGCCCGGCCCCGGACCCGCTCGGGCACCGTCGTGGAGACGACGTGGTTGGGGATCAGGTCGGCGAGCTGCTCGAACCACCACAGCGACATCCGGGTCAGGATCTCGCCCTTGTCGGGGATACCGGGCGTCAGGATGAAGTCGAATGCCGAGATGCGGTCGGACGCGACCATGAGCAGGTTGCCATCGGCGACCTCGTACAGGTCACGGACCTTGCCTGAGTGCAGGTGGGTGGCTCCGGGGATGTCGAGTGGCACGCCCACAGCGTAGAGGAGCGGCAGCCTCGAACCTCCGAGGGACCCGGACGTGGAAGGGTCCCGGTTTCCCGGGGCGCCTGGAAGCATGGCCCCATGAGTCGCGGACTACGTCAGAGGAACGCGATCGCCATGACGCCGCCCAGCAGCACGAGCGCAGCGCCCACGGCGATCAGCAGCGTGACGAGCCGTGCCGCCTCGCGCTCGGTGAGGTCGAGCCTGGCCCGGCTGGGGTCACGCGGATCGATCTGCACCGCGACCTCCTGACCGACCGTGAACGGCGTGGCCATCGGCCCGGGCACGCGCAGGCGCCTGCCGTCGGGCGTGCGGTACTCGATGCGCGGCGGGGCGTCCACGCCGTTGCCGAGGTCGATGACCGAGCCGGCTACGCGTCGCCATCCGTCAGGGAGGCCGCCGAGGCCGCGCCGCCGCCTGAGTCCCCACCGCACGAGCCAGCCGCCCGTCAGCAGCAGCACGAGCGGCAGCAGCGACGGGGACGACATCTCGCCAGCCTAGGCCGGATTCCCACTCGTGGCGGATTGACGACCCGCTGGGCGGTGGCTCAGACACCTATCGGCGCGGGGCCGGCGGGAGGCCGGTGCCCCAGACACCTTTCCCGACGCTGATAGGTGCGTGAGCCACCGGCGACGGCTGGTGACTCGTGCGATACGTGTCTGAGTCACCGCCCCCCACCCGCGGACCGCCTAGAGAATCGAGCCCGGCGAGTACGCCGCCGCCTCCGGGTTCTCCGCCGCGAGCTGCTCGATCCGGGCGACGACCGCGTGCACCTGGCTCACGGCCGCACCCGTGAAGTCGATCGGCGACGCCACGAGGCTCGCGAGGTCGTCCTCGGACAGTCCGAGGCGCTCGTCGGCCGCGAGTCGGGCGAACAGGTCGTTCTTGGCGGCGCCCTTCTCGCGCATCTCGAGCGCGACGGCGACGGCGTGCTGCTTGACCGCGTCGTACGCGGTCTCTCGGCCGCGGCCCTGGCGGACGGCGGCCATCAGCACCTTGGTGGTCGACAGGAACGGCAGGTAGCGATCGAGCTCGCGCTGGATCACGGCCGGAAAGGTGCCGAACTCGTCGAGCACGGTCAAGAACGTCTCGAACAGGCCGTCGGCGGCGTAGAACGCGTCCGGCAGCGCGACGCGGCGCACGACCGAGCACGAGACATCGCCCTCGTTCCACTGGTCGCCGGCGAGCTCGCCGATCATCGACACGTAGCCGCGCAGGACGACCGCAAGGCCGTTCACGCGCTCGCACGAGCGGGTGTTCATCTTGTGCGGCATCGCGCTGGAGCCGACCTGGCCGGGCTTGAAGCCCTCCGTCACGATCTCGTTGCCGGCCATGAGCCGGATCGTCGTGGCGAGGTTGGACGGGGCGGCCGACAGCTGCACCAGCGCCGTCACCACGTCGTAGTCGAGCGAGCGCGGGTACACCTGGCCGACGCTCGTCAGGACGTTGTCGAAGCCCAGGTGGCCCGCGACACGCTGCTCGAGGTCGGCGAGCTTGGCCTCGTCGCCACCGAGCAGGTCGAGCTGGTCCTGCGAGGTGCCGACCGGGCCCTTGATGCCGCGCAGCGGGTAACGGGCGATGAGGTCGTCGAGCCGGGCGATCGCCACCAGCAGCTCGTCGGCGACGGTCGCGAAGCGCTTGCCGAGTGTCGTGGCCTGCGCCGCGACGTTGTGGCTGCGGCCCGCCATGACGAGCTCGGCGTGCTCGGTCGCGAGGCGCCCCAGCCGCGCCAGCGTCGCGATGCCCCGGTCGCGCATGACCTCCAGCGATGCCTTGATCTGCAACTACTCGACGTTCTCGGTCAGGTCGCGCGACGTCATGCCCTTGTGGATGTGCTCGGTGCCGGCGAGGGCCGCGAACTCCTCGATGCGCGCCTTGACGTCGTGGCGGGTGACCTTCTCGCGCTCGGCGATCGACGCGAGGTCGACCTGGTCGACGACGGACTCGTACGCCTCGATGACGCCGTCGGGCGTCTCGACGCCGAGATCCTTCTGCGCGCGCAAGACCGCGATCCAGAGCCGGCGCTCCAGCACGATCTTGTGCTCGGGGCTCCAGAGGTGGGCGACCTCGGGCGAGGCGTAGCGGCTGGCGAGGACGTTCGGTGTGGTCACTGGTCCGACTTTCTGGGGTTCGAGATCTCTTGCGACGCCACGAGGGCGATGTCGGTGCGGTGCTGGCCACCGCGGATGGAGATGAGGTCGACGCCCGCGTACGCCCGCTCCCGGGCCTCCGCGAGATCGGCGCCGATCGCGGTGACCGACAGGACGCGTCCGCCCGCCGTCACCAGGCTGCCGTCGACGAGGGCGGTGCCCGCGTGGATCACGTCGACGCCCTCGAGCGCGTTCGCCGCGTCGACGCCGTCGATCGGGTCACCCGTGACCGGGGCCTCGGGGTATCCCTCGGCGGCCACGACGACCGTCACGGACGAGGCCTGCTCCCACTGCGGGAGGCCGACCTCGGCGAGGCTGCCCGTCGCGGCGCCGTGCAGCAGGGCCGACAGCGGCGTCTTGAGCATCGCGAGGATCGACTGCGTCTCGGGGTCACCGAACCGCGCGTTGAACTCGATGACGCGTGTGCCGCGGCTCGTCAGCGCCAGGCCCGCGTACAGCAGTCCCTGGAACGGGGTGCCCCGGCGCGCCATCTCCTGGACCGTCGGCACGAGGACGCGACGGCAGACGTCGGCCACCAGGTCGTCCGGCGCCCACGGGAGCGGCGTGTACGCACCCATGCCGCCGGTGTTGGGTCCCCCGTCGCCGTCGTACGCGCGCTTGAAGTCCTGCGCAGGCTGCAGCGGCAGGACGGTCTCGCCGTCGGTGATCGCGAACAGCGACACCTCGGGGCCGTCGAGGAACTCCTCGATCACGACCCGGTCGCACGCCGCTGCGTGGTCGACGGCCACCTGGCGGTCGTCCGTCACGACGACGCCCTTGCCCGCGGCCAGCGCATCGTCCTTCACGACGTACGGCGGACCGAACGCGTCGAGCGCGTCGGCGACCTGCTCGGCGGTCTCGCACACGTGGGCCATCGCGGTGGGCACCTCGGCGCCGGCCATGACCTGCTTCGCGAACGCCTTGGAACCCTCGATCCGCGCGGCCTCCCTCGACGGTCCGAAGCAGGCGATGCCGGCGGCGCGGACGGCGTCGGCGACGCCCGCGACGAGCGGAGCCTCAGGACCCACCACGACCAGGTCGGCGCCGATCGACGCCGCGAGGGCCGCGACCGCGTCACCGTCGAGCGCATCGACGTCGTGCAGCGTCGCGACAGCCCCGATGCCGGGGTTGCCGGGGGCGGCGTGCACCTCGGTCACCTGCGGGTCGCGGGACAGGGCGAGGGCGAGGGCGTGCTCGCGGCCGCCGGTGCCGATGACGAGGGTCTTCACGGGCAGCCACTCTAGTCGGCGGGCGCGGAGCCACCGTCACCCAGCAGATGCGACGAGGGCCCCATCCACGTGGATGGGGCCCTCGCCACTGCGTGCTGCGTCGTGGTTACTTCCGGACGCGGACCGCGACCGAGTCGCTGCCGCCGTTCAGCTTGGACGATCCTGCCTGGGTGACCTTGAGCGTCGCCTTGCCGTACGGCAGCTTCTTGGGCAGCTTGAGCTTGACCTTGCCCGAGCTGTTCACCTTGCCCGTCGCGACCTTCTTGCCCTTGGCGTACAGGTAGACCGTCGAGCCCTTCGAGGCGTTCTTGCCGTCGGTCTTGACCGTCGCGTAGACGTAGACCGTGCTGCGGACCGAGGGCTTGCTGGGGTGGATGCGGTAGATGTTGACCGCGCCCTTGAGCTTCTCGACCTTGATCGAGATGACGGCCGCCGCCACGCCGCCACGGGTGTCCCTGACGGTGTAGTTCGCGACGACGTCGCCCTTGAAGCCCTTGGCGGGGGTGAACGTGCCGGTGGTACCGGCGACCGTGAGGGTGCCGCTCGACACCTTGTCGACGGTGTACGTCAGCTCCTGCCCCTCGGCGTCCGTCGCCGCGAGGTTGACCGTGACGGGACGGTCGATCTTGGTCTTGTAGCTTCGGTTGTGAGCGATCGGGGCGTTGTTGCCGAAGGTGTACTTCGTGCCGTCGAACGTGATGTCGGAGACGACCGCGGTGGCGTCGGCGACGCTGTTGTTGACGCCGAA
>JAOPXY010000170.1 GCA_025964895.1 Aeromicrobium sp.
CGAGGTAATCACGCTCCTCGCCCTTGATCGTGCGGGTCTCGATGTCCTCGATGACTGCAGCGCCGTGATTGGGATAGACAACGGTTTCGCCGACAGTAAAAGTCATAGAGAAAACACCCTTCGTAGATTCCAAGAATACCATGAAGAGCGGACAAGGACCCCTGCGGTTTCAGGGCGTGAACCTCATAGCAGACTGCATGACAGCAGGTCAAAGGCAATTGTGCGGCCCGACTCGGATACCATCGTCGCGGGCACAACAGGCCCAGAACGCCCCTTAGAACGACTCGACCCGAAGAGAGTGTGACCGGTGAGCCCCGTCCGACGTCGACTGTCCGCCGCTGCCCTCGCCGTCACGGCCGGCCTCACCCTGACCGCCTGCGGCACGAGCTTCGGGGCCCAGACCAACAAGGTCTACCAGCCCGCCGTGGGCGCCAACGAGCGCGGCGAGGTCGAGGCCCACAACACCCAGCTGGTCGGCAATGCCGACGGTTCCGCGACCCTGTCCGCGGCGGTCGTCAACACGCTCGACGAGGAGCAGACGCTGCTGTCGGTCGAGGTCGAGGACGCCGAGGGCCAGAGCCTCACGGTGCGTGCGCCGAAGGCCGCCCTCCCCCTTTCCCCGCAGCTGCTCACGACGCTCGGCAGCGACGGCAGCGGCGTCTACGTCGTCGCCGAGGGCGCCGAGCCCGGTGACTACGTGACGGTCACGCTGACGTTCAGCGAGTCGTCGCCCCTCACGATCGAGACGCCGGTCGTCGCGCGCGCCGAACACGCCGAGGAGTACGAGGACGTCGCGGGCGGCGACGGCCTGGTCCCGTCCGACGTCAGCGGCGCCGACGAGGAGCAGTGACTCAGGCGAGCTGGCCGGTCACCAGGTAGACGACCCGCCGCGCCATCGAGACCGCGTGGTCGCCGATGCGCTCGTAGTAACGGCCCAGCAGCGCCACGTCGACCGCGGGCTCGACGCCGTGGTCCCAGGAGTCGCCCAGCAAGGACCGGAAGAGTTCCTTGCGCAGCAGGTCCATCTCGTCGTCCTCGGCCTCGAGCTGGGCGGCCTTGGCGACGTCACGGTTGGCGACGATGCGCGACGCAGAATCGATCATCGAGTCGGCGACCGACGCCATCGACAGGATCGTCGGGTGCAGGTGCGCCGGCACCGCGGACTCGGGCATGCGGCGGCGGGCGATCTTCGCGACGTGCACCGACAGGTCACCCATCCGCTGCAGGTCGGCCAACATGCGCAGCGTCGCGACGAGCTGGCGCAGGTCGGTCGCGACGGGCTGCTGGGTCGCCAGCAGCAGGAGCGTCCGCTCCTCGATGACCTCGGTCTGCTCGTCGATGATCTTGTCTCCGGCGATGACCGCCTCGGCGATCTGGCCGTCCGCCTCGAGCAGGGCCTTCGTCGCGTTGGCGACGGCAAGGCGCACCGTTCCGGTCAGGTCCACCAGGTCGTCGACGATGGCATCGAGCTGTTCGTAATACTGATCGCGCATGCACCACACCTTAGGGAAACCGGGTGAACGGACGGCGACCCACGGTGAACGGGATGTGAACGCCAGCGGAAAGGCCTGTCGCTGCGGGCCTCCACGGACGTCCCGAGCAGGAATCGCCCCCTACGATCAGTCCTGTGGACACCAGCGCAGGACTCTCGATCGCCGGCGCGCTCGGCGTGGTCGTCGGCGCCATCGTGACCTACCTGTGGCGCTTCAGCGAAAGGCAGCAACACGACGTGGACAAGCCGACACCCGTGGTCCCTCCGGGGGCGGAGCTCGTGCTGTCCGTCCTGTCGTCGTCGGCGGTGCTGATCGACTCCGCGGACACCGTCCTCAAGGCGTCCGCCCCGGCCTTCGCGATGGGCATCATCAACGACGACCGCCTCGAGCCCCCCGAGCTGATGTCGCTCGTCCGCCAGGTGCGTCGCGACGGACAGGTGCGCGAGGCCGACATCTCCCTGCAGCCCAAGCGCGGCACGACGGCCTACATCCACGCGCGGGTCGCGCCGCTCACCTCCCGCCTGATCCTGGTGCTGGCCGACGACCGGACGCGCGAGCAGCGGGTCGAGTCGATCCGGCGCGACTTCGTGGCCAACGTCAGCCACGAGCTCAAGACACCGGTGGGCGCGCTGAACCTGCTGGCCGAGGCCGTGGGAGAGGCCAAGGACGATCCGGAGGCGGTCGTGCGGTTCTCCAGCCGCATGCACCTGGAGAGCGAGCGGCTCACCCGTCTCGTGCAGCAGATCATCGACCTGTCGCGGCTGCAGAACGACATCCTGAGCGACGAGGCCACGGCCATCAAGATCGGCGAGCTGGTCTCGGAGGCGTGCGAGCACTCCGCGACCGACGCCGAGCACAAGGACATCGAGCTCGTCACGTCGGTGGAGCCCGATCTCCAGGTGCACGGTGACCGGGCCCAACTGCACGCGGCGGTCAGCAACCTGGTCGAGAACGCCGTGACCTACAGCCCCTCGGGCTCCCGGGTCACCGTGACCGCGCAGCGCGACGACGACGACGTGCGGCTGACCGTCACCGACAACGGCATCGGCATCCCGGGCGAGGAGCTCGACCGGATCTTCGAGCGGTTCTACCGCGTCGACCCGGCCCGGGCCCGCGCGACGGGCGGCACGGGCCTGGGACTGTCGATCGTCAAGCACGTCGCCGCCAGCAACGGCGGCACGGTCGAGGTGTGGAGCGAGCCGGGTCTGGGATCGTCGTTCACCCTGGTGCTGCCGAACTTCCAGCACGACATCGAAGACACGGACGACTTTGAGGAGGAGCACGCGTGACGAAGGTACTGGTCGTCGAGGACGAGACGAGCTACAGCGAGGCGCTGTCGTACGTCCTGCGCAAGGAGGGCTTCGACGTCGCGATCGCGGAGACGGGCCCTGACGCACTGACCGAGTTCGACCGCGGCGGTGCGGACATCGTGCTGCTCGACCTCATGCTCCCCGGCCTGTCCGGCACCGAGGTGTGCCGGGCGCTGCGCCAGATCTCGTCGGTCCCCATCATCATGGTGAGCGCGAAGGACACCGAGGTCGACAAGGTCGTGGGCCTCGAGCTGGGCGCCGACGACTACGTCACCAAGCCCTACTCGCCGCGCGAGCTCGTCGCCCGCATCCGGGCCGTCCTGCGCCGCGGACTGACCGAGGAGGTCGACGACAACGCGTCGCTGGAAGCCGGGCGCGTGCGCATGGACGTCGACCGTCACCTCGTCACGATCGACGGCGAGGTCGCGAAGTTCCCGCTCAAGGAGTTCGAGCTGCTGGAGTACTTCTTGCGCAACCCCGGCCGGGTGCTGACCCGCGGCCAGCTCATCGACCGGGTCTGGGGCGCCGACTACGTGGGCGACACCAAGACCCTCGACGTCCACGTCAAGCGCCTGCGCGCCAAGATCGAGTCCGACCCCGCCAATCCCATCACCCTGACCACCGTCAGAGGCCTCGGCTACAAGTACGACTCGTAGAGCGTCAGCGTCCTTGGTTGGCCACCGCCGCGATCGCGGCCTCGGCGGCGGTGGGGTCGAGGTACTGGCCGCCCTTGACCGTCGGCTTGAGTTCGGCGTCGAGCTGGTAGACCAGCGGGATGCCGGTGGGGATGTTGAGACCGACGACCTCGTCCTCGCCCAGGCCGTCGAGGTGCTTGACGAGCGCGCGCAGCGAGTTGCCGTGGGCGGTCACCAGCACGACCTTGTCGTCCAGCAGGTCCGGGACGATCGCGTCGTACCAGTAGGGCAGCATGCGGTCGAGCACCTGCGCGAGCGCCTCGGTCCGGGGCAGCAGCTCATCGGGAAGCGACGCGTAGCGCGGGTCGGTGGCCTGGCTGAACTCGTCGTCGTCCGCGATCGCCGGCGGCGGGGTGTCGTACGACCGGCGCCAGGTCATGAACTGCTCCTCGCCGTACTCCTCGAGCGTGGCCTTCTTGTCCTTGCCCTGCAGCGCGCCGTAGTGCCGCTCGTTGAGCCGCCACGACCGCTTGACCGGGATCCAGTGACGGTCGATCCCGTCGAGCACGATCTGCGACGTGCGGATGGCCCGGCGCAGCAGGGACGTGTGCGACACGTCCGGCAGCAGGCCCGCCTCGGCCAGCATCGTGGCGCCGTTGCCGGCCTCCTCGACCCCCTGCTCGTTGAGGTCGACGTCGACCCAGCCGGTGAACAGGTTCTTGGCGTTCCACTCGCTGTGGCCGTGACGCAGGAGGATCAGGGTGCTCATGCTGCCGAGCCTATCGGCTCACGAGGTGCCGTCGTCCTTCCAGTCGGCGTACATCTGGCTCAGCGCCTGGACGTAGTCGTTCTGCGACTGGATGCCCGCCAGCGTCCACCGCTGCTCGACCACGACGTAGGGCAGCTGCGCGATGCCGAGGGACACCGCGGTCTCGGCCTGTGTGTGCACCTCGTCGGCGTACTCGGTGCTCGCGAGCAGCGCCTCGGCGGTCTCGAGGTCGAGCCCGACCAGCGCGGCACGGGTCGCCAGCGTGAAGTGGTCTCCGACGTCGCCGCCCTCGAGGAAGTGCGCCCGCCACAGCTGGTGCAGCAGGTCGCGCTGGACGCCGGGCTGGACGTTCGGCTGCGCCTCGTCGGCCCAGGTCAGCAGCCGCCACGCATCGAACGAGCCGGCCTGCACGGCCTCCTCGAAGTTCAGGTCGATGCCGGTGATCTTCGCCGCCGCCGTGACCTGGGCGTTGACGAGGTCGACCTTGTCGCGGCCCCCGAGCCGCTCCTCCATGGCCTCCAGCAGGAGCCGTCCGTCGCTCGGCTCGTCCGGCTCCGTCAAGTGGGCGCGGTACGTCAGCTCGATCGGCTCGCCGGTCAAGATCGAGAACATCGCCGCCGCGCGCTCGAACCGCGTCGAACCGATGTAGGCCCAGGGGTCCGTCACGTCGGCGAACACGATGACCTTCACCGGAGCAACGCTACGCGAGTTCAGGTGCCGTCAGGGCTTCAGGTGCTTGAACGCGTCGAGGTTGCGGGTCGACTCGCCGCGCGACTCGCGCCACTCCCACTCCTTGCGGATCGACGTCGCGAACCCCAGCTCGAGGATCGTGTTGAACGACTCGTCGGCGTACGTCAGGACGGCGCCGAGGAGCCGGTCGAGCTCGTCGACCGTGACGGACTCCAGGGGCACGCGCCCGTCGAGGTAGATGTCGCCGGTCGAGTCGACCGCGAAGGCGACGCCGAACATCTTCAGGTTGCGCTCCAGGAGCCAGCGGTAGACGACCTGGTGGTTCTCGTCGGGGTTGCGGGCGACGAACGCGTGGATGCCGAGCGCGTGCCGGCCGATGTCGAGCCGGCACGTCGTCTGGAGCTTGCGCTCACCGGGCAGCGTGACCTCGAACGTGCCGGGTCGGTGCTCGGTGTACTCCAGCTCGGAGCCCTCGAGAGCCTCGATGATCGTGCTGCGGACCTCGGTCGTCATGCGGTTGCCTCCTGGCGCGCGGCGATGGCCGCCTCGTAGACGCCGATCGTCCGATCGGCGGTGACGTCCCAGCCGAAGCCCTCGGCGTGACGGACAGCCTTGTCGCTCATGGCCTGCCGCGCTCCGGCGTCGGTGAGCAGCGGGTGGATCGCCGCGGCGTAGTCGGCCGGATCGTGCCCGTCGACCAGGACGCCGGTGACGCCGTCGGACACCGCGGTCGACAATCCGCCGACGCGCGCCGCGACGACCGGCGTCCCGCACGCCTGCGCCTCGATCGCGACGAGACCGAACGACTCGTTGTGGGACGGCACGCACACGACCGAGGCGGCGGCGTACCAGTCGGCGAGCTCGCGCTGCGACACGGTCGGGACGAACCTGACGACGTCGTCGATGCCCAGCTCGGACGCGAGGTCCGACAGGGCGGTGGGCTCGTCGAGCCCCGAGCCGGACGCCCCTCCGACGACCGCGACGACGAGCCGCTCCCGGAGTCCCGGGTCGCGCTCGAGGAGGGCGGCGCCGGCGCGCAGCACGACGTCGGGCGCCTTGAGCGGCTGGATGCGCCCCGCGAACAGCAGGAGCGCAGCATCGGGCTCGATGCCCAGGTGCTCGCGGGCCTCGGCGAGCCGTCCGGGGCGGAAGACCTCCGTGTCGACGCCCGGGTGCACGACCGCGACGCGGTCCGGATCGGCCTCGTACAGCTCGACGAGCTCGCGCCGCTCCTCCATCGTGTTGGCGATCAGGCGGTCGGCGAGGCGCACGATCTCCTCCTCGCCGTAGATGCGACCGATCGGCTCGGCGGCGTCGCCGTCGGCGAGCATCGCGTTCTTGACCTTCGCCATGGTGTGCATCGTGTGCACGAGCGGGACGTTCCAGCGCTCGCGAGCCACGGTGCCCACCTGGCCGGAGAGCCAGTAGTGGGAGTGGACGAGGTCGAAGTGCCCCGGCTGGTTCTCGACCTCGGCGCGCAGCACGTCGCGCACGAAGGAGCACAGCTGGGACGGCAGGTCGTTCTTCTCCAGGCCCTCGAACGGACCCGCGGCCACGTGGTGCACGCGGATGGACCCCGCGCCCGTCTGGACGTCGACCACGGTCGGCTGGTGGCGGGACGTCGCGCGGGTGAAGATCTCGACATCGATGCCCCGGGTCGCGAGCTGGCGCGACAGCTCCAGCACGTACACGTTCATGCCACCTGCGTCCCCGTCGCCGGGCTGCTCCAGCGGCGAGGTATGCGCCGACAGCATCGCGATGCGCTTGAGCATGTGCACCTGCCCTTTCGGTTCCGTCGGATCGTCCGCCCCGCGCCCCATCGTTTCACCTGCTGCACAAAGTGCATGCTCGGCCGTCTGAGACGATGGCGCCATGCCTACCGCCGTCGTGACCGGAGCCAGCAGCGGCATCGGCGCCGCCACCGCCCGCAGCCTCGCCTCCGCGGGGTTCCACGTGTTCTGCGTCGCCCGCCGCACCGACCGGATCGAGGCCCTCGCGGCCGAGATCGGCGGCACCGCCGTGACGTGCGACGTGACCGACGAGACGCAGGTCGCCGCGCTCGCGGACGCCGTCGGTCCCACGCTGGACCTGCTGCTCAACAACGCGGGCGGAGCGATCGGCACCGACCCGGTGTCGGCCGGCGACCCCGACGGCTGGCGCCGCATGTACGAGGTCAACGTCATCGGCACGCTGCTCGTCACGAAGGCACTGCTGCCGGCCCTCGTCGCCAGCGGCGCCGGGACGCTCGTCAACCTCGGCTCGACCGCGGGTCACATCACCTACGAGGGCGGCGCGGGGTACACCGCCGCGAAGCACGGCCTCACCGCGATGACCGAGACGCTGCGCCTCGAGCTCAACGGCCAGCCCGTGCGGGTCACCGAGATCGCGCCCGGCATGGTGCGCACCGACGAGTTCGCGCTCAACCGGTTCGCCGGCGACGCGGACAAGGCGGCGTCGGTGTACGCGGGAGTGCGTGAGCCGCTCGTGGCCGAGGACATCGCGGACGCGATCGTGTGGGTCGCGACGCGGCCGCACCACGTCAACGTCGACCTCCTGGTGCTCAAGCCGCTCGCCCAGGCCGCGGCCCACAAGGTGCACCGCGAGGGCTGAGTGCTTGAACGACGAACGCCCCACCGGTGGCCCGGTGGGGCGTTCGTGATGCGTGGTGACTCAGTGCATCATGACCGGCGGCGTGGCGCCGTCCTCGGCGTCGAGCAGGTGCGACTTCTCGCGCTTGCGCGGCAGGAAGGCGACGGGCACCAGCGTGACCACCAGCACGAAGAACGCGACCCAGTACGACGACTGGAAGGCGTCGGCAAGGTCCTGGAAGCCCTGCGCCAGGACGTTGGCCGGCACGCCCAGCGCGTCGACGAGGCCGCTGCCCTGCTCGGTGTGCGAGCCGGCAGCCAGCTGAGCCGGCGTGAGCCCGCCCTCGACGCCCGGCAGCTGCTCCGAGCCGGCGATGACCGCGCCGCTCTTCATGGCGTTGGTCAGCACGACCGAGATCGTCGCGATGCCGGTGGCACTGGCGACCTGCTGCGTCACGTTGAGCAGCGTCGAGCCGCGGGCGACGTCGGAGGCCTTGAGCGTCTTGAGCGCCGAGGTGAACAGCGGCATCATCGTGGCGCCCATGCCGAGACCGGTGATGAACAGCCAGCCCATGATCGTCCAGTCGGACGTGCCGGGGTCGGTGTTCATGGCCAGGCCGAACATGCCGATCAGGATGCCGAGGAAGCCGAACGGGACGATGCGGCCGACCGGCATCTTGTCGGTCAGCGCGCCGGCGATGGGCATCGTCAGCATCGCGCCGATGCCCTGGGCGGCGATCAGCAGACCGGCCTTCTTGACCGAGTAGCCGTCGACCTGCTGGAAGTAGGTCGGCACCAGCAGCAGCGCGCCGAAGAAGGCCGCCGCGAACAGGAACATCGTGATGATCGAGACCGTGAGGTTGCGGTCCTTGAACAGGCGCAGGTCGAGCAGCGGGTGCTGCGGCTTGAACGACCAGAACACGAACGATCCGATCAGCAGGACGCCGACGATCGCGGGCAGCAGCACCTTGAGCGCCAGGACGGTGCCCTCCTCGGGGATCGAGGAGACGCCGTACAGCAGCAGCGCGAGGCCGGGCGACAGCAGGATCATGCCGACGACGTCGAGCTTCTCGCTCGGCTCGGGCGCGTCCTTGGGCAGCACGCGCTGGGCGTAGAGCAGACCGATGATGCCGATGGGCAGGTTGATCAGGAACACCCAGTGCCACGAGGCCGCGTCGATGAGCACGCCGCCGAGGATCGGGCCCAGGATCGGGCCCAGCAGCATCGGCACGCCGAGGATCGCCATCAGACGGCCCATGCGGTGCGGGCCGGCGGCCTTGGTCATGATCGTCATGCCGAGCGGCATCAGCATGCCGCCGCCGAGGCCCTGCAGCACCCGGAAGCCGATGAGAGCCTCGATGTTCCAGGCCGTCGCGCACAACAGCGAGCCGATCGTGAACAGCGCGATCGCGGTCATGTAGAGGCGCTTGGTGCCGAAGCGGTCGGCAGCCCATCCCGTGAGCGGGATGACGGCGGCCAGGGCGAGCATGTAGGCCGTCGCGGTCCAGGCGACGGTCGAGTAGGCCAGCGGCTCGCCGTTGCTGGACAGCTCGGTCTGGAACGTCGGCAGGGCGACGTTGACGACGGTCACGTCGAGGATCGACATGATGGCGCCGAGGACGACGACACCGGCGATCTTCAGCAGGTCCGGTGTGATCTTGTCGTCGTCGACGCTCTGCTGGGGTGGGGTGGTCATAGGCAGGTCTCCTGTTCCCTCAGCGGGCGGAGCGTGCTGCCCGTGAGGATGTTGGTGAGCACGCGATGCAGGTCGTCGCGTTGCTCAGGGGGTAGGTCGGCGCTGAACGCCTTGATGGACTCTCGCTTGGCGTCGATGTGCTGCGACGTGAGCTTCTCGCCCACAGGTGTCAACGACACGAGCTTGACCCGCCGGTCCGTGGGGCTCTCGCGCCGTTCGACGGCGTCGAGCTGGACCAGCTGGTCGACGTTGCGACCGGTCGCGGCCATCGACAGGCCCAGAGCCTCCGCGATGACGTTGATCGGTGTGGGTTCTCCCCGCTTCCCGAGCAGGAAGAGGGTGCGTGCCTGTGAGAACGAGAGGTCGAGCTCGACCATCGCGTCCATGCCGTCGGACTCCGAGAGGTTCATGAGGCGCATGACGAAGTCATGGATGGCGCCGTAGAGGTCGTCAGGGGTCGTGGTCACCCGTAAATCATAAACGTAACGCAACCTTTGATCAAGTGAACTCTTTGTCACTCCGCAATGAACGCCATGTGTCCGATTGGGCCGCACGGGTGTGCCACCCGTAGAATGGGAAGGCTCCGACTACTGCGAGCACTCCCCCACGCTGAGGACTTCTTTCGCATGCCCATTCGCTCCGACCTGCGCAACGTCGCAATCGTCGCCCACGTCGACCACGGCAAGACGACCCTGGTCGACGCCATGCTCCAGCAGCAGGGTCACTTCGACGAGCACCACCAGCTCACCGAGCGGGCCATGGACTCCGGCGACCTCGAGCGCGAGAAGGGCATCACGATCCTCGCGAAGAACACCGCCGTCCGCTACAACGGCCCGGGCTCGCCCGAGGGCGGCGTCACGATCAACATCATCGACACCCCCGGTCACGCCGACTTCGGTGGTGAGGTCGAGCGCGGCCTGTCGATGGTCGACGCGGTCATCCTGCTCGTCGACGCGTCCGAGGGCCCACTGCCCCAGACGCGCTTCGTGCTCCGCAAGGCGCTCGCGGCCAAGATGCCCGTCGTGCTGGTCGTCAACAAGGTCGACCGTCCCGACTCGCGCATCGCCGAGGTCGTCGACGAGACGTACGAGCTGTTCCTCGACCTGCTCGAGGACGGCGCCAGCGAGGACGCGCTCGACTTCCCCGTCGTCTACGCGTCGGCCCGCGCCGGCCGCGCCTCGCTGAACAAGCCCGAGGACGGCGGACTGCCGGACAGCGAGAACCTGATCCCGCTGTTCCAGACGATCATGGACGCCGTGCCGGCGCCCGAGTACACCGAGGGCGCACCGCTGCAGGCGCACGTCACGAACCTCGACGCCTCGCCGTTCCTCGGCCGTCTCGCGCTGGTCCGCGTCTTCCAGGGCACCCTCAAGAAGGGCGCGCAGGTCGCGTGGATGAAGCACGACGGCACGACCGAGAAGGTCAAGATCACCGAGCTGCTCGTCACCCAGGAGCTCGAGCGCGTGCCGGGCGAGAGCGCGGGCCCCGGCGACATCGTGGCCATCGCGGGCATCCCCGATATCACGATCGGCGAGACGCTGGCCGACCCGGAGAACCCCGTCGCGCTGCCGCTCATCACGGTCGACCAGCCGGCCATCTCGATGACGATCGGCACCAACACGTCGCCGCTGGCCGGACGCGAGAAGGGCACGAAGGTCACCGCCCGCCTCGTCAAGGACCGCCTCGACCGCGAGCTCATCGGCAACGTGTCGCTCAAGGTGCTCGAGACCGAGCGTCCCGACGCCTGGGAGGTCCAGGGCCGCGGCGAGCTCGCGCTGGCCATCCTGGTCGAGCAGATGCGTCGTGAGGGCTACGAGCTCACGGTCGGCAAGCCGCAGGTCGTCACCCAGGAGGTCGACGGCAAGATCCACGAGCCGATGGAGCGCCTGACGATCGACGCGCCCGAGGAGTACCTCGGCGCGATCACCCAGCTGCTCGCGGTCCGCCGCGGCCGCATGGAGCAGATGATCAACCACGGCACCGGCTGGGTCCGCATGGAGTTCATCGTCCCGGCCCGCGGCCTGATCG
>JAOPXY010000073.1 GCA_025964895.1 Aeromicrobium sp.
GGCGACGTCCGGCCAGCCGCGTCGCAGCAGCGAGGCCAGCACGGACGATCGGGCGATCGCCGCCTGCCGGGCGGTCCCGCGGCCGGGTGACGGCAGCGGCTCGTGGTGCACCGTCAGGCGCGGCTCGTAGCGCAGCGCCCACCCCCGCGCGGCCAGGTCCCACGCCAGCAGCTGCTCCTCGCCGCCGATGCCGAGCAGGGGGTCGAAGCCGCCCACCGCCAGGAAGGAGTCGCGGCGCACCACGGAGGCACACGCCATGAAGCCGAGGATCCCGGTGCCCGGGAGGTCGTCCGGCCCCTCGACCGGTGAGGCGGCGAGCACCTCGTTGAAGGGATCGGGACGACCTCCCGGCTCGATGACGACTCGGGCCGCGAGCAGCCCGATGGACCGGTGGCGGGTCAGCAGCGTCGCCGCGAGGTCGAGCGCGCCGTCGTCCCACCACGAGTCGTCGTCGGCGAACGCGACGAACGGCGTCGTCGCGAGACGGGCGCCGACGTTGCGCCCGACCGCCCCGAGGTTGCGTGGCTCCCGCACGAGGCGGACGTCCGGGAAAGTCTCCCGCACGGCCTTGGACGTGCCGTCGCTCGATCCGTTGTCGATCACGATCACGGGGCCCCGATGCCGCGCCAGGGTGCTCATGAGCTGCTCGCGCCGGTCCCGCGTGATGACGACGGTCGTGACCTGGTCGCTCATCGGGCCACCGTCGCCAGCAGCCCGTCCCAGTCGTCGAGGAATCGGCGCAGGCCATAGGTGTCCACCGCGTGCCGGCGACCGGCCAGACCGAGCTCGCGCGCGCGGTCCGCGTCGCCGACGAGCTGCTCGACCAGCGAGACGAGCTCGTCGACGTCGGCCGTGACGAGGCCGGCGTCGGGCGGGACCGCCCGCGGCGTCTCGGTCATGGCCAGCGCCACGACGGGCAGCCCCAGGTGCATCGCCTCCAGCAACGAGAGCCCGAGCGACGTCCAGCGCGCGGTGTGCACGTAGACGCGACGCCGCGCCAGCTCGGCGTGCATGAGGTGCTGCGGCAGGTCCTCGTACGGGGTGATGCGGCCTTGCCCGTCGCGCAGCTGCTCGACGCGCATCCCGAAGACGTCGACGGGCGCGGCCGCGGCGATCAGCGGGATCAGATCGGTGCCCACAGCCCGTCCGCGGCGCACCGGGTCGTTGACGACGACCGCGGCATGCGGGAGCTCCCCGACGTACTGGTGCCCGGGATCGCAGATCCCGTGCTCGATCACGGTCGTGCGCGCCGAACCGGTGTCCCACAGCAGCCGGTTGACGTGCGTGACGTGGACGACCGGGATGTCGTCCTGGTCGGCCAGGGGGTGCCGCGAGTACGGCACGTCGCCACCGGGGGTGTTGTGCTCGAGGTAGACGGCCGGGACGTCGGTGCCGGGCCGCCGGCCGGTCCACGTCTCCACGAGGTCGGCCTCGTGCGGACGCTGCAGGACGACGAGGTCGACGGGCTCGTCTGCGAGCTGCTCGGCGGACCGCTCGACCGCGCCGGCCGGCCACTGCCAGGTCGCGGCGCGGCCCCGGCCGTCCGGTCCCCGCTGGTCGTCGACGGGCAGCAGGTACGTGTGCGGCCCCTGCACGAAGGCCGTCGTCCACGAGCCGTGCACGTGCCAGACCAGGATCCTCATCGGCTCTCGATACCCGGTGAGCGGTCGAGCCAGACGCGCGGGCGGCAGGTTTCCTCGCCACAGGCACTTCTTCGGACGAAAGTGTTTCGGGAGAACCGCTTCTGGGGAAGGGGGCCGCATGAATGTTCTCGGCATCAATGCGTTGTTCCACGACTCGGCCGCCGCCGTCGTCGTGGACGGTCGGGTCGTGGCGGCCGCCGAGGAGGAGCGGTTCAGCCGGCGCAAGCACGCCAAGCGGCCGCTGCCGTGGGCCGCCTGGGAGCTGCCCGAACTCGCCGCGCGCTGGTGCCTCGAGCGGGCCGGGCTCCAGCCGCGGGACCTCGACGCCGTCACCTACTCGTACGACCCGGCCCTGGCGGCACCCGCCGAGACGCTGGGCCTCGACGACCCGTGGGACCACGTCCGACAGATGTACGCGCGGCACGCACCGGGGTTCATCGCCGCGATGCTGGGGATCGATGCGTCGATCGTCCGGTACGTCCCGCACCACGTCGCCCACGCCGCGTCGGCCACGCTCGCCGGCCCGTTCGCCGACGGCGACGTGCTCGTCCTCGACGGCCGCGGCGAAAGCTCGAGCCACCTGGCGGCGCACTTCGACGGCGCCGCCCTCACGACCCACGCCGTCCAGCGGCTGCCGCACTCGATCGGGCTGCTGTACGAGGACGCGACGGAGCACCTGGGATTCCTGCGCAGCAGCGACGAGTACAAGGTCATGGCCCTCGCCTCGTACGGGACACCACGATTCGCCCCGCAGCTGAAGGAGGTCGTGGGCACCGACGGTGCGGGCGGCTTCTTCGCTGAGCCGTTCGACTGGTCCGACCTGGTGCCGCGGCGACGCCCCGACGACCCGTGGGACCGCGACCACGCCGATCTGGCGAGCAGTGTCCAGCGCGCGGTCGAGGAGGTCTGCCTCGAGCTGGCGCACTGGCTGCAGGCCCGCACGGGAGCGACGCGTCTCGTGCTCGCCGGCGGCGTCGCGCTGAACTGCGTCGCCAACACGCGGCTGCTCACGGAGGGACCGTACGACGACCTGTGGGTGCAGCCCGCCGCCGGCGACGCCGGGACCGCCCTGGGCGGCGCGCTGCACGTGGCGGCCGAGCAGGACGACGTGGCGCCCATGAGCGGCGCGGACCTCGGCCCGGCCTGGACCGACGACGAGATCGAGCAGGTGCTGACGACCGCCGCGGTGGTGCACGAGAGGGTCGACGACGTCGCCGCGGAGGCGGCACGCGTCCTGGCCGACGACGGGATCGTCGCGTGGTTCCAGGGCCGCAGCGAGTTCGGACCGCGGGCCCTCGGCCACCGGTCCCTGCTCGCCAGCCCGGCCTCGGCGGCGAACCTCGAGCGACTCAACGACGTCAAGGGACGTGAGCAGTTCCGGCCCGTCGCCCCGATGGTGCGGCTCGAGCGGGCGGCCGAGATCTTCTCGCGCGGGCCGATCCCGTCGCCGTACATGCTGTTCGTGCACGACGTCGCTCCGCCGTGGCGCGATCGCATCCCGGCGGTAGTCCACGTCGACGGGACGGCGCGGGTGCAGACGATCGGTGACGACGAGCCGCTCGTCGCGCGGCTGCTCGCCGTGCACGAGGAGCTGACCGGGCTCCCGGTCGTCGTCAACACCAGTCTCAATACCGCGGGCCGTCCCATGGTCGACTCGCCGCGCGACGCGCTGGAGTGCTTCGGCTCGGCGCCGATCGACCTGCTCGCGATCGGCAGCTTCGTGGTCCGGCGGGCGCGGGCATGACCGCCGTGCCGGACACGACCGTCGTGGTCCCGTCGATCGGTCGCGCGTCCCTGGGGGCGCTGCTCGACTCGCTCGACCGGATGGAGGGGGCGACCCCACCGGTCGTGGTGGTCGACGACCGCCCCGCGGGAGCGCCCCTGACCGTGGACCACCCGTTCGCCCGCGTCGTGCGCTCCGGGGGGCGTGGGCCCGCGGCGGCTCGCAACAGGGGCCGCCGTGAGGCGCGCACGACGTGGGTCACCTTCCTGGACGACGACGTGGTCGTGACGCCCGACTGGATCACCCGGCTGGCCCTCGACCTGGCCGGCGCTCCGGACGACGTCGTGGCGATCCAGGGGCGCGTGCGGGTCCCGCTGCCGGCCGATCGGCGCCCCCGCGACGCGGAGCGCTCGACCGCGAGCCTCGAGACGGCGCGGTGGATCACCGCCGACATGACGGTGCGCCGTGCCGCGCTGCGCCAGGTGGGCGGCTTCGACGAGCGGTTCCGGCGGGCCTACCGCGAGGACGCCGACCTGGCCCTCCGACTGGGGGCGGTCGGCCGACTCGCCGTCGGCAACCGCGAGGTGCTGCACCCGCTGCGCACTGACGACGACTGGTTCAGCGTCCGCCAGCAGCGCGGCAACGCCGACGACGTGCTGATGCGCCGGCTGCACGGCCCGGACTGGAGACAGCGGGCGGAGGCCCCGCTGGGTCGCCGTCCGCAGCACCTGGCCACCGTCGCGCTCGCGATGACCGCCGGAGCTGCCGCGGTTGCCGGTCGACCCCGGGTCGCCGCGATCGCGGGTGCCGGCTGGCTGGCCTCCACGGCCGAGTTCGCCGCCCGGCGGATCCTGCCGGGCCCGCGGGACCGTCGCGAGGTGGTGGAGATGCTCACCACCAGCGTTCTCATCCCGCCGGCGGCCACCCGGCACTGGCTCGCGGGGGTGTGGCGGCACCGTTCCGTCCCGCCGGTGCGGCGTCCGCTGCCGGCCGCTGTGCTCGTCGACCGTGACGGCACCCTCGTGCACGACGTCCCCTACAACGGCGACCCCGCCCAAGTGCGCCCACTCGACGGGGCGCGGGACGCGCTGGACCGGTTGCGGGCGGCCGGGCTGCCGGTGGCGGTCATCAGCAACCAGTCGGGGGTGAGCCGCGGGTTGCTCACGATGGACCAGG
>JAOPXY010000074.1 GCA_025964895.1 Aeromicrobium sp.
CTGTCCGGCCCGTGGGACCGGGCAGCGACGCCCCGCACGATGGTGTACAGCCGCCCCGGGTCGGGGCCGGCGCTAGCCGCGCCTCTGGGCGATCGCGTAGAGGGCGATGCCGGCGGCGACGCCGGCGTTGAGGCTCTCCAGCCCGGTGCTCATGGGGATCGACACGATCTCGTCGCAGGTCTCGCCGACGAGGCGGGACAGACCCTTGCCCTCGCTGCCGATCACGACGACGAGCGGGCCGTCGACCAGCTGGGAGTCCGCGACGTCGACCGTGCCGTCCGCGGCCAGGCCGACGACCATGCAGCCGTCCTCCTGGAACTGCTTGAGCGTGCGGGTGATGTTGGTGACCCGGGCGACCGGCACGCGGGCCGCGGCACCGGCGGACGTCTTCCAGGCCGCGGCGGTGATCTGCGCGGCCCGGCGCTCCGGGATCACGACGCCGTGCGCGCCGAAGCCCGAGGCGGAACGGATGATCGCGCCGAGGTTGCGGGGGTCCGTGATGCCGTCGAGCACCAGGATCAGCGCGGGCTCGTCGCGCTCCGCCGCGAGCTCCATGAGGTCCTGCGGGTTCGCGTAGTCGTACGCGTTGAGCTTGGCCGCGATGCCCTGGTGGACCGCGCCGCCGGTGAGCTTGTCGAGCTCGATGCGGCCGATCTCCAGCAGGCTGACGTGCTGCTCGGCGGCGAGCTTGAAGATCTCGCGGATCTTCTCGTCGCGGTCGGTGCCCTCGGCGACGTACAGCGCGTGCACCGGCACCGTCGCGCGGAGCAGCTCGAGCACCGAGTTGCGTCCCGCGACCCACTCGGCGGCCTCGCCGGGCTTGGCGCGCTTGGGCCGGGCGATCTCGCGCTTCTGCGTCGCGTTCTTCATCTTGTAGATCTTGTGGTTCGGACGGTCCTCCGCGCGCGGCGTCGGGCCCTTGCCCTCGAGTCCCTGGCGGCGGCGGCCGCCGGACCCGGCCGTGGGGTTGCCCTTGCCGGTCTTCTTGATGGCGCCCTTGCGCTTGCTGTTGCCTGGCATGTCTCTAGCCCTTCACGGACCAGCGCGCACCCTGCGGCGTGTCCTCGATCTCGATGCCGGCCGCCGCGAGCTGGTCGCGCACCCGGTCGGCGGTGGCGAAGTCCTTGGCGGCACGTGCCTGCTGGCGCTGCTCGAGCAGTCCCCCGACGAGGGAGTCGATCACCTGCGCAGAGGCCGCATCGTCACCCCCACGATCCCACGTGGGGGACGAAGGATCCAAACCGAGCACGTCGAGCATGCTGCGCACCTCGGCCAGGACGATGGCGAGCTCGTCCGACGCACCCGCCGCCAGCAGCGAGTTGCCGTCCGACACGCGGCCCTGCAGGATCGCCAGCGCCGCGGGCACCGACAGGTCGTCGTCCATCGCGGCGGCGAAGTCGGCCGGGACGTCGGTGAGCTCGCCGAGCCCCGTCAGCGCCGTCGCGCGCCTGACGAATCCCTCGACGCGCTGGAACGCCGTGGCCGCCTCGGCGAGCGACTCCTCGGAGAACTCCACGATCGAGCGGTAGTGCGAGGCGGCGAGGTAGTAGCGCAGGTCGATTGGGCGCACGCGCTTGACGACCTCGCTGACCATGAGGGTGTTGCCGACCGACTTCGACATCTTGGCGCCGGACAGGTTCAGCATCGCGTTGTGCATCCAGAACCGGGCGAACGCCTGACCCGCGGCCCGCGACTGAGCCAGCTCGTTCTCGTGGTGCGGGAAGCGCAGGTCGAGTCCGCCGCCGTGGATGTCGAACTCGGGGCCGAGGTACTTGGCCGCCATCGCGGAGCACTCCAGGTGCCAGCCGGGACGTCCGCGGCCCCACGGGGTGGGCCACGACGCCGACTCCGGGTCGCCGTCCTTGTGCCCCTTCCAGAGCGCGAAGTCGCGGCCGTCGCGCTTGCCCTCCGGCGGTGCGTCCTCGGCCGGGAGCATGTCGTCCACCTTCTGGTGCGACAGCTCGCCGTACGCGGGCCACGACCGGACGTCGAAGTACACGTCGCCGGAGCCGTTGTCGGCCGGGTATGCGTGCCCCCGCTCGATGAGCTGCTGCATCATCTCGATCATCTCCGGCACGACGCCGGTCGCGCGCGGCTCGTACGTCGGCGGGGTGCAGCCGAGCACCTCGTACGCCGCGTGCAGCGCCCGCTCGTTCTCGTAGGCCACGGCGAACCACGGCCGGCCCTGCTCGGCGCCCTTGGCCAGGATCTTGTCGTCGATATCGGTCACGTTCGCGACGATCGAGACCTCGAGGCCCGACCGCTCGAGCCAACGGCGCAGGACGTCGAAGACGACCTCCTTGCGGATGTGGCCGATGTGCGGCGGGCCCTGGACCGTCAGCCCGCAGTGATAGATCGAGACGCGTCCGGGGACGACTGGGACGAGCTCGCGAATCTGCCGGGACGCCGTGTCGTACAGGTGAAATGCCACGGGCCCAACCCTATCGGCTCCGGCGGCGTCACATCCGTCCCACAAGTCCCATCCGTCACTTACGATGGTCGCATGCGCCGCTCCCTTCCCCTGCTCGTCGCCACCGCCACCGCCACCGCCCTCGCCGTCATGCCTGCCGCACCCGCCGCGGCAGCCTCCGACCAGAGCTCCTTCGCCCGCTGGACCACCACCGGCGACCTCGCGAAGGGCAAGTCGACCGGCCTCACGGCCAAGAAGGGCGCCATGACGATCGGCGCCGGCACGAAGGTCGTCCGCTACAAGGACCCGCGCGTCTCCGGCGGCACCACGTCGTACGACCGCGGCACCTGGCAGGGCCCATGGCAGTCGGCCGGCTTCGACGCGACCTCGCTGATCCCGTCGTGGAGCATCACGACCCCGGGCAGCACGTGGGCCCGCATCGACGTCCGCGTGCGCAACGGCTCGCAGGTCGGCAGCTGGGACACCGTCGCCCGCTGGGCCGGCAGCACGTCGCGCGTCAAGCGGTCGTCGTACTCCGCGCAGACCGACGATCTCGCGCGCGTCGCGACCGACACCGTCCTTGCCGGCAAGGGCCAGTCGTTCGACCGGTGGCAGGTGCGCGTCGTCCTGCACCGCCCGAAGGGCAGCAGGTCCACCCCCACCCTGAACGCCGTCAACGGCGTCGCCGCGAACTACACGACCCGTTCGACGGGCACGAGCAAGACCACCATGACCGCCACGACGGACCTGCCCGTGCCACGCTCGTCGCAGATGATCCACCGTGGCGAGTTCCCGCAGTGGGGCGGCGGCGGCGAGGCCTGGTGCTCCCCCACCTCGACGTCGATGGTCATGCGCTACTTCGGCAAGGGCCCGAAGAAGTCGGCCTACACCTGGTCGCGGTACGCCGACTCGTTCGTCGACCACGCCGCGCGCTACACGTACGACCACCAGTACGAGGGCACCGGCAACTGGCCGTTCAACACCGCGTACGCCGCGAACTACTCGCTCGACACGTACGTCACGCGACTCGCGTCCCTGCGTGACGCCGAGGCCTACATCCAGGCCGGCATCCCCCTGGTCGCGTCGGTCGCCTTCGGCCGCAGCGAGCTCACCGGTGCCCCGATCTCGTCGACGCCCGGCCACCTCCTCGTGATCCGCGGTTTCACGGCGACGGGACAGGTCATCGCGAACGACCCCGCCGCGTCGAAGAACTCGACCGTGCGCCGCGTGTACTCGCGCTCGCAGTTCGAGAAGGCCTGGCAGAAGGGCAGCGGCGGCGTCGTCTACGTCATGCGCCCCACGAGCGTTCCACTGCCTGCCGGCGCCTGACGCTCTCCCGCCTGGGTGCCGCCGGGCTGGTGGTTTCCCAGGATAACCTCGGAAACTTCGCCGGGACGGCCGCGGATTCCGGGGACATCCCCGTTTCCTGGCACCTCACCCCTGTTGCGACCGGGGTGAGGTACCAGGAACCTGGCAGAGCCCCGGAACCCTCCGGGGTTCTCCTGGGAATCACCCCACCCGCACGTCCACCGCGGGGTAGCCCGTCGCGCCATCGGGCAGCACGCCGATGATCGCGTCGGTCTGCGGCTCCCCCGTCGCGTCGGTCGCCCGTGCCTCGATCGTGTGGTCACCCGCATCGAGCGTGACGTCGAGCGACCACTGCACCCAGGTGTCGGGGTTCGGGGCCACGGCGAGGGTCGCCGGCTGCCACCGGCCACCGTCGACCCGCACCTCGACCGCCTCCACCCCGCGGTGCTGGGCCCACGCGACACCCGCGACGACGGTCGACCCGGCCTCGATCGAGCTGCCGGCCGCCGGCACGTCGATGCGTGACTGCGTCTTGACCGGTCCGCGCTCGCCCCAGCCGCGATCGGTCCAGTATGCGGAGATGTCGTCGAATCGCGTGACCTCCCACTCCGTGACCCACTTGGTGGCGGACACGTACCCGTACAGCCCCGGCACGACCTGCCGGACCGGGAAGCCGTGCGCCACGGGCAGCGGCTCACCGTTCATGGTCAGCGCCAGCAGCGCGGCCCGGCCGTCGGTCAGGGCGTCCAGCGGCGTGCCGCACGTCCAGCCGTCCTCGGACGTCGACAGCAGCGCATCGGCCCCGGCCCGCAGGCCCACCTCGGCGAGAATCCCCTGGATCGGCACGCCACCCCACACGGTGTTGCCGATCAGGTCGCCGCCGACCTCGTTCGACACGCAGCAGATCGTGATCCACGCATCGGTGAGCCCACGGTCGAGCAGGTCCTGGTAGGTCAGGGTCAGCTCGCGATCGACCATGCCGTGGATGCGCAGCGTCCAGTCGGCCGGGTCGATCAGCGGCGGCTGGAGCGCGGTGTCGATGCGATAGAAGTCGCGGTTGGGCGTGACCCACGGATCCTGACCGTCGATCGCCAGATCGGTGCCGGCGGGTGCCGTGCCGCGCCGCGAGGCGATCGTGAGTGCCGCGCGGACCCGCTCGATCGCCTCGCGACGGCGATGCCTTGACGCCAGCACTTGACCCGCCCCGCCGACGACCACGGTCGCCACGGCGATGACCGCGGCCGTGCGGAGGAAGATGCGGCGCGACGCATCGGGGACCGCGTGCTCGTTCTCGCGCAGGAGCAGCTGCAGGACCCCCATGAGCACGACGGCGCCCGCGAGCGTCGCGAAGACGCCCTGCGGCGACGCGTACGGACGGGTGAGAACCGACGCGATGGCCAGGCCGGCCAGGCCGGCGACCAGCGCGCCCGCGGCGAGCCGCCGCGGCGTCCACCACCGTCCGACCAACGAGCCGAGCAGCAGGATCGCGACGACGACGCTCGCGATGGCCAGCGGCTTGTCGCGGGTGCCGACGACACCGATGATCGCCTCGGCGATCGGGCCGGGCGTGAGGCCGATGACCGACTGGGCGACCGACACGGCCGGCGACTCGCGCAGGTCCAGCACGGCGGCCAGCCCCTCGCTCGCGGCGAGCCCTGCGGCGGACGCCAGCACGCCGGCGGCGATCGAGGCACGGGTTCCCATCTGGCCATGGTGTCTCGTGCCGGCAAGCGCCGCCTGGTGAACTGGCATGATCAGCGTGTGACTTCAGCACGTATCGGCATCGGCACCGACGTCCACCGCCTCGTCGACGGACGGCCGATGTGGCTCGCCGGGCTGGAGTGGCCCGACGAGCCGCAGGGCCTCGAGGGGCACTCCGACGGTGACTGCGTCGCCCACGCGATCGTCGATGCGGTGCTGGGCGCCGCGGGCCTCGGCGACATCGGCAGTCACTTCGGCACGGGCGATCCGGAGTGGGCCGGCGCCGCGGGCGTCGACTTCCTCGTCGAGACCGCCGTGCGGCTGCACGAGCACGGCTGGGCGGTCGCCAACGTGTCGGTGCAGGCCATCGGCAACCGTCCGAGGATCGGGCCGCGCCGCGAGGCGGCGCAGCGGGTGCTGGGCGACGCGATCGGCGGCCCCGTCAGCCTCTCCGCGACCACGACGGACGGGCTGGGCCTCACCGGCCGCGGCGAAGGCATCGCCGCGATCGCCACGGCCCTCATCCACCCCCGCTGAACGACGAAGCCCCCGCGACCTCGTGGGTCCCGGGGGCTGTCGTCAGGCGTGGATCAGGAAGCGAGGACCTCGTCGAGACGGGTCTCGGCCTTGTCCTCGTTGGTCTTCTCGGCGAGCGCGAGCTCGGAGACCAGGATCTGGCGGGCCTTGGCCAGCATGCGCTTCTCACCGGCGGACAAGCCACGCTCGTGATCGCGGCGCCACAGGTCGCGGACGACCTCGGCGACCTTCAGGACGTCACCGGAGTGCAGCTTCTCGAGGTTCGCCTTGTAACGGCGTGACCAGTTGGTCGGCTCTTCGACGTGCTCGGCCCGGAGGACCCCGAAAACCCGCTCGAGTCCGGCTTCGTCGACGACGTCGCGAACTCCGACCAGATCAAGGTTGCACGCGGGGACGCGGACGACCAGATCGTTCTGCGACACGATGCGCAGGACGAGGTAATCACGCTCCTCGCCCTTGATCGTGCGGGTCTCGATGTCCTCGATGACTGCAGCGCCGTGATTGGGATAGACAACGGTTTCGCCGACAGTAAAAGTCATAGAGAAAACACCCTTCGTAG
>JAOPXY010000080.1 GCA_025964895.1 Aeromicrobium sp.
CCGCGGTCAGGTAGTACGCGGACGGCAGATCGGCCACAATCGCGTCGACCTGCTTGTTCTGCAGCGCCTGGGCGGCTTTTGTGGTGTCGTCGTACACCAGCGGATCGGTCGAGGGCGCGATCTGGTCGATCGCCTCGAGCGACGTCGTGCCGATCTGGGCGCCGAGCTTGGCGTCCTTCAGCTCGGCCAGCGAGGTCGCGCCGGCGAACGGCGAGTCCTCGAGGGTGATGATCCCCTGCGCGGCCGAGTAGTACGGGCTCGAGAAGTCGACCGCCTTCTGGCGGTCCTCGGTGATCGAGAACTGGTTGATGTCGAAGTCGAAGCTCTTCTTGCCGGCCTGGACGGCCTGGTTGAACCCGGCCGTGACCCACGTGACCTTGTCGGCCGCGAAGCCCAGCTTGTCGGCGACCGCGTACGCCACCGCCCCTTCGAAGCCCTTGCCATTCGTGGGATCGCTGCCGGTGAACCACGGCTCGAAGGCTGGGTCGTCGGTGGCGATCGTGAGCGTCCCGTCCTTGATCAGGGCGAGGTCGGCGGGCTTGCAGTCGGCGAGCGTCGTCGTGGCCGGTGCAGCGGCCGTGGCGTCGTCTGAGCCACCGTCGGAGTCGGCGGGAGCGCACGCCGCCGTCAGCACGAGTGCGAGGGCGGCGATCGTGGTCATGCCGCGGGAGGGGGAGATCATGTCGAGAATTCTAGGGCCACGCGACCGGTGGCCGGCATCGATCCCGCTCCTCGGGCGAGACCGACCGATGTGCACCTGGTTGCAATGCAACTAGTTGCATAGTACGGTCCGCGGATGGCCCTTCAGCACGCGATCCTGGTCTCCCTCGCGGAGCGGTCCGCAACGGGCTATGACCTCGCGCGCCGCTTCGACGCGTCGATCGGCCACTTCTGGAAGGCGAGCCACCAGCAGATCTACAAGGTGCTGGGCCGCATGGAGAGCGACGGCACGGTCGCGTGCGAGGTCGTCGCTCAAGAGGGTCGCCCCCACAAGAAGGTCTACGGCCTCACCGAGTCCGGGCGAGAGGAGCTCGCGGCGTGGACGTCGAAGGCGACCCCGGTCGAGCACCTGCGCAGCGAGTTCGCGGTCAAGCTGCGCGCGCTGCCCTTCGGCGACGGGGACGCGATCGTCGACGACGTCCGGGTGCGGCGCCGTGCGCACCAGGCCCAGCTGGCCTACTACACCGAGAGCGCCGCCACGTACTTCCCGCGTCCCGACGAGCTGGCCCCCGAGGACGTCGGCCGGTGGCTCGTGCTGCGCGGCGGCATCCTCATCGAGCAGGCGGGCCTCGCGTGGTGCGACGAGATCCTTCAGCGGCTGGCGCCGGACGAGGACGAGCGGTGAGCCCGCACCCCCACCAGCAGCACGCCGAGGCCTATCACGATCGCGGTCGTGATGAGCACCGCGTGCACCCAGAAGAACGCCTGGGGCGTGCTGTGCCACCGCTCGCCGGCCCACGCGCGGTCGTCGTCGACGATCGCCTTCGCGAAGCGCGGCCAGATCACGACGTTGAACAGGCCCGCGACGATCAGGAACTTCGCAGCACTCTTCGAGATCACCGCCTCATTCCATCACACCGCCTCATTCCATCACACCGTCTCATTCCATCACAGGAGAAGAAATGAAGGCCTTCCGAGATGCCGTCGAGGCCGGCGACTTCGCCGGCCTCGCCCACCTGCTAGCCGACGACGTCGTGTTCCGCAGTCCGGTCGCCTTCAAGCCGTACACGGGCAAGCCGATCGTCGCGGCGATCCTGCGCGGCGTCGGGCGGGTCTTCACCGACTTCCGCTACGTGCGTGAGCTGGACGCCCCCGATGGTTCGGCGCTGGTCTTCGAGACGACCGTCGACGGCGTCTCGCTGCACGGTATCGACCTCATCGTGCTCGATGCCGATGGCCTGATCAGCGAGCTGACCGTCATGGTTCGCCCGCTGTCGGCCGCGAACGCCCTGGCCGCCGCGATGGGTGCCCAGTTCCCTCAGATCCAGGCGGAAGCACTGGCCGGAGAGCAGCAGGCATGAACCCGTACCCGCACCTCCTGGAGCCTCTCGACCTCGGCCACACGACGCTGCGCAACCGCGTCATCATGGGCTCGATGCACACGGGCCTGGAGGACCGGGCCAAGCACCTGCCCGAGCTCGCGGCCTACTTCGCCGAGCGGGCCGAGGGCGGCGTCGCCCTGTCGGTCACCGGCGGTTACGCCCCGAACTGGCACGGCTGGCTGCTGCCGTTCGGCTCGCAGATGACGTCTCGACGGTTCGCCGACAAGCACCGCGTGGTGACGGACGCGGTCCACGAGCACGAAGGCAAGATCGCGATGCAGCTGCTGCACGCCGGACGGTACGGCTACCACCCGTTCAAGCGGGCCGCGTCGACGAAGCCGTCACCCATCACCCCGTTCCGCGCGCCCAAGGCCATGACGGCCAAGGAGGTCGACCGCACCGTCGACGACTTCGCGGCGTCGGCCGTCCTGGCCCGCCGCGCCGGCTACGACGGCGTCGAGATCATGGGGTCGGAGGGCTATCTCATCAACCAGATGCTCACGGCGCGCACGAACGACCGCACGGACCGCTGGGGCGGCAGCGCCGAGAAGCGCATGCGCTTCCCCGTCGAGATCGTGCGGCGCGTGCGGGAGGCCGTCGGCGACGACTTCATCGTGATGTACCGGATGTCGCTGCTCGACCTCGTCGACGACGCGCAGAGCTGGGAGGAGACCGTCGAGCTGGCCACGAAGCTGGAGACCGCCGGGGTGTCGATCATCAACACCGGCATCGGCTGGCACGAGGCGCGCATCCCCACAATCGTCACGTCAGTGCCGCGGGGCGCGTTCGCGTGGGTCACGGGCAAGCTCCGGCCCGAGGTGTCGGTGCCCGTCGTCGCCTCGAACCGCATCAACACCCCGGAGCTCGCAGAGGAGATCATCGCCTCGGGCCAGGCCGATCTGGTCTCGATGGCGCGGCCGCTGCTGTCCGACCCGTTCTTCGTGCAGAAGGCCGCGGAGGACCGCGGCGACGAGATCAACACGTGCATCGCGTGCAACCAGGCCTGCCTCGATCACACGTTCCAGAACGTGCGCGCGAGCTGCATGCTCAACCCGCGCGCGGGCCACGAGACGACTCTCGTGCTGTCGCCCACGCGGGTCTCGAAGCGGATCGCGGTCGTCGGCGCCGGACCCGCGGGCCTCGCGGCGGCGACCGAGCTGGCCGGGCGCGGGCACGACGTCGAGCTGTTCGAGGCGCTGCCGGAGATTGGCGGGCAGTTCTCGCTGGCCGCCCGGATCCCCGGCAAGGAGGAGTTCGCCGAGACGATCCGTTACTACTCGCGCCGCCTGGAGACGTCCGGCGTGACGCTGCACCTGAATCGCCGCGTCACGGTCGGCGATCTCGCCGGCTTCGACGAGGTCGTCGTCGCGACCGGTGTCGAGCCCCGCGTCCCGTCCATCCCGGGCGCCGATCATCCGTCCGTCGTCGACTACCAGGAGGTCATCCGTGGCCGCGCCACCGTTGGACGGACCGTCGCGGTGCTCGGGGCCGGCGGCATCGGCTTCGACGTGTCGGAGTTCCTGCTGCACGAGTCCGGAGAGCCGCTGGAGCACTGGATGGCGCGGTGGGGCGTCACCGATCCGGCGCTGGAGCGGGGCGGGCTCGCCACGAAGATCGCGTTGCCCCCGAAGCGGCAGGTCTTCCTGCTGCAGCGCAAGACGACCGACCTGGGCAAGGGACTCGGCAAGACGTCCGGCTGGGTGCACCGGCAGACCCTCAAGGACTCCGGGGTCGAGATGATCAAGGGCGTGTCGTACGACCGCATCGACGACGCCGGCCTGCACGTCACGGTCGACGACCAGCGCCGGGTGCTCAACGTCGACACGATCGTCCTGTGTACCGGGCAGGAGTCCGTGCGCGACCTGGTCGAGCCGCTCGAGGCGTCCGGCGTGCCGGTCCACGTGATCGGTGGCGCCGACGTCGCCGCCGAGCTCGACGCCAAGCGGGCGATCAAGCAGGCCACCGAGCTCGCCGCCCGCCTGTAGACATCATGCCCGGGGCGGGCGGAATGGTTGCCGTCCGAAACGTGTTGGATTAACGATGTGACCTCTCCCGCCATCACTCGCGCATCCGTCGGCCTCCGTTCCGAACGGGGACCCGTGCTGCTCGGCGTCATGCTGAGCGTCGGCCTGGTCGCGATCGACGCGACGATCCTCGCGACCGCGGTGCCGTCGGTCGTCGAGGACCTCGGCGGCTTCTCCCAGTTCCCGTGGCTGTTTTCGGTCTATCTGCTGGCGCAGGCCATCTCGGTCCCGCTGTACGGCAAGTTCTCCGACATCGTCGGCCGCAAGCCCGTCATGCTGGTCGGCATCGCACTGTTCCTGCTCGGCTCCGTCCTGTGCGGTGCGGCGTGGAGCATGCTGTCGCTCATCATCTTCCGGGCCGTCCAGGGCCTCGGGGCGGGTGCCGTCCTGCCCATGAGCATGACGATCATCGGCGACCTGTACAGCGTCGCGGAGCGCTCCAAGGTGCAGGGCTACGTCGCCAGCGTGTGGGGTGCGTCCTCGGTCGTCGGCCCGACGCTGGGCGGCCTGTTCTCCGATCACCTGTCGTGGCGCTGGATCTTCTTCGTCAATGTCCCCATCGGCCTCGCCGCCGCCGTGATGCTCGTGCGGCGCTTCCGTGAGGACGTCACCCGTACCCGGCACACGATCGACTACGCGGGGGCGCTGCTGCTCGCGGCGGGTGCGTCACTGCTCATCCTCGGGCTCCTCGAGGGCGGGGTCGAGTGGGAGTGGACGTCGACGACCAGCATCCTGGTGATCGCCGCGGCCGTGGTCCTGCTCGCCGGCTTCGTGCTGGTCGAACGTCGCGCCGCCGAGCCGATCCTGCCCCTGTGGGTCTTCCAGCGACGCGTGCTCAACGGCGCCAACGCCTCGAGCCTCGTCGTCGGCGTGCTCCTCATCGGCCTCACGTCGTACGTCCCGCTGTACGCGCAACGCGTGCTCGGGACCAGCGCCCTCATCGGCGGGTTCACGGTGGCAGCCATGACGCTCGGCTGGCCCATCTCCGCAGCGATCGCCGGACGGTTCTACCTGCGCATCGGCTTTCGCAACACGGCGCTCATGGGCGCGGCATTCGTCGTCGCGGGCGTGGGCGTCCTGCTGACAGTGACCGGTGACAGCTCCGTCCTGCACCTCGCGGCCGCGTGCTTCGTGATCGGCATCGGCCTGGGCTTCATCGCCTCCCCGGTGCTCGTCGCCGCACAGTCGTCGGTCGACTGGGCGACACGTGGCATGGTGACCGGCACCAACATGTTCGCCCGCTCCGTCGGCAGCGCCCTCGGCATCGCCGCCTTCGGCGCGATCGCCAACGGCGCCATCGCCCGGCGGACCTCCGGCGACCACCCCGCGCTCGAGCAGCTGCCCGCCCATATCCTGGAGCCGTCGATCCACCAGGTGTTCGTCGGGGCGGCGATCATCGGCGCCGTCATGATCGCCGCGGTCGCCCTGCTCCCCGGAAAGTCCCGCGAGACAACACGTCAGGACGATACCTTCGCCGGATGAGCGAAACCGTCCGCACCAGATCCAGCACCGCCCTCGCGTGGGTCATCTACGTCCTCCAGGTGCTCGGCTCGGCCGTCCTGGCCCTGTTCGCGATCACATCGGTGTTCATGACCGACTCCTGCGGCAGCGTCGCGGACGAGCCGGCCGTGTGCGACACGGGCTACTTCGGCAGCGTGCTGTTCGGGTACTGGATCGCGCTCGGTGTGCTCCTCGTCCTGGTGCCGATCGCGATCGTCCGGGCCTCGCGCCGCGGGCGGGCTGCCTGGCTCCGCGCCGTGGCGGGCATCGTCGTGGCCGGTGCCCTGACGGTGCTGTTCGTCGTGCTGATGATCCGCTGATGCGCCTACGCTGACCGCGTGACCACCCGCATCGTGCTGCTCAGGGCCGTCAACGTGGGGCCGGCCCAGCTGCCGATGGCCGAGCTGCGGGCCGTCGCGACCGACCTGGGGGCGACCGACGCGCGAACCTACATCGCGTCCGGCAATCTCGTGGCGGACGTCCCGGGCGACGCGGACGCCTTCGATCGGGCACTGGAGAAGGCCGTCGAGGAGCGCTTCGGCTTCTTTCGTGACGTCATCTCCCGCACCCCCGAGCAGGTGCGCACGGCGCTCGACGCCCATCCCTTCGACATCGTCGAGCCGAAGTACTCCTACGTCTCCTTCCTCCTCACCTCGCCGGCGGCCGCCGCGATCGAGAAGGCCGAGTCGTACGACACGCACGACGACCGCTGGCAGGTCATCGGTACCGAGATGCACATCCGGTACGCCCACGGCGCCGGCCGGCCCGAGATGAACTCCGAGGCGATCGGCCGCGCCCTCGGCACCCCGGGCACCGCCCGCAACCTCAACACCGTCCGCAAGCTGTTGGCGCTCACCGAGGGTTGATCGGCGCCCCGTATGGTGACGGCATGGGACTCCTGAGCAACATGTTCGGCACCAGCAAGCCTCCCTTCGACGCCGCAGCCACGCAGTCCAGGGTCGAGGCCCTCACGTCGGTCCTGCCCGCCGGGGCGACGGTGAGCGTGATCGAGCCGAGCAAGGGCATGGAGCTCACCTACCTCGTCGACGTCGTCGGCGACCGGCGTCAGACCACTGCGATGCTGGCCTCGGTGGTGGAGATCGTCTCGGCCGGAGAAGAGCGCTGGTCCGTCACGTTCACGGTCTACGACATCGACGACCCG
>JAOPXY010000011.1 GCA_025964895.1 Aeromicrobium sp.
CGGCCCCGTCGTCGACGAGGACCGCTTCCTGGAGATCTGGAACCTGGTGTTCATGCAGGAGGAGATCACCAACGTCCGCGCGAAGGACCAGTTCGACGTCCTCGGCGGCCTGCCGAACAAGAACATCGACACCGGCATGGGCCTCGAGCGCGTCGCGTACCTGCTGCAGGGCAAGGGCAACCTGTACGAGATCGACGAGGTGTTCCCGGTCATCGAGAAGGCGTCGGAGATCTCCGGCCGCACGTACGGCAAGGACCACGCCGACGACGTCCGGTTCCGCGTCATCGCCGATCACGTCCGCAGCGGCTTGATGCTGATGGGCGACGGCGTGACGCCCGGCAACGAGGCGCGCGGCTACGTCCTGCGCCGGCTGCTGCGCCGCGCGGTGCGCTCGATGCGCCTGCTGGGCTTCGAGGACCCCGCGCTGCCGCTGCTGCTGCCAATCACCCTGGAGCGTATGAAGGAGTCGTACCCCGAGCTCGAGGCGGACTTCCCGCGCATCGAGCAGGTCGCGTACGCCGAGGAGGACGCCTTCCGGCAGACGCTCGGCAAGGGCACGCAGATCTTCGAGAGCGCGGCCGTGGCCGTCAAGCGTCAAGGCTTGGACGGTCTCTCCGGCGAAGCCGCATTCACTCTGCACGACACGTACGGCTTCCCGATCGACCTGACCTTGGAGATGGCGTCCGAGCAGGGCCTCAGCGTCGACGAGGAGGGCTTCCGCGCCCTCATGGCCGAGCAGCGCTCGCGCGCCAAGGCCGATGCGAAGTCGAAGAAGGGCAGCCACGCCGACACATCGGTCTACCGCGCGGCGCTGGATGCCAACGGTCCCACCGACTGGCTGGCCTACACGCAGCTGACGACCGAGTCTCGCGTGCTCGGCCTCATCTCCGCGGGCGCCGCGGTGCCCGCGATCGGTGCCGGCACGATCGGCGAGGTCGTGCTCGACCGTACGCCCTTCTACGCCGAGTCCGGCGGCCAGAACGCCGATGCCGGCCAGCTGCGGTGGGACGGCGGCACCGCGGAGGTGCTCGACGTCCAGCGTCCCGTCCGCGGGCTCGTCGTGCACCAGGTGCGCGTGCTGACCGGCGAGCTGACCCTCGACCTCGCCGTCGAGGCGGCCGTCGACCCCGAGTGGCGCCTCGGCGCCCGCCAGGCCCACTCGGGCACGCACATCGTCCACGCCGCGCTCCGCGAGGTGCTCGGACCCACGGCCCTGCAGGCCGGGTCGTACAACCGTCCCGGCTACCTGCGCCTCGATTACGGCTGGAGCGGCGGACTCTCGCCCGAGCAGCTGCACGGCGTCGAGCAGGTGTCGAACCGGGCCCTGCGCGCCGATCTGGCCGTCAGGGCACAGACGATGACGTTGGCCGAGGCGCGCGAGTGGGGTGCACTGGCGCTGTTCGGCGAGAACTACGGCGAACGCGTGCGCGTCGTCGAGATCGGCGGCCCCTGGTCGCGCGAGCTGTGCGGTGGCACGCACGTCGAGCGGTCGTCGCAGATCGGCACCGTCGTCATCACGTCGGACGGCTCGGTAGGCGCCGGCAACCGGCGGGTCGAGGCGCTCGTGGGCATCGAGGGCTTCCAGTACCTCGCCAAGGAGCGCGACGTCGTCCGCCAGCTGACCGACCTCCTCAAGACGCAGCCCGAGGACGTGCCCGGCCGGGTCAAGGATCTCGTGGACCGCCTCAAGGCCGCCGAGAAGGCCGCCGAGAAGATCAAGGCCGCCCAGCTGCTGGGCGCCGCCGGCGACGTCGCGAGCAGCGCGAAGGACCTGGGCGGTGTCGCCTACGTCGGCCACCACGCGGCCGGCGCGGGCGGTGGAGACGTGCGCACCATCGCGCTCGACATCCGTCAGCGGCTCGCGGACCGTCCGGCCGTCGTCGTCGTGATCGGCGACGCGGGAGACAAGCCCGCCGCCGTCGTGGCGCTGAACGCCGCCGCGCAGGACCGCGGCCTGTCCGCCAACGACCTCATCAAGGTCGTGGGCGCACAGATCGGCGGCAAGGGCGGCGGCAAGGCCGACGTCGCGCAGGGCGGCGGCACCGACGTCTCGGGCATCCCCGCCGCGCTCGCGGCAGTGGAAGCGACGCTGACCGCATGAGCGCGTCATCGTGACCACCGCGCGTGGCCGACGGCTCGGCGTGGACGTCGGTGACGTGCGCATCGGCGTCGCGGTCAGCGACCCTGACGGCGTCCTGGCGACCCCCGTCGAGACCGTCGCGGCAGGCCCCTCGGCGGTCGCGCGGCTCGCCGAGCTCGCGCGGGAGTACGAGGTCATCGAGTGCGTCGTCGGCCTGCCGATGGGGCTGTCGGGGCGGGAGGGACCAGCAGCGGTCAAGGTCCGGGCGTTCTGCGAGGATCTGTCCGCTGCGATCGGCCCCGTGCCGATCCGCCTCTTCGACGAGCGGATGTCGACCGTCACGGCCCACTCCATGCTGCGTGACAGCGGTCGCGCCGGACGTGGCAGACGCAGCATCATCGACCAGGCTGCCGCTACGGTGATCCTCCAGACGGCACTGGATTCCGACCGGACGCGCGCTTCAGCACCCGGTGAGAGCAGATGAGGACGGCATGAGCGACAACGACAGCGGACTGGACCTGTTCACGGAGGAGCCGCCGCCCGCCGGGCCTGGTCGCCGGCGGGCCGACACGCCGCGGCGCAAGCCGTGGGGCCGGCGCATCATCGCCGTGGTCGTGGTCGTCGCGATCCTGTTCGGGGGCTACCAGGCGTTCGGCTACGCGAAGGACCGCTTCTTCACGAGTGCCGAGGACTACACGGGACAGGGCACCGGCGACAAGATCACCGTCGAGATCCCCAGCGGCGCGGGTGGCCAGCAGATCGCCAACATCCTGAAGAAGGAGGGCGTCGTCAAGAGCGCCGACGCCTTCTACCAGCTGAGCCTGACCGACAACCGATTCGTCGCGGTGCAGGCGGGATTCTTCTCGCTGCGCAAGGAGATGTCGGCCGATGCGGCCCTGGGGGCGCTCGTCGACAAGTCCAACCGCGTGCAGGCCATGGTCACGATCCCCGAGGGCTCCCGCGTCGACCAGGTCGTCGCGGCGATCGCGGCGAACACCGAGATCTCCGAGGCCGACCTGCAGGCCGCGATCGACGACCCGAGCCAGCTGGGCCTGCCCGACGTCGCCGAGGGCAACCCGGAGGGGTACTTCTTCCCCGCGACGTACGAGGTGCCGCCCGGCACCACCGCGGTCTCGCTGCTCAGCCAGATGGTCGACAAGACCGTCGCCGTGGCGCAGGACCTCGACATCGGCACCCGTGCGAAGGCGCTGGGCTACACGGGCGAGGAGATCCTGACGATCGCGAGCATCCTGGAGTACGAGGCCAAGGCCGACGAGGACTACGCGAAGGTCGCGCGCGTCCTCTACAACCGGCTCGACGACGGCATGCCGCTGCAGCTGGACTCCACCGTCTCGTACGTGAGCGGTCGCAAGGGCGACGTGTTCACGACCGAGGAGGAGCGCAACGCGGAGTCGGCGTACAACACGTACCAGAACACCGGCCTGCCGCCGGGCCCGATCGGGTCACCGGGGGAGAAGACGATCGAGGCCGCGCTCAACCCCGCGGAGGGCACGTGGCGGTACTTCGTCGCGGTCAACCTCGAGACCGGCGAGACGGTCTTCTCCGACACGTTCGCCGAGCACAACCGTGCCGTCGCGCAGCTGCAGGAGTACTGCAAGACCGCCCCGGACGGGGTCTGCGGGTGATCGCCTGATGCTGTGCGCGATCCTCGGCTCGCCGGTCGCGCACTCGCTGTCGCCCGTCATGCACCGACGGGCGTACCGGGAGCTCGGCCTCGACTGGTCGTACGAGGCCGTCGAGGTGCGCGCCGGCGACCTGGCCGCCTTCGTCGATGCACTGGGCGACGACGTGCGCGGCCTGTCGGTCACGGCGCCGCTGAAGCGCGAGGCGGCCGCCGCGAGCCACCAGCACAGCGGTGACGTCGAGCTGCTGGGCGTCGCCAACACCCTCGTCGTCGACGAGGGGATGCTGTCGGCGCACAACACCGACGTGCCCGGCGCTGCCGCGGCGCTGCAGGAGGCCGGGCTCGGCGCCCCTGTGACGGCCCGCATCCTGGGCGGCGGCGCGACCGCCGCCTCGGTGGCGCTGGCGCTCGTGCGCCTGGGAGTGGAGGAGCTCGAGATCGTCGTGCGCGAGCCGTCCCGCGCCGCGGAGGCCGAGGGCGTCGCACGGGGCCGGGGGATCGGCGTGAGCGTCCGCCGGCTCGACGAGCCCCTCGTCGACAAGACCGACCTGCTCGTCTCGACCGTCCCGCACGAGGCGATCGGCGCCCGCGCGCACGAGCTCGTCGACTCCGCGCAGGCGGTGTTCGACGTCGTCTACGACCCGTGGCCGACGGGGCTGGCGCGAGCCGCCGACGAGGCAGGCCTCACCGTCGTGTCGGGCCTGGATCTGCTGGCACACCAGGCCGCGCTGCAGGTCGAGCTCATGACCGGCTCGCCGGTCCCTCCACAGCTGCTGCGCGAGGCGGCCCTCGCCGCGCTCTCCGCTCGCTAGGGTGCCTGCGTGACCACCGTCCTCGCCGCCGCCCTCGTCGCCGCCGTGCTCGGCGCCCTCGGCCCGGCGGTGCTGCGCCGCGTGCCCGAGCCGCCCGTCCCGGAGGACGACAAGATGCCGTACGCGGTGCTCGCGGACCACCGAATGCTGTGGCTGGGCCTCGCGGTGGCGTCGGCGGCCATGGCGGCTCTGGTGGCGTGGCGCATCGACGACCTCGAGCTCGTGCCGGTCTGGGTCGTCCTGACCGGGGTGGGCTCGTGGCTCGCGTACGTCGACTGGCACACGCGGCTGCTGCCGTTCGTCATCGTCGCCCCGCTGTACGTCGTCACGCTGGCCCTCGTCGCGCTCGGTGCGCTGCTGCTCGACGACCGGGACGTCCTCGAGGGGGCGCTGGTCGCGAACGTCGTCGTGTTCGTGGTGTTCTGGGTCCTGCACTGGGTCGGCAACCGGTTCTACGGGGGAGCCTTCGGCTACGGCGACGTCCGGCTCTCGGGGGTCCTGGCCCTCGCGCTGGGCTCGCTCGGGGCCAGCGAGGTGCTCGTCGGCATGTACGCGGGCTTCATCCTCGGGGCGGTGCTGGGCATCGTGCTCGCGCGACTCAGGATCATCGACCCGCGCGGCTACGCCTTCGGGCCCTACATGGTGATCGGCGCCGTGCTCGGCGCCGCCTACGGTCCCGCGATCTACGCCGTCTGATCCCGTGGGAGAATCATGCCCATGCTTCGTTGGTTGACCGCTGGTGAGTCCCATGGCCCCGCGCTCGTCGCCGTCCTGGAAGGGCTGCCGTCGGGCGTGCAGGTGACCAGCAAGGAGATCCAGGCCGCGCTCGCGCGCCGCCGTCTCGGCTACGGCCGCGGCGCCCGCATGGCCTTCGAGGCCGACGAGCTGGAGATCGTGGGCGGCCTGCGCCACGGCTCGACGATGGGCAGCCCCATCGCGCTGCGCATCGGCAACAGCGAGTGGCCCAAGTGGGACCAGGTCATGGCGGCCGACCCCGTCGACGCCGACATCCTCGACGGCCTCAAGCGCAACGCACCGCTGACCCGTCCGCGTCCCGGTCACGCCGATCTCGCCGGCATGCAGAAGTACGGGTTCGACGAGGCCCGCCCGGTGCTGGAGCGCGCGAGCGCGCGCGAGACCGCGGCCCGCGTGGCGCTCGGTGAGATTGCCGCGCAGTTCATCCACCAGGCCACCGGCGCGACGATTGTGTCGCACGTCGTCGAGCTCGGCACGGTCCGCGCGCCCGCCGGGGTCATCCCGTCGCACGCCGATGTCGACGCGCTCGACGCCGACCCGGTGCGCTGCTTCGATCCGGCCACGAGCGCGGCGATGGTCGCCGAGATCGACCTCGCGCACAAGGAGGGCGACACCCTCGGCGGCGTCGTCGAGGTCGTCGTCGAAGGGCTCCCGCCGGGCCTCGGCTCGTACACGCACTGGGACAGGCGCCTCGACGGCCGGCTCGCGCAGGCCCTCATGGGCATCCAGGCGATCAAGGGCGTCGAGATCGGCGACGGCTTCGAGCTCGCCCGCACCCGCGGCTCGCTCGCGCACGACGAGATCGTCCCGACCGCCGACGGCATCCGTCGCGCGTCAGGCCGCGCGGGCGGCACCGAGGGCGGCATGACGACCGGCGAGATCCTGCGTGTGCGTGCGGCGATGAAGCCCATCGCGACGGTGCCCCGGGCGCTGCGCACGATCGACGTCGCGACGGGCGAGGAGGCCAGGGCGCACCACCAGCGCTCCGACGTCTGTGCCGTGCCGGCGGCCGGCATCGTCGCCGAGGCCATGGTCGCTCTCGTCGTCGCCGACGCGATCGTCGAGAAGTTCGGCGGTGACGCCGTCGAGGAGACGCGCCGCAACGTCGAGGGGTACCTGGCGAACCTGAGGCACCGTTGAGTCCCCTGGTCGTCCTCGTGGGACCGCCGGGAGCGGGCAAGTCGACCGTCGCCGAGGCCGTGGCGCGGCGTCTGGGTGCCGAGTTCCGCGACACCGACCACGACATCGAGGCCGCCGAGGGCGTGTCGGTGCAGGACATCTTCGTCGATCGCGGCGAGGCGGAGTTCCGTGCCCTGGAGGAGCGCGCCGTCGAGGTGGCGCTCGCCGAGCACGACGGCGTCCTCGCGCTCGGCGGCGGCGCGATCCTGAGCACGGCCACCCGGGCCCTGCTGCAGCAGCACCGGGTCCTGTTCCTCGATGTCGGACTGCCCGCCGCGGTGTCGCGCGTCGGCATGAACGCCAATCGGCCGTTGCTGCTCGGCAACGTCCGCGGGCAGATGAAGATGTTGCTCGACGCCCGCCGGCCGCTGTACGAGGAGGTCGCGCGCCACACGATCGTGACCGACGCGCTCGCGGCGGACGCCGTGACCGACGAGGCCGTTCGACTCATCCAGCAGGAGGATCGATGAGCACCCGCCTGACGGTCGCCACCGCCCACCCGTACGACGTCGTGATCGGCAACGGGGTGCAGGACGAGCTGCGCGGCCTCATCGGCAACGGCTCGGGCGTCATGCGGGTCGCGATCATCCACGCTCCGTCGATGGCGGACCACGCCAGGAGGCTCCGCAAGCCGCTGGTGGCCGACCACCTCGAGGTGCACCTCGTCGAGGTGCCCGACAGCGAGCAGGCCAAGACCGCCGACGTCCTGACCTTCTGCTGGACGGTGCTGGGCTCGGCTGGCTTCACCCGCTCCGACGTCATCGTGGGTCTCGGCGGCGGCGCGACGACCGATCTCGCGGGCTTCGTCGCCGCGAGCTGGCTGCGCGGTGTGCGGTTCGTCAACGTGCCCACCACGGTGCTGGGCATGGTGGACGCCGCGGTCGGCGGAAAGACCGGCATCAACACCGCCGAGGGCAAGAACCTCGTCGGCGCGTTCCACGAGCCCGTCGGCGTGCTGTGCGATCTCGACGTACTGGCGAGCCTGCCGCCGGCCGAGCTGCGCAGCGGCCTCGCCGAGGTGGTCAAGTGCGGGTTCATCGCCGATCCGTCGATCCTCGACCTCGTCGAGGCGGCGCCGGACGCCATTGCCGATCCACGCTCGCCGATCGTCGCCGAGCTCATCACCAAGGGCATCGCGGTCAAGGCCCGCACGGTCGCCGGCGACCTGCACGAGACCGGCGCCGACGGCTCGATCGGTCGCGAGGCGCTCAACTACGGCCACACCTTCGGCCACGCGGTCGAGCGGTTCGAGCACTACCGCGTGCGGCACGGCGAGGCGATCTCGATCGGCATGGTCTACGTCGCGGAGATCGCGCATCGCCTCGGCCACATCGAGAAGGATCTGCTCGACCGGCACCGCTCGGTGCTGGGACTCGTGGGGCTGCCCATGACGTACCGCCCCGGCATCTGGGAGGCGCTCGCGACGACGATGCGCCTCGACAAGAAGACCCGCGGCGACCAGCTGCGCTTCGTGGTGCTCGACGGCCTCGCGCAGCCGGTCATCCTCGCAGGTCCGGACGAGTCCGTCCTGGTCGACGCCTACCGCGCCATCTCCTCATGACGGCCGGCGCGCGGCGCGCGCGCCTCGTCGACGCGCTGGCCGCCCACGGGCTCGACGGCGTGCTCGTGACGACGCTCGTCAACGTCCGCTACCTGACGGGCTTCACGGGCTCCAACGGTGCTGTGCTGGTCCCGGCCGACGGTGAGCCGGTGTTCTTCACCGACGGGCGATACCAGGACCAGGCCGCGCAGCAGCTGCCCGACGTCGAGCACGTCATCACGCGCGATCTGCTGGGCGGGGCCGCCGAGCGCATGGGCGCGGGCGGCACGTGGGGCGTCGAGACCCACACCCTGAGCGTCGACGCGCACGCCCGGCTGGCCGAGCGCGCCGGCGCGATCGAGCTGACCGGCGCCGCCCGCGTCGTCGAGCGGCTACGGGAGGTCAAGGACGAGGCCGAGATCGCGTCGCTGCGCTCGGCCTGCGACATCTCGACCCGGGCGCTGGAGCAGCTGCTCGACGGCCCGCTCGCCGGGCGCACCGAGCGCGAGGTGGCCCGTGACCTGGAGAACCGGATGCTCGACCTGGGGGCCGAGGCGATCGGCTTCGAGACGATCCTGGCCTCGGGTGCGAACACCGCGATTCCGCACCACAGCCCGACCGACCGCGTGCTGCGCGCCGGTGACCTGCTCAAGATCGACTTCGGCGCGCGGGTCGACGGGTACCACGCGGACTGCACCCGCACCGTGGTGCTCGGCACCGCGGACGCGTGGCAGCGCGAGGTCCACGCCGCCGTCCTGGAGTCGCAGGCGACCGGGCTCGAGCTGCTGCGGGAAGGCGTGGACGTCAGCGCGTCCGACGTCGCGGTGCGTGCGTCTCTGGACGCGGCGGGGTGGCTCGACGCGTTCACGACGGGGCTTGGGCACGGTGTCGGCCTCGAGATCCACGAGGACCCGTTCATCGCCCGCTCGCACGCAGGTAAACTGTCCAGTCGCACCGTCCTCACGATGGAACCGGGCATCTACGTGCCGGGTCGTGGGGGAGTGCGGATCGAAGACACCGTCCTCGTGACCGCGGGTGCCCCCGAGGTGCTCACCACGATGACCAAAGACCTCCTGGAGATCGGCTGATGGCCACCACGAACGACATCAAGAACGGCATGGTCCTGGACCTCGACGGACAGCTCTGGTCCGTCGTCTGGTTCCAGCACCACAAGCCCGGCAAGGGCGGGGCGATGGTCAAGACCACGCTCAAGAACGTCCTGAGCGGCAAGACCGTCGACAAGACGTTCAACGCGGGCCTCAAGATCGAGACCGCCAACGTCGACAAGCGCGACTTCCAGTACCTGTACCACGACGGCGACTCGTACGTCTTCATGGACAAGTCGACGTACGACCAGATCAACGTGACCGAGGCCGTCGTCGGCGACGCCAAGGACTACATGCTCGACAACCAGGACGCGATGCTCGCGCTGCACGAGGGCGTGCCGCTGTACATCGAGCTGCCGGCCTCGGTCGAGCTGCTGGTCGAGTACACCGAGCC
>JAOPXY010000061.1 GCA_025964895.1 Aeromicrobium sp.
TCCGCGAGAGCCTCGGCAACCCCCGCACGATCCTGCTCGGCATCGACCGGCTCGACTACACCAAGGGTCTGCGGCAACGGCTGCGTGCCTTCGGCGAGCTCATCTCCGACGGGTCGCTCGACGTCGACGACGCGGTGTTCGTCCAGGTCGCGACCCCATCCCGCGAACGCGTCCAGCAGTACAAGCTGCTGCGCGACGACATCAACCGCCTGGTGGGGCGCATCAACGGCGACGTCGGACGCATCGGGCAGCAGCCCGTCACGTACCTGCACGCGTCGTACCCCCGCCAGGAGATGGCCGCGCTCTACCGGGCGGCCGATGTCATGGTCGTGACCCCGCTGCGCGACGGCATGAACCTCGTCGCGAAGGAGTACGTCGCCTGCCGCTACGACGACAAGGGAGCACTCGTCCTCAGCGAGTTCGCCGGCGCCGCGTCGGAGCTCAAGAGCGCCTACCAGGTCAACCCGCACGACATCAACGGCATGAAGAGCATGATGCTGGCGGCGATCAACGCGAGCCCGCGCGAGAACAGCCGCCGCATGAAGGCGATGCGCAAGCAAGTCATGGAGAACGACATCGAGCTGTGGGCGACGAACTTCCTGGAGGAGCTCACCTCGGAGCGCGACCCGCACGAGAAGAATCCCCGCCCGGTCTGACTCGATACGCTCTCGGGATGACCGCCGAGCAGATCGACGCCTTCTGGAGTGCCGCGAGGCACCAGACGCGCACCAACCCGGTGCCCGGGTACCTCGGCACCTACTCCGGTGAGGCGCTGTCGCCGCCCGCGTGGTCGTTCGGTGCGACGCCGGAGCAGGCCGGCGCGCTCGTCGACCTCGTGCTCGACGGCACCAAGACCGCCACCGCGGGTGCCCAGTGGGACTACGAGCACGAGGACGAGCCGCTCCCCCGGGTCGGCGACCTCGCGATCGTCCTCGACGGCGCCGAGCACCCCCGCGCGCTGATCGAGGTGACGCAGGTCGACGTCGTGCCGTTCGGCCAGGTCGACGCCGAGCACGCCCGCCGAGAGGGCGAGGGAGACCGGTCCCTCGTGCACTGGCGCACCGTCCACGAACGGTTCTTCACCGAGCACGCGACGCACGACCGGGGCTTCTCGCCCGACATGCCGGTCGTGCTCGAGCGCTTCCGGGTGCTGTACCCGCGATGACCACCCGCCCCGACGAGTTCATCGCGACGCCGACCCTCACGGGCGGCCACGTCCGCCTCGAGGCGCTGACGCCCGATCACGCGCCGGGGCTGCTGGCCGCGGCGGACGACGACGAGGTCTTCACGTGGCAGGCGTTCGCGCGGCCACGCACGCTCGCCGACGCCGAGGCACTCGTCGACCTGTACCTCTCCAAGCCCGATGCCCACCCGTGGGTTCAGGTCGACCTGGCCAGCGGCGAGGTCGCGGGGCTCACGACGTACTACGACGTCGAGCCGGCCCTGCGCACCGTCGCGATCGGCTGGACCTGGATCGGCCTGCGCTTCTGGCGCACGGGGCTCAACACGGACGCCAAGCTGCTGCTGCTGCGCCGGGCCTTCGACAACCTGGGGTGCGTGCGCGTTGTGTGGCACGTCGACATCCTCAACGAGCGGTCCCAGGCCGCCGTGACCCGGCTCGGGGCGAACCGCGAGGGGGTTATGCGCAAGCACAAGCTGCGCCGCGACGGGTCGTGGCGCGACACCGTCACCTTCTCGATGATCGACGACGAGTGGCCGGCCGCCCGCCGGATGCTCGAGGAGCGGCTCGCGTCCCACTGACCCGTCACTCCGCCAGGCGGCCGCGCTTGTGCTCGAAGATCAGGTTGGTCTCGGTCAGCGCGACCTCCGGCGCCGAGCTCAGGTGGTCGACGACGAACATCCGCAGGTCGTCGGTGTCCTTCGCCGCGACGTGGACGTGGAAGTCGTCGGCGCCGGCGAGGAAGAAGACGTTGAGCACCTCGTCCATCCCCGCGACCCGGTCGGCGAACTCGTTGATCGCTCCGCGGGCGTCGGCGCGGAGGCGGACCGCGATCATGGCTTGGATGGGCCGGCCGATCCACGCCGGGTCGACCTCGGCGTGGAAGCCCGCGATGACGCCGCGCTCGACCAGCGAACGCACCCGCACGAGGCACGTGGACGCCGCGATGCCCACCTTCTCGGCCAGCGCGTTGTTCGGGAGGCGGCCCTGATGGCGCAGGGCCGCGACGATGCGGCCGTCGATCGGGTCGAGCACTCGAACATCATTCGCCACGGCACAGCCTCCAGACCCCGGCACCGTCGAATACGGGCGGTGCACCGCACTCTACAGAATCTTCTTCAGTCAGTTGCGAGGGTTTCCGTAGTTCCTTCACGATGAAGCCACGAACCCGTCGAAGGAGCAGCCCATGCTGGTCGGAGTCCCCCGCGAGATCAAAAACCACGAGTACCGCGTCGCCATCACGCCCGCCGGTGTCCACGAGCTCGTCCGGCACGGCCACGACGTCGTGATCGAGCGCGGCGCCGGGACCGGCTCCTCGATCACCGACGACGAGTACGTGGCCGCCGGCGCCACGATCGTCGACACCGCCGACGACGTGTGGTCGGCGGCCGAGCTCGTGCTCAAGGTCAAGGAGCCGATCGCCGAGGAGTACGGCCGCATGCGCCGCGACCAGACCCTCTTCACGTACCTTCACCTCGCCGCGAGCCGGCCGTGCACCGAGGCCCTCCTCGCGGCGGGCACGACGTCGATCGCGTACGAGACGGTGCAGCTGGCCGATCGGTCGCTGCCGCTGCTGGCGCCCATGTCGGAGGTCGCCGGACGGCTCGCACCCCAGGTCGGCTTCCAGCATCTCATGGCCAGCAACGGCGGACGCGGCGTCCTGCCCGGCGGCGTGCCCGGCGTGTACCCGGCGGACGTCGTCGTGATCGGCGCCGGCGTGTCCGGCGTCAACGCCGCCGAGGTCGCCCGCGGCATGGGCGCCCGCGTCGAGATCCTCGACCTGGACGTCGCCAAGCTGCGCGCCGTCGATGCCCGCTTCCAGGGCATGATCACGACCGTCGCGTCGAGCTCGTTCGCGGTCGAGAAGGCCGTGACGCAGGCCGATCTCGTGATCGGTGCGGTGCTCGTGCCCGGCGCGAAGGCACCCACGCTCGTCAGCGACGACCTCGTGGCGCGGATGCGTCCCGGATCGGTGCTGGTTGACATCGCGATCGACCAGGGCGGCTGCTTCGAGAGCTCCCGCGCCACGACGCACGACGACCCGACGTTCCGGGTGCACGACTCGATCTTCTACTGCGTCGCCAACATGCCCGGCGCAGTGCCCCGAACATCCACGTACGCGCTCACGAACGTCACGCTGCCGTACGCGGTCGCGATCGCCGACAAGGGCTGGAAGCAGGCCGTGACGGACGACGCGGCGCTCGCGGGTGGGCTCAGCACGCACGACGGCCGGCTCGTCAACGCCGCCGTCGGCGACGCCCTTGGCCTCGACGTCACGTCGCTCGCGGACCTGTGACTCAGTAGCCCTGGTCGACCGGCACGGCGTCCTTGAGGGCCCGGTTGGAGACCAGGGCGATGACGACGGCCAGGCCCGCGGCGGCCACCGTCACCGCGAAGGCCGCGGTGTGCCCGTTGACGTCGGCCAGCCGTCCGGCCAGGGCCGCGCCCAGCGCGTAGCCGATGCCGGTCGCACCGGCGAGCAGGGTCATCGCCGCCGACACCCGGTGCACCGGCACCAGGATCCCGGCGAGGGCGAAGTTGCTGATCATGTACGGCGCCACCGCGAAGCCCAGCGTTGCGATGACGGCGATCAGGGCCGGCAGGGAGTCGACGAGCAGCAGCGGCGCGGCGAGCACCAGCAGCGCGATCGCCGCGACCGCCATGCGCGTCGCATACAGCACGCGCTCGGGCAGCGCCGCGATCGCGAGGCCCGCCAGGACGCTGCCGATGCCGAGCACCGCGTGGATCAGCCCGGCCAGTCCGGCCTGCCCCTCGGCCGTGGCGAGCACCGTCGTGCCGGCCTGGACGCTGCCGAAGATCATGCCGATGCACAGCTGGGCCATGACGAGGACAGCGAACACGCCCGTCCAGAGCGGCTCCTTGCCCGCGCCCGCCGCGATCGTGCTGCGCGCGACGAGCAGCGACGTGGGGTGCAGCGCGAACCACGAGCCGAACACCGCGAGCAGGACCGCAGCCGTCAGCAGCGCCCCGGACGGCTCCGCGACGAGCGCCAGGACGCCGATCGTGGCGGGGCCGAGCACGAACGAGGCCTCGTCGGCGGCACCCTCGTAGGAGAACGCGGCGTCGACGAGCCGGCGCTGGTCGCGGGCGTCGCGCGTGATGGGCCGCCACCTGACCCGCGCCAGCGGGCCGACCTGCGGCAGGAAGAAGCCGGTGAGGCCGGCCATGACGAAGATCAGTGCCTGCGACGCGTCCGGCTCGGTGACGGCGACGACGCCCGCCAGCCCGGCCGCGCCGGCGAGCGACTGGACCAGCACGACCGGCCGCTGCCCGATGCGGTCGGTCAGCGCGCCGAACAGGGGCGATCCGGCGGCGTTGGCGATCGCGAGGATGCCCGCCGCGGCCCCGCCGACGCCGTACCGTCCGGTGGTCTCGCTGACCAGCACGAGCACGCCGAGCTGGCTCATGGCGAGCGGGATCCGCCCGAGGAAGGCTACGAGGATGTAGGCGGGCCCGACGATCCGCAGGAGCGCGCGGTACGCGGCGATGGCTGACACAGCCGGAACAGCGTACCGTCGTCCGGCTCCCCTCCCGGACGGCCGATACGCTCGGTCCGTGCCGCCCACCACCGCCCGTCTCGCAACCTTCGGCGTCTTCGCGCTCAACGGCTTCCTGCTCGGCATGTGGATCGTCAACATCCCGACGATCAAGGACCGCACGGGCGTCGACCAGGCCGAGCTGGGCCTGATCCTGCTGGCCCTCGGCGCGGCGGCCTGGGTCGGCATGCAGCTCGCCGGCCCGGCGATCGACCGGCTGGGCAGCCGGCCCGTGGTGACCGTCGCGGCCGTCGCGCTGGCCCTGTCGCTCCCGCTGCCGGCGTTCGCGACCAGCGGCCTGCAGCTCGTCCTCGCCCTCGGCGTCGTCGGCTTCTTCAACGGCATGGTCGACGTCGCGCAGAACGCCCAGGCCGTCGTGGTCGAGCGCGCGTACGGCCGGCCCATCATGTCGGCATTCCACGCCCTGTTCTCGCTCGGCGGCCTGACGGCGTCGCTCGTGGGCGGAGGTCTCATCGCGCTCGACGTCGACGTCCGCGCGACCCTCTCCGGGGCCGCCGTGCTGGGCGTCGTGGCCGCGCTCGCGCTGTTCGGCTCGCTGATCGCCGCGCCCGCCGTCGTCGAGGACGCCGCCCCGCGCGGCCGCGTCCCGTGGACGTCGCGGGTGCTGCTGCTCGGCCTGCTGGCCTTCGCGCTGCTGCTGGGCGAGGGCGTCGCCTACGACTGGAGCACGATCCACCTGCGCGACTCCCTCGGTTCCACCGAGACCGTCGCGGCGTTCGCGTACGGCGCCTTCTCGATCACGATGACGGTCGTCCGGCTCGTGGCCGACCGCGTCGTCGCGGTGTGGGGCCCCGCCCGATACGTCAGCCTCGCGGCCCTCGTCGGGGCTCTCGGGCTGCTCGGCGCGGCGCTGGCCCCGAACGCCGCGGTCGCGATTGCCGCGTGGGCGGTGTTCGGCATCGGGCTGGCCGGCTGCGTCCCGCAGTTCTTCTCCGCCGCCGGCAACGTCGACCCCAACGCGTCCGGCACGTACCTGGCCCGGGTCACGAGCATGGGGTACGTCGGCCTGCTCGCGGGGCCCTCGCTCATCGGCCTGCTGACACACTGGATCCCGCTGACGGCGGCCTTCGCGCTGCCGATCGCGGGCTGCCTCGCGGCGGGCCTGCTCGCACCGCGTGCGCTGGCCCCGGCGCAGCAGGAGGTGCCGTGAACCGGCCGTTGAGCGAGCTCGTCGCGCCCGACTGGGCCGAGGCGCTCGAGCCGGTCGCGGGGAACATCGGGCGCATGGGGGAGTTCCTGCGCGACGAGATCGCCGCGGGACGCACGTACCTGCCCGCCGGCGAGAACGTGCTGCGCGCCTTCGCCGACCCCCTGGCCGATGTCAAGGTGCTCATCACGGGCCAGGACCCCTACCCGACTCCCGGCCACCCCGTGGGGCTGTCGTTCTCGGTCGCGCCGGACGTCCGGCCCCTCCCCCGCAGCCTCGTCAACATCTACACCGAGCTGGAAGCCGATCTCGGCATCCCCCCGGCGGCGTCGGGCGACCTGAGCCCGTGGTCGCGGCAGGGCGTCCTGCTGCTCAACCGGGTGCTGACGGTGCGCCCCGGCGAGTCCGGGAGCCACCGCCGCAAGGGCTGGGAGGCCGTCACCGAGCAGGCGATCCGTGCCCTCGTCGCACGGGACCGCCCCCTCGTCGCGATCCTGTGGGGCCGCGACGCCCAGAAGCTGCGTCCGCTGCTCGGCGATGCGCCCGCGATCGAGTCGGTCCACCCCAGCCCGTTGTCGGCATCGCGCGGCTTCTTCGGCTCGCGCCCGTTCAGCCGCGCCAACGAGCTGCTGGTCTCGCAGGGCGCCGAGCCCGTCGACTGGAACCTGGGCAGACGGTCCGAAGCGTAGGCCTCCCCCGCACACTAGGCTGTCCCGGTGGCTGACAACAACAGGATCAGAGACCGTGGCGTCGTCATCGATGACGCCTTCGCAGGTCTGCAACGGTGGGGTCTTCGTGTCGTCGTGATCGCCGCCGCCGCCTTCATCGTCGGCTGGGGCATCGGCCACGTCTGGATGGTTCTCTTCCCGGTCGCGATGGCGCTCATCGTCACGACCGTGCTGGGCCCACCGGCCGCCTGGCTGCGGTCGAAGGGCTGGCCCGCCGCGCTCGCCGCGGCCACGATCGTCGTGGGCTTCATCGCCGCGCTGGTCGGGTTCATCGCGATCCTCACGCCCCAGGTCGCGAACAAGTCCGACGAGGTCGCAGCCGGAGCGTCCGACGGCCTGCAGAAGGTCCGCGACTGGATCACGGGCGAGCCGCTCAACCTCTCCGAGGGTCAGATCACGGCCGCGATCTCCGCACTTCAGGACAGGCTGCAGTCGAGCGCGAGCGCGATCAGCTCGGGTGTCTTCAGCACGATCACCACCGCCACGTCGATCATCATCAACATCGTCCTGGTGCTGATGCTGACGTTCTTCTTCGTCAAGGACGGGCACAAGTTCCTGCCGTGGCTCAACACCCTCGGCGGGCAACGCGCCGGCGACCACCTGACCGAGGTGCTGGGGCGGGTGTGGAACACGCTCGGCGGCTTCATCCGCACCCAGAGCCTGGTTGCTCTCATCGACGCGGTGCTGATCGGCTCGGGCCTGGCGATCCTCGGCTCACCGCTCGCGGTGCCGCTGGGGGTGCTGACGTTCTTCGCGGCGTACATCCCCATCATCGGCGCGTTCGTGAGCGGCGCGCTCGCGGTGCTGGTGACCCTCGTGACCAACGACCCCAAGGACGCACTCATCGCGCTGATCATCGTCGTCGCGGTGCAGCAGCTCGAGGGCAACGTGCTGTCGCCGATCCTGCAGGGCAAGAGCCTCAACCTGCACCCCGCCGTCGTGCTGCTGAGCGTCACGGCGGGCGGCTCGCTGTTCGGCGTCACCGGCGCGTTCCTCGCGGTCCCGGTCGCGGCGAGCGTCGCGGAGATCCTGCGCTACGCCAACGAGCGCATCGACGACTCCGTCTCGGTCCTGGCGCCCAAGGAGGACGCCCGGGCCGCCGACGCGCTCGCCGACGACAGCTGAGCCGTCGGCCCCAGGAGTGACGCGCTAGGCGCGGGCAGCCACGACGGCGTCGCGGAAGCTCGCCGGTCCCCCCGGGATCGGCGGCACGAGCGCGTCGATGTCGCTCTCGCGACACACCATGTCGAACATCAGGCTCGCGACGAGCGAGCTGCCCAGGCTCGTCGGCACCGGGGCGAGGATGCCCGCCCACAGGGCCGTCGTGCGCGGCAGCAGGACGGGGACGGTGAGGATCGGCCGCGGACGCAGGCCTGCCACGTCGGCGTACACCGCGATGAGCTCGCGGTAGGGCAGGGCGTCCGGGCCGCCGATGTCGAAGGCGCGGCTGACGTCGGCCGGCAGGTCCGCGGCCGCAACGAGGTAGTGGAGCGCGTCGTCGACCCCGATGGGCTGCACGCGGTGCTCGAGCCAGCCGGGTGCGATCACGACGGGCAGCCGCTCGGTGGCCATGCGCAGCAGCTCGTACGACACCGATCCGGCGCCGACCACGATGCCGGCCTGCAGCACCGCGGTGGGGACCCCTGACGCCAGCAGGATGTCCCCGACCTCGCGACGCGACTCCAGGTGCGGCGACAGCGCCACGTCGTCGGGGTACAGCCCGCCGAGGTAGACGATGCGGGAGACGCCGGCCGCGCGGCACGCCTCGCCGAAGCGCGTCGCGATCGTGCGGTCGCGCAGGGCGTAGTCGAACGTCCCTGTCATCGAGTGGATCAGGAACCAGGCCACGTCGACGCCCTCGGCCGCCCGTCGCAGCACCGCGGCGTCCTGCGCATCGCCCTCCACCACGTCGACGTCCGCGACCCACGCGCGATCGGCGAGCCCGGCCGCGTCTCGCGTCAGGACCGTGACCCTCCAGCCGTCGCGCAGCAGCCTCGCGACGAGCTGCGAGCCGATGTACCCCGTGGCCCCGGTGACGAGGGCCGTCCGTGCGCCAGTGACCATCCGACGACGATGCCACGGCCCCGCACCGCGCGCCTCCTGAGGACGGCCGTGGCAGGATCGGGAGGAAGAGAGAGAGGGGCCCATCATGGCTGGACGACTCGTGCGGCGCACGCGCGTCACGCGGTTCGCGCCCGGTGAGCAGACCGTGCAGCGCGAGGACGCGCTCGCGGTCGAGGAACCGCTGGAGGTGCGGGTCGGGGGGACGTCGTTCTCGGTCACGATGCGGTCGCCCGGCGACGACTTCGACCTGGTCGCCGGCTTCCTCGTCTCCGAGGGCATCATCTGGTCGTCCGACCAGCTCGCGTCGATGCGGTTCTGCGCTGGCACCGACGAGCAGGGCCTGCAGACGTTCAACGTCATCGACGCCGAGCTGAGCGCCGGCACTCCCCCACCCGACACGAGCCTCGAGCGGCACGTCTACACGTCCAGCTCGTGCGGCATCTGCGGCACCGCCTCGATCGACGCCGTCCACAAGGCCACCCACTTCGGCCGGCTCGACGACGACACGACGTGGCCCGCCGAGCTGCTCGGCAGCCTCCCTGACCGGCTGCGCGAACGACAGAAGGTGTTCGACCGCACCGGCGGCGTGCACGCGGCGGGCCTGTTCACCGCCGACGGCGAGCTCCTGTGCCTGCGCGAGGACGTCGGCCGGCACAACGCGGTCGACAAGGTCGTCGGCTGGGCGCTGCGCGAGGGACGCCTGCCGCTGGCCGGCACGACCCTGCAGGTGTCTGGCCGCGCCTCGTTCGAGCTCGTCCAGAAGGCGCACATGGCCGGCATCTCCGTGCTGGCCGCGGTGTCGGCGCCCTCGTCGCTGGCGGTCGAGCACGCCGAGTCCGCGGGCATGACGCTCGTGGGCTTCAGCCGCGGCGGCGGCTTCAACGCCTACGCGGGGGCACACCGCATCACCTGAACGCCCGTGCTTGTCACCGCCACATACGTGTCACCGCCGCGTGGGACGATCTCGGCGTGCCCCGAACCGCCGAGAACCCGTCGTCCCACCCCGCCGACAGCCACGACCTGATCCGGGTCGTCGGGGCTCGCGAGAACGACCTCAAGGACGTGAGGTGCTCAACCACACGTTCGGCGGCAGGAACATCGGCGAGGTGCTGGCGATGCCGGTCTCGGAGGCGACGGCGTTCTTCGACGCGGGCGACGCGAAGCTGCCGGCAGCACACAAGATCCTCGACCTGGTCGCCGACGCCTCAACCCTCACGGGCCAGCACCTGACGGAATACCTGGGCGTCTGAGCCCGCATCCATCACTATCCGCGTTCCACCCGCGAGGGGCGGTGCCTGAGGCACCTGTCGAGGCCGGATCGGTGGAGGGGCGGTGCGTGACACACCTATCGGGGACCCCGATAGGTGTGTGCCTCACCGGCGTCACGAGCATCAGCGCTCGATGGGTGTCTCACACACCGCCGCCAAGGGTTGTCTGCACCTCATGTCCGAGGCCGGGGGGCAGGATGCGAGTGCGGCAGCACATGACGCACGCGTCATATTCCATCGACTATGCTCGTCGTGACCACCGGTCTTGCTTGACCGGGCACTGCCTCCCCCTCCTGGGTCGCGGGTCGCCCTGACACCATCACTGCACCCAGGAGACCCATGCCCGCCACCGCTGTCGTCCACGACGTCGTCGGCATGCTCGCCGCCCGCGGCGACGCCCTCGACGAGCTCGTTGCCCGTGCCGGCCGGCTCCGCGACGATGGCCTGACCCGCGCCGGCCGTCCCGGCGTGGTCACCTACTCCCCCAAGGTCTTCATCCCCGTCACGACGCTGTGCCGCGACCGCTGCCACTACTGCACGTTCGTCGACACCCCCGCCAAGCTCGTCACCAAGAACCTGCCGCCGTACCTCGACGAGGACCAGGTGCTGGCCATCGCCCACCAGGGCGCGCACCTCGGCTGCCGCGAGGCGCTGCTGACGCTCGGCGACCGGCCCGAGGCCCGCTGGCCCGTCGCCCGCGAGTGGCTCGACGAGCACGGATTCGCCTCGACGGTCGACTACATCGGCCACCTGGCCAGGCGCATCACCGCCGAGACCGGCCTGCTGGCCCATCTCAATCCTGGCGTCATGACAGCCGCCGAGCTGCGCACGCTGCGTCCCACGGCGCCGTCGATGGGCATGATGCTCGAGACGACGTCGCGGGCCGTGTTCGAGCTGCCTGGTGGCGCGCACTTCGGCTCGCCCGACAAGGATCCGGCGGTCCGCCTGCAGGTGCTCGAGGACGCCGGCCGCGCCAAGGTCCCCTTCACGACGGGACTGCTCATCGGCATCGGGGAGACGATCCATGACCGCGCCGAGTCGCTGCTGGCGCTGCACGACGTCCACGCGCGGCACGGGCACCTGCAGGAGATCATCATCCAGAACTTCCGCGCCAAGCCGGCGACCGCGATGCAGGGCGCCGACGACGCGGAGCACGACGAGTACATCGCCGCGGTCGCCACGACCCGCATCGTGATGGGCCCGGACATGCGCGTCCAGGCGCCGCCGAACCTGACCGACGCGTCCGAGCTGTCCCGGCTGCTGGCCGCCGGCGTCGACGACTGGGGCGGGGTCAGTCCGCTCACCGCCGACCACGTCAACCCCGAGCGGCCGTGGCCCCAGCTCACCGACCTGCGGCGGCTCACCGCCGATGCCGGGTTCGAGCTGCGCGAGCGGCTCACGGTGCACCAGCCGTACGTGGACGGCCGCGACAGCTGGATCGACCCGGCGCTGCACGCCGCGGTCGACGCGTGTGGCGCCGCCGATCCCCACCCCTCGGCCGTGCACCGGCCGAGCTCGCGCAACCTGCTGACCCGCGCTGCCGCCGATCCGTCCGGCCTGTCCGACGACGACTTCACGGCGCTGCTCGCGGTCCGCGGCGACGACCTCGACCGGCTCACGGGCCTGGCCGATGAGTTGCGTCGCGCCGTCGTCGGCGCGACGCTGAGCCTCGTCGTCAACCGCAACCTCGGCTCGGACCTCGTGACCGAACCCGTCGACGTCGCCCGTGTCGCGGCCGACGCCGTCTCGCTCGGGGCGACCGAGATCTGCATCCAGGGCGTCGCTCCCGCGGAAGCACCGGACGACGTCTACGAGCAGATCGCCCGCGCGGTCAAGTCAGCCGCACCCGGGATCCACCTGCACGCTTTCCGACCGGCCGACGTCGTCGACGGCGCCGGCCGTACCGGCCGCACGCTGCGCGAGCACCTCGCGGTGCTCCGGGACGCCGGGGTCGACACGGTGCCCGGCACGGGCGTCAAGATCCTCGACGAGCAATACCGCGCCGCCGCGTTCCCCGCCGACCTGCCGGTCGACCGATGGGTCGAGTCGATCACCGCGGCGCACGGGCTCGGCCTGCGCTCGACCGCCGCGATGTTCTACGGCCACGGCGAGACGCTCGGCCAGCGCGTGCGGCACCTGCGGCGGCTCCGCGCCCTGCAGGACGCGACGGGCGGGTTCACCGAGATGGTGCCCATGCCGCTGCCCGGCGCGACGGTCGAGGTCGACGAGGTGCGGGCCGTGCACGCCGTGACCCGGCTCCTGCTGCACGGCAGCATCAACCACGTGCAGGCCCCGTGGCCGCGACTGGGGTCCGAACTCACGACGATCGCGCTGCGATCCGGCGCGGACGATCTCGGCGGCACGCTGCTCGACGGCCGGGTGCTGCCCGAGGCGGCGATGGAGCACGGTCGCGAGATGACGATCGATGAGGCGTCGCGCATCGCCCGCACCCTCGGCCGCACGCTGCGCCTGCGCACCACGACGTACGGGAGCCCGGCATGAGCGGCCCCCAGGGCGGACGGGTGCGCGTCGCGATCGTCGGTGCGGGCTTCGCCGGCATCGGGACGGCCCTGCGCCTGCGCGCCGAAGGTGTCGACTCGTTCGTCGTGCTGGAGCGCGGCGAGTCGGTCGGCGGCACGTGGCGCGACAATCGCTACCCGGGCGTCGCGTGCGACGTCCCCGCCCACCTGTACTGCTTCTCGTTCCTGCCGAATCCCTCGTTCTCGAGCCGGTTCGCGCCCGGAGCCGAGATCCGCGCCTACCTGGAGTCGGCCGCCGATCCCGTGCGCGACCGCCTTCGCCTCGGCACGACGGTCGAGGGCGCCGACTGGGCCGGCGACCACTGGGTGCTGCGAACGTCCCGAGGGAGGGTCGAGGCCGATGCGCTCGTCATGGCCTGCGGCCGGCTGACCGAGCCGATGCTGCCCGAGGTGCCCGGCGACTTCGACGGCACGCTGTTCCACTCGTCGAGATGGGACGAAGGGGTCGACCTCACGGCCGCCCGCGTCGCGGTCGTGGGCACGGGCGCCTCCGCCGTTCAGCTCGTGCCGCACGTCGCACGCCAGGCCGCGTCGGTCGTCGTGATGCAGCGCACCGCGTCGTACGTGCTGCCGCGCGTCGACCACAGCTACTCCCCCGACGAGCGCACGCGCTTCGCGGAGCGTCCTGAGGAGCTCGCGGCCCTGCGCAGCGCGACGTACCTCGAGGGTGAGCGCCTGTACGAGTCGCGCGTCGCCGACGACGCCGCCCGCGGGCTGGCACGCGGCCGCGCGCTGGACCATCTGTCGGCGCAGGTCGCCGATCCGGTGCTGCACGACGCGCTGCGTCCCGATCACGAGTTCGGCTGCAAGCGCGTGCTGTTCTCCGACGACTACTACCCCACGCTTGCGCAGCCGCACGTCACGCTGACCGGACCGCTCACCGCGTACGAGCGCGACGGGGTCGTCGACGCCGCCGGCACACGGCACGACGTCGACGTCGTCGTGCTGGCGACGGGATTCCATTCGACCCGCCAGCCGTATGCGCGGCTCGTTCGCGGGCGCGCGGGGGTGAGCCTCGACGAGCACTGGGCCGGCGGCATGCGGGCGTACGCCTCGACGACGGTGCACGGCTTCCCGAACCTGTTCGTGCTGGACGGCCCGAACGCGAGCCTCAGCCACAACTCCGCCGTGCTCATGATCGAGGCGCAGATCGAGTACGTGCTCGGCGCGCTGCGGTTCGTGGAGGACGGCGGGGTGCTCGAGGTCGGCGCCCGCGCCGAGCGCGAGTACGCCACAGAGATGGCGCGGCGAAGCACCGGACGTCCATGGGTCAGCGGCTGCGCGAATGCGTACGTCGATCCGCGCAGCGGACGGCAGGTGCTGCTGTGGCCCGGACGGGTCGACGAGTTCCGCGAGCGGCTCGCGGTCTTCGACCCCGCCCCCTACGATGTCGAGCCGGTCGGGGCGTGCCGATGAGCGCGCGCTGGACCGTCGTGGTCCCCGTGCGTCCGGCCGGCAAGTCGCGCCTCGTGCTGCCCCAGGTCGACCGGGCAGCGGTGGCCCGCGCGATCGCCCTCGACACGATCGAGGCGGCCGCCGTCGTGGCCGACGTCCGCATCGTGTCGACCGACCCGACGCTCGAGCTGCCGGGCACGGTCCTGGTCCGCGAGCGGGAGGCCACCGGCATCGCCGACGCGGTGCGCCGCGGGCTCGCCGGCGTGACGGGCCACCGGGCCGTGCTGCTGGGTGACCTGCCCGGACTCGATCCCGACGACCTCGCGGAGGCGATGCGACTCGCCGAGGGCGTCGGCCTGGGTGCGGTGCCCGACGTCGAGGGCACCGGCACGACGCTGGTGACGGCCTCCGCGGGCCACGTGCTGGAGCCGTCCTTCGGCGCGGACTCGTGGCAGCGGCACCGGGCGTCCGGCTTCACGCCGCTGCCGGTGCCGGACGGCTCGACCCTCCGGCGCGACGTCGACCTGGCCGAGCACCTCACCGGCCACCTGGGCCCCCGCACCTCGGCCGTCCTCGGCCGATGCATCGCCAGGGTCAGCGGTGCAGGTGGGGGATGACGTCGCGGCCGAACACCTCGACGAACTCCTTCTGGTTGCGCCCCACGTTGTGCAGGTAGACGCGGTCGAAGCCCAGGTCGACACAGCGCTGGATCGCGGCGCGGTGCACATCGGGGTCGGAGGAGATCACGACCCGGCCCTCGAAGTCCTCGGGCCGCACGAGCCGCGCGAGCTGCTCGAACTCGAACGGCGAGCGGATGTCGCTCCGCGCGAACTTCATGGCCCCGTTGGGCCACTCCCGCATCGCGTTCGCGAGCGCCACGGCCTCGGTCGGCGCCCAGCTGACGTGCAGCCGCAGGAGCTTGGTCAGGTGGTCGGCGTCCCGCCCGGACTCCTTCGCGCCCGCGGCGAACCGCTCGACGAGGACGCCCAGCCGGTCCAGCGGCGCGCCCTCGGTGATCATGCCGTCGACGGTCTTGCCGGCCCGCCGGGCGGTGACCGGTCCGGCCGTCGCGACCAGGATCGGCGGCGGGACGTCGGGCATGGTCCAGAGGCGGGCCGACTCCAGCATGAAGTGCTGCCCACGGTGCCGGACGTCCTTGCCGGCCTTCGACGCGACGAACAGCTTCTTGATCAGGTCGATCGCCTCGAACATACGGTTGATGCGCTCGGGGGCCTCGGGCCAGTAGGTGCCGGTGACGTGCTCGCTGACCGCGTCGCCGGACCCGAGGCCCAGCCAGTGCCGTCCTGGGTACATCGCCGAGAGCGTCGCCGCGGCCTGCGCGACCATCGCCGGATGCCAGCGGAACGATGGCGTCGTGGCGCCGGGACCGATGTCGCCGGTCGTCCGTTCACCCAGCGCCGCCAGGACGCTCCACACGAACGACGCCTCGCCCTGCTGCGGCGTCCAGGGCTGGAAGTGGTCGCTCACCATCGTCCCGCTGAAGCCGTGCTGCTCGGCGAGGGCGGCCAGCGTCACCGCCTCGCCCGGAGCGAACTGCTCGAGCATCGCGGCGTAGCCGACCGTGAGGTCCGGCACGGTCAGACCCCGGTGATGCGGATGCTCGCGTGCGTCTTGTAGCGGCGGTTGATCGCGATGAGGTTGGCGGTCAGCGACTCCACCTGCCCGGCGTTGCGCAGGCGGCCGCCGTAGATGCCGCGGACGCCGGGGATCACGTTCGCGAGCTCCACGATCCGGTCGATCGACGGGCGATCGTCGCCCAGCACCAGCACGTCGGCGTCGACTGACGTGATCTCCTCGTTGAGCAGCACCTCGGCGGACAGGTTCTGGAACGCGCCGATCACGATGCTGTTGGGCAGCGTCGCGGCCGCCTCCTGGCACGCGCTGCCGTCGGGCACGTCGAGGGCGAACGGGCCCTCCTTGCCGAAGCCGAGGGCGTTGACGCAGTCGACGACGATCTTGCCCGACAGCTCGGTGCTGAGCGCAGCGAGCGTCTCGCGGTGCCCGTCGTAGGGGACGGCCACGATGACGATGTTGGCGGCAGCGGCGCACGCGGCGTTGTCGGCGCCCGTGACGCCCGAGCCCAGCGCGGCGGCGGCCTCCTCCGCGCGGGACGCGTCCCGCGATCCCAGCACGACCCGGACGCCGGCGCGGGCCAGTCGCAGCGCGATGCCGCGTCCCTGGGACCCGGTGCCGCCCAGCACACCGATGACCTGCTCGGTCACCGGCACCATCTCCTCGTGATCCGTCACGTGGTTCTCCATCCGCTCGCGCCCGGCCCGATGACCGGCCCGTCACAAGGTATCCCCGTGACGTGACGCTGGGTCAACGGGCTACTGTCGCCGACGTGGTGAGGGGACGAGCGCGAGCCCGCGGCGCCGAGCTGGCCTTCCAGGTCGAGGGGCCGAGGGACGCGCCGGTGCTGCTGCTCCTGCCCGGCCAGGCCAACTCCCACCACTGGTGGGACGGACTGCGACAGGACTTCGCGGAGGACTTCCGCACCGTCACGTTCGACTACCGCGGCACCGGCAGCACCCGCGCCCACGAGGAGCCGTGGAGCACGTCGTCGTTCGCGGCTGACGCCGTCGCGGTGCTGAGCGCCGTCGGCGCCGTCCGGGCGCACGTCTACGGGACGTCGATGGGCGGGCGCATCGCGCAGATGCTGGCGATCGAGCACCCCGCCGTCGTCGACCGGCTCGTCCTGGCCTGCACGTCGCCCGGCGGGCGGCTCGCCCTCGAGCGCAGCCAGGCCGTCCGCCGGGCACTGGCCGATCCCGATGCCGCCGTGCGGCGATCCGTCCTGCTCCACCTGATGTACACCGACGAGTGGTTCACCTCGTCCCGTCCACCCAGCACCCTGCTGGGCGATCCGGGCATGACGCCGGGCGCGACAGTGCTGCACCTGCGAATCAGCGACCGCCACGACGCGTGGGCCCGCCTGCCGCAGATCCAGGCGCCCACCCTGGTGCTGCACGGCGCCGACGACGAGCTGAGCCCGCCTGCCAACGCCGAGCTGATCGGATCGCGGATCGCCGACTCACGCGTCCGGGTCGTGCCCGGCCGGCACGGCTTCTTCGACGAGTTCCGCGCCGGCGTCTCGCCCGTCGTCAAGGAGCACCTGCTCGGCGGGTGACCGGTGCGGTCAGGTCACCACTGAGGCGCGACGACGACGTCCCGGGACCGGGAGCGCTTGGCCGCGTACTGGGCCCGGTCGGCCGCGGCGAACAGGCCCGTCGGCGTGGTCGTCGTGGCACCGTCGAGCGTCGACGCCGCGAGGCCCGCGGAGATGCCGGCCGACCCGTCGGGCGCCGACGTCGCGCAGCACACCGCGTTCATGCGCTCGACGAGGTCGGCGACGGGATGGTCGGCGACGACGACGGTGTACTCGTCGCCGCCCACCCGGGCGACGCACACGTCGGAAAGGTCGCCGAAGGCCTCCTGCAGGGACCGGCCGACGGAGTGGATCAGCACGTCGCCGCGGGCATGGCCGTGGGTGTCGTTGACCTCCTTGAGGTCATTGATGTCGATCGACAGCACCGTAACGGTGCGCGTCATGGGGTCGCCGAACATCCGCTCGGCCCTCTCGTCGAGTTCGCGGCGGTTCGACAGGCCCGTCAGAGGATCACGGCGGGCGACCTCGACGAGCGCCGCCTCGCGCAACGACCTGGCCACCGCCGCGCCGAGCATCGCCGACAGCACCTCGGCGTACGACACAGCCTCGGCGTCGAAGGGGGTCGAGCCGAGATGGCGGGTCAGGTACAGCTCGCCCCACACGTATCCGTCGACGAAGATCGGCGTCGCCAGCGACGAGCCCTTGCCGAGACGCAGCAGGAGCTCGCGCTCGAACGGGTCGCAGTCCGGGTCGCCGAGGTTCTCGGTCCAGGCCGTCCGCCCACGTACCGCCTGCTCCAGCCGGCCGACCTCGCCGATCACGTACACCTCGTCCTGGGGCCAGCGGACCTCGTCCGGTCCCAGCTCGCCGACATTGATGATCGTCCGCAGCACGCCCTGCAGCGACTCGACACAGCTGACCGACACCGACGCCGCGAACAGGGTGGTCCGGGCCTCCTCGGCGGCGGTCTCCAGCATCGACGACAGCGGGGACGACGTCGCGAGGGCGTGCGCCATCGAGGCCAGACTCTTCAGATGAAGAGCCGAATCTCTCACGTCCATCGCCGCCATCCTTTCAAGGAGCGTATAGGCCTTCGGTCCCGCTCACAGCCGGATCGGCGAACCAGGTCCCTCGTGTAGAGGCAACGATCGCGGGGTACGTCGGCGACATGTCTCTCTCCATCGGTTACACCCTCATGTGCGAGCAGTCGTCCCCCCTCGACCTCGTGAAGTACGCCCGAGCGGCCGAGGACGCCGGATTCGGCTACGCCGTCATGAGCGACCACTTCAACCCGTGGCTCGACGAACAGGGCCACAGCCCGAACGCGTGGGTCACGCTCGGCGCCGTCGCGAACGCCACCGAGCGCCTCGAGCTCATGACGTACGTGACGTGCCCCATCGGGCGCTACCACCCGACCGTCGTGGCACAGCAGGCCGCGACGCTCGCCATCCTCAGCGGAGGACGTTTCTCGCTGGGACTCGGCTCGGGCGAGAACCTCAACGAGCACGTCGTCGGCGAGGGCTGGGACCCGGTCAACGTGCGTCACGAGCGTTTCTCGGAGGCCCTCGACATCATCAACCAGCTGTTCGACGGCGGCTACGTCAACTACGTCGGCGACCACTACCGGGTCGACTCGGTCAAGCTCTGGGACCTCCCCGAGCAGCGCGTCCCCATCGGCGTCGCGGTGAGCGGCCAGCAGTCGATCGACACGGCCGCCCCGCACGCCGACTTCATGATCGCGGTCGAGCCCGACGCCGACGCGGTGTCGGTCTTCGACGCCGCGACCCGCACGGACGGCCCGGCGCGCAAGGTCGGCCAGCTGCCCATCGCGTGGGGCGCCGACAAGGACGAGGCCGTCGCCCGGGCGCACGACCAGTTCCGCTGGTTCGCCGGGGGCTGGAAGGTCAACTCAGAGCTGCCCAGTCCCGCCGGGTTCGCCGCCGCGAGCCAGTTCGTCCGTCCCGAGGACGTCGCGGAGCAGATCCCGTGCGGCGACGACCTCGATGCGCTCGTCGAGGCCGTCCGTCCGTTCGCGGAGGCGGGCTTCACCGATCTGGCGCTGATCCAGGTCGGTGGTGACGCGCAGGAGGAGTACCTCGAGGCGGCCCCCGACATCATGGCCGCGCTGGGCTCCGCGTTCGGCAGCTGATCACAGCGACGAGGCCCGGCGCCGAACCGACGCGGTCTCGTGGATCGTCGTGTCCTCCTCGACGACTCGGCGAGCGATCTCGACGAGACGGACGTTGGCGTCCTGCGACAGCCGCCTGAGGATCGCGAAGGCACGACCCGGGTCGACGTCATAGCGCTCCATCAGGACGCCCTGGGCCTGCCCGATCATGGTGCGCGAGCCCAGGGCGATCCTGAGTCCCTCGATCTGCTCGGCGAAACGCAGCGCAATGGCGGCGTGGCCCGCGAGCACCTGCGCCATCTCCAGGTCCTCTCCCGTGAACCGGCGCTCGGGCTCGCGGTAGATCGTGAGGGCGCCGATGCGTCGGTGGCCCGCCCTGAGCTGCGACGACAGGGTGCTGCCCAGCCCCAGCCGGGCGACCTGCGGACCCCAGCTCGGCCATCTCGCGTCGCCGGCGATGTCGTTCGACACGATCGTCCGGGACGCCGCCGCGGCGTCGACGCACGGTCCCTCGCCCAGCTCGTCCTGCAGCTCGTCGGCCACCAGCACCAGCGGATCGGTCGTGCCCACCGTCTCGAAGCGCTGCTTTCGCTCGCGGATCAGCGTCACACCGGCGTACCGGGTCTCAAAGCTCGTGGCCGCGAAGGCCACGATCTGGTCGACGGAGGCTTGCAGCGACGGGGTGTCCGTGATCCTCGCGAGCAGGCGGGTGAGATCGCGGTCGCTGATCGAGGACGTGGACACGGTGACCTCCTGATACCGAGGACGTCGCACGCACTCACGAGGCGTGCACCTCGATGATACGCCCGCGGGACCGTGCTGCCCATGCCCGCGAGACGGCGCAGCGCCCCGCGCACAGCAGACCAAAGATCGGGTCAGCGGGTTTGTCGGCGGCGCCCCTCGGGTAAGCGGACGAAGCACTCCCCCCACGACACACGCCCACCACGCACGCCTGAGGAGCACTATGACCGAGAACAAGCCCGCCGGCATCGCCGGCAAGGCCAAAGACGTCGCCGAAGAGGTGGTCCACGAGGTCAAGACGGCCGTCGCAGGCGCCGCACCCCTGATCCCCGGCACCCCCGGCAGCGGCACCCCGACCGTCGAGGAGCCGACCGAGCCGCACGGCCCCCTGCCGCCGAAGCCGGCGCAGCACGGACCCGTCCCCCACACGCCCACCGGCGCGCCGTCCCGCGACAGCCAGAAGTCGCAGGCCCAGCAGGGCGCGTACCTGACGACCGCGACGGGCGTGCCGCTGCGCGACACGGATCACTCGCTCAAGGCCGGCCCCCGCGGTCCGGTCCTGCTGCAGGACCACCACCTGCGCGAGAAGATCATGCACTTCGACCACGAGCGCATCCCCGAGCGTGTCGTCCACGCCCGCGGTGCGGCGGCCCATGGAGTCTTCACGTCCAATGGCGCCGCCTCCGGCCTGACGCGTGCCGCGTTCCTGGCCGAGGGCGCGACGACCCCCGTCTTCACCCGGTTCTCGACGGTGCTGGGATCGCGCGGGTCCGCCGACACGGTGCGTGACACCCGCGGCTTCGCGGTGAAGTTCTACACCGAGGAGGGCAACTTCGACCTCGTCGGCAACACAATCCCGGTGTTCTTCATCCAGGACGCGATCAAGTTCCCCGACGTCATCCACGCCGGCAAGCCGCACCCGGACGTCGAGATCCCCCAGGCGCAGAGCGCCCACGACTCGTTCTGGGACTTCGCCTCGCTGCACACCGAGTCGCAGCACCACGCGATCTGGAACATGTCCGACCGCGGCATCCCGCGCTCGTACCGGATGATGGAGGGCTTCGGCGTCCACACGTTCCGCCTCGTCAACACCGCCGGGGAGACGACGCTGGTCAAGTGGCACTGGAAGCCGCGCCTCGGCGTCCACTCCCTGACGTGGGAGGAGGCGCAGATCGCCGCCGGTGTCGATCCCGACTTCCACCGTCGCGACCTCGCCGACGCGATCGAGGCCGGCGCCCACCCCGAGTGGGATCTCGGCGTCCAGGTCTTCGCGGACACCCCGGAGCAGATGTTCGAGGGCATCGACCTGCTCGACTCGACCAAGATCGTGCCCGAGGAGCTGGCGCCCGTGCAGATCATCGGCACCATGACCCTCAACGCGAATCCGGGCAACTACTTCGCGGAGACCGAGCAGGTGGCGTTCCACGCGGGTCACTTCGTGCCGGGCATCGACGCGACCGACGATCCCCTGTTCCAGGGCCGGCTGTTCTCGTACCTCGACACCCAGCTGTCGCGCCTCGGCGGGCCGAACTTCAACCAGATCCCGATTAACCGGCCGCACGCACCGGTCAACGACATGCTGCGCGACGGTTTCCACCAGGACGCCGTGCACACCGGCGTCGCGCCGTACAAGCCGAACTCGCTCGACGGCGGTTGCCCGTTCATGGCCGGCGAGGACGTCAGCGCGTTCATCGACGTCCCGCACCCGGTCGAGGCGTCGCGGAAGGTGCGCGAGGCACCGGCGACGTACGACGACCACTTCAGCCAGGCGCGGTTGTTCTACTTGAGCCTCACCGACGTCGAGCAGTCCCACATCAAGCAGGCCTACGCCTTCGAGCTCGGGAAGTGCTACGAACAGGCCATCAAGGAGCGTCAGCTGCAGGCCCTGGCCAACATCGACGCCGATCTGTGCCAGAAGGTGGCCGACGCGCTGGGACTGCCGGCTCCGGAGCCGACGATCGCGCTGACCGACGAGGTGACCAGCCCGGCGCTGTCGCAGATCGGCGACACGTGGCCGGTCGACGGGCGTCTGATCGGCATCGTCGTCCCCGACGGGCTGGACGACCTCAGCGGCGTGCGGGAGGTCAGGGACGCGGTCTTCGCCGCGAGGATGGTCCCGCTCGTCATCGCGTCGCACGGCGGCATGCTGACCGACGAGATCGGCGACCCCGTGACGGTGCAGCGCACGTGGGTGACGGTCCGGTCGATCGAGCTCGATGCGGTCGTGCTGGCGGGAGCACCTGTCGCGGCGCCCGACGCCGATCCGTCCGCGGACGCCAAGGCCGGTGCCCCGAGCGCCGGAACGCTCGATCCGCGCGCCGCGCTGCTGCTGTCGGAGGCCTACCGCCACGGCAAGGCGCTCGGCGGCTGGGGCGACACGGTCGCGGCCCTCGAGGCCAGTGGCCTGCCCGCCGCACCGGCGGGTGTGTACGTGGGCGACGACGCGGCCGATGTCGTGGCGAACCTCATCACCCTGCTCGGCAGCCACCGGGTGTGGGAGCGCTTCCCGGCCTGAGCAAGTAGATGACTGAAGGTGGCGGTGGGCTTCGGCTCACCGCCACCTTTCTTGTTGTCCCGTCACCACCGCGCCGGCCCGGATGGCCCTGGGGATCTCGGCGACCTCATCGACGACGGCGCGCAGCCTTCCAGGTCCTCGTCTGGTGCGTCAGCGTCCAGCGCGATGGAGTACTCGATGCCGATCGAGCGCCACTCGCCGTCGAAGCCGCCGTCCGCCTCGACGCAGATGCCCAGCAGGTCGATGCCCAGGTGCTGCGCCTCGCGGTAGGCGTCGTTGAGCACGCACAGCGCGACGGACAGGTGCAGCACCTGGGCGCCGGTGGTGACAGGGGCGGCGGCGACTCCCTGATCCGTCCACGCATGCTGCAGCACCACGCCGTCGGTGGCCCGAAGGCTGCCTGCTGTGGCGCGGACGCCGTGGGGTGAGAGGTCCATGGAGGGATTCGTGTCTTCGAGGACGGGTCAGTCCATGGGCCAATCGATATGACTAGTCGGACGCTCGGCTGGCGAACTCGCCTGCACCGTGTCGTGATCATTCGGCTGACTGATCGACGTCGTGCTCGGGGTGTTGCCGAAGCCACTCCCGGGCATCGTTCTCCTCGTCGGTGCGAATCCACCACCTCGCGAACACGTACTGGAGACCGCCCAGTCCGGCACACGCGGCGACGACGACAGCCCCCCTCCCACTCGCCGCGGACGAGGAAGTAGACCGTCGTCGCCGCCGCGACTACCAGGGTGAGCGGAAACCAGCCGATTGTCTGCCGGGCCATGTATGCCAGCACATCTCCATCGTAGGAGCGACCCGCGTACTTCGGGTTCGAGACCTGGGGGCGGTAGCTGAGGCACGTATCAAGGCTGGAGCGATGGAGGCCCGGTGCGTGACACACCGATCCGGAGCCCGGATAGGTGCGTGCGCCACCGGCCTCGCGAGAATCGGCGCCCGATGGGTGTCTCACACACCGCCGCACCCAAGGCTGCGCGAGTCCGGAAGGTCTTCGGCAGCCACCAGAACCACGCCGCCCATGGTTCGCTGCCCCATCGTTGCGTGACGCGCCCGCTGTTGCAGAGCCGACTCGAGGCCGTCGGTGCCGACGTGCACCATCAGGTCGTCGTTGCTCGCGCCCACCGCCATGTGCGTGTTGACGGTCCAGCAGAGACCCCCGAACATCTTGATCTCGCGGTAGTCGTCCAAAGTTCCGACGGCGGCCTCGACGGCTTGTCGTATTCGGCGGGCAAGTTCCTCGTCGTACGCCATAAAGCCTCCTGTGCGGGTCGTTTCCTCATGATACGAAGGTCGTGTGAAATCTCTGCGTTCGCAGGAGAAAGTGTCGGTGGGGTCCTCTAGATTTGGGGTATGGCCAGCAGCACGGCAACGCCGACGGACGGTCTGTCCGATGTCGTGAAGTGGCGTGCTCGGGCTGAGTGGTTCGAGGTCGAGAAGATGCTCGACTACCGTGACGCGGAGTACGCGCGGACTGCTTCGTTGGAGTCGGGTCTGCGGATGAAGCTCGAACGCGGTGCGGTCGCGTTGGCGATCGGTGAGGCGACCGGGCTGTCGGAGGGGCAGGTGGTCTACAAGCTCGCTGCCGCGGATCGGGTGCGCGAGAAGGCGCCGCAGGTCTGGGACGCGTTCGCTGACGGGTTGGTCGACTTCGGCCGGGTGCGGGACATCTCGGCCACGATTGAAGCGCCCCAGGTTTGATGCCGCATCCTTTTGAGTTGAAAGGATGAGCACATGCCCAAGAAGATCGATCCCGAGGTCCAGACCAGAGCCGTGCGGTTGGTCA
>JAOPXY010000128.1 GCA_025964895.1 Aeromicrobium sp.
GACACCGTCGCGATCAACAAGTTCGAGCGCCGTGGCGCGAAGGACGCGCTGCGCGACGTGGGCCGCCAGATGGTCCGCAACCGCGAGGCCTTCGGCAAGAAGCCAGAGGACATGCCGATCTTCGGCACGTCCGCCGCGACGTTCAACGACGACGGCGTGACGGCCCTGTACCAGCACCTGCGCGACACACTGGGCGAGCAGGGCCTGCCGGTCGAGGAGGGCGTCCTGCCCCACGTCGACGTGCGCTTCTCCAGCGGCATCCGCCAGGTCGTCCCGTCCGACCGCGTGCGCTACCTCGCCGAGATCACCGAGACGATCCGCGGGTTCCACGCCGACACCGAGAAGCTCGCCGATGCCGCGAGCCGCGCGCAGCGGCTCGCGACGACCGCCGCCGAGCTGACCGACGCCGGCCTCGACGGCGCGGGCGTCGACGAGCTCTTGACCGCTGCGCGCAAGGCCGTCCCCGCCGACATCGCCGACCAGATCGAGGCCTGGCCCTCGGTCGTCGAGTCGTACTCGGGCGACGAGATGGTCGTGACCGTGCGCGACCGCGAGATCCGCACGCAGCTGACCCGCGAGTCGCTGTCGGGCAACAAGATCCCGCGCGTCTCGCTGCCGCGGTTCAGCGATCACGGCGAGCTCGTCCGCTACTGGCGCAAGGAGAACCTCCCGGGCTACTTCCCGTTCACGGCCGGCGTCTTCTCGTTCAAGCGCGACGGTGAGGATCCCGCGCGCATGTTCGCCGGCGAGGGCGATCCGTTCCGCACCAACCGCCGCTTCAAGCTGCTGTCGGGCGACGGCGACGCGACCCGCCTGTCGACGGCCTTCGACTCCGTGACGCTGTACGGTCGCGACCCCGATCCGCGTCCGGACGTCTACGGCAAGGTCGGCACGTCCGGCGTCTCCGTCGCGACCCTGGAGGACATGAAGGCGCTGTACGACGGCTTCGACCTCGTCGCCCCCGACACGTCCGTTTCGATGACGATCAACGGCCCCGCGCCGACCGTCCTGGCGTTCTTCCTCAACACCGTGATCGACCAGCAGGTGGAGAGGTTCCGCGCCGAGCACGACCGCGAGCCGGACGCCGCCGAGCACGAGGAGCTGCGCTCGTTCGCGCTGCAGAACGTCCGCGGCACGGTGCAGGCCGACATCCTCAAGGAGGACCAGGGCCAGAACACCTGCCTGTTCTCGACGGAGTTCTCGCTGCGGATGATGGGCGACATCCAGCAGTACTTCATCGACCAGAAGGTGCGGAACTTCTACTCCGTCAGCATCTCGGGCTATCACATCGCCGAGGCCGGGGCGAACCCCATCAGCCAGCTCGCGTTCACGCTGTCGAACGGGTTCACGTACGTCGAGTCGTATCTCGCCCGCGGCATGGACATCGACGACTTCGCGCCGAACCTGTCGTTCTTCTTCTCCAACGGCATGGATCCTGAGTACTCCGTGCTCGGCCGCGTCGCTCGCCGCATCTGGGCGGTCGCGATGAAGGAGAAGTACGGCGCCAACGAGCGCTCGCAGAAGATGAAGTACCACGTGCAGACGTCGGGCCGCTCGCTGCACGCGCAGGAGATGGACTTCAACGACATCCGCACGACACTGCAGGCGCTCATCGCGATCTACGACAACGCCAGCAGCCTGCACACCAATGCCTACGACGAGGCGGTCACGACCCCGTCGAAGGAGTCGGTGCGCCGGGCCCTCGCGATCCAGATGATCATCAACAAGGAGTGGGGCCTCGCGATGAACGAGAACCCCACACAGGGCGCGTTCATCACCGACGAGCTGACCGACCTGGTCGAGAAGGCCGTGCTGGCCGAGTTCGACGCGATCAACGAGCGCGGCGGCGTGCTGGGCGCGATGGAGACCGGCTACCAGCGCGGACGCATCCAGGACGAGTCGATGCTCTACGAGCACAAGAAGCACGACGGATCGCTGCCGATCATCGGCGTCAACACGTTCCGCAAGCCCGCGTCGGAGACCGAGCCGCCGACCGTCGAGCTGGCGCGCGCCACCGAGTCGGAGAAGGAGTCGCAGCTCGCCCGCGTGCGGAGCTGGCAGGAGTCGCACACGACCGAGGCCGCCGAGGCGATCGACCGCCTACGGCTCGCCGCGATCCACGGCGACAACGTCTTCGCGGTGCTGATGGACGCCGCGCGGGTGTGCTCACTGCAGCAGGTCACGGAGGCGTTCTTCGAGGTGGGCGGGCAGTACCGGCGCAACGTGTGACCCGTCCGCCCACCCCGGCCGCTGGCGGCTTCCGCTTGTCGCGAGTGGTGCGTCCTGGACTTTCTGGGACGGCGTGTCTGTCCAGAACGCGCCGCTCAGAGCCTCCTTCGCACCACTCGAGGCTCCGGGGCGCGGGAGGTTGGACGCGTCGCGGCAGCGATTGTGGGTAATCACCTGGAAGGGTGTCTCGTTCGGTCCGCCCGGATCGGCTTCGATGACGCCCAGGAGCAGGAGAACGACATGTCTGACATCGACTGGTGGGTCTGGCTCATCATCGCGCTCGTCGTGGTTGCCGTCATCGCGGGACTCCTCGCCGCATCGCGTGCCGCGAAGCGCAAGAAGGCCGAGCAGCGCCGCCGCCACGACGAGAAGCAGCGCGAGAAGGCCGCCCTCCTCCGCGAGGACGCCAAGCTGACGAGCGTCGACATCAAGCGCCGCGAGGCCGAGGCGCTCTCTGGCAAGGCCGACGCCGAGGAGGCGCGGCTCGCCGCCGAGGACCTGGAGCGTCGCGCCGAGGAGAACCGCGTCGAGGCAGACCGCACCCGCAGCGCGGTCGACGAGCGGCTCCTCGAGGCCGACCGGATCGACCCTGACGTCCAGGTGGACGCCGACAAGAACGACCCGGACGGCCGCCACAGCCGGCACTGACCGGCACTCAGGGGATCGGAGACGCCGTCACGCGGCTACGCCGACGGCGACTTCTCCGAGGTGCACGGTTGCACAGCATCGCGGTCCCTTATCGTCGACTCGTGAGAACCCCCCTCCCCACGTACGCCCAGGTCGCCGAGCTTCCCGCCCAGATCACGCGATCGGTGCCGCCTGCGTTCATCGACGAGAACGGCCACATGAACATCGGTCGATATCTCGAGCTCGGCGGCCACGCCCTCTGGCGACGCTGCCTCCGCGATTTCGGCATGGACGAGAGCTACATCCCCGACCGTGGCATGTCGACGTTCACCGCCGAGCACCACATCCAGTACTTCACCGAGCTCCTCGAGGGTGAGGACGTCTCGGTACGGGTGCGGCTGCTCGGGCGGTCCGAAAAGATCCTGCACACCGTGGCGCTCATCGTGAACGAGTCGCAGCACCGCATCGCCTGCACGGTCGAGGCGATCGTCGTGCACATCGACATGACGCGTCGGCGGGCGACGCCGTTCCCGGACGACGTCGCCGCGCTGCTGGACACCGCGCTGAAGGCCGACGATCTCGCCTGGCCCGCGCCGGTGTCCGGCGCCATGGGCATCCGCAGGGGCGCATGAACGACGACCTCGGCCACCCGGTCGTCGTCCCCCGGCCCGTGCGGCGGGTCGTGTCGCTCGTGCCATCCCTGACGGAGGCGATCGCCGTCACCCGTCCCGACGCGCTGCTGGGGGCAACGGACTGGTGCACACACCCGTCCGACCTGGACGTCGAGCGCGTGCGGGGCACGAAGAATCCCGACCGCCGCGCCATCGTGCGCATCGCGCCGGATCTGGTGATAGCCAACCGCGAGGAGAACCGCGAGCTCGACATCACCCGACTGCGGGAAGCCGGCGTGCAGGTCTGGGTCACGGTCATCGAGACGGTCGACGAGGCGTTCGCGTCGATGCGGCGGATGTTCTCAGGCGCGCTCGGCTGGGACGTCCCGGCGTGGCTCGCCGAGGCCGAGCGGGTGTGGGCCGAGCCGGTCGCCGAGGACGGGCGCCGCGTCGCGATCCCGATCTGGCGCGATCCCTGGATGGTCGTCGGGTCGCGGACCTTCACCGGCGACCTGGTCGCTCGCCTGGGGCTCGTCAACGCGTTCGGGGAGTCACCCGACCGCTATCCGCACGTCGACCTGGCCGATGTCGACGCCGATCTCGTGCTCCTGCCCGACGAGCCCTACGCCTTCACGCCCGACGACGGCCCCGAGGCCTTCCCGGCGATCCCGACGGCGCTGGTCTCGGGCCGCAGCCTCACCTGGTACGGGCCGTCTATGCTGACCGCCCGCGCCGAGCTGGAAGAGGCCCTCCGCCCCTGACCGCCCCCCGCCGCTCGAGTGGTGCGCACGGGACCGCGAGTGGTGCGGTGCGGACAGACGCGCCGTCCCGAAACGTCCAGGCCGCACCAGTCGCGATCCAGAACGCACCACTCGGGGTCAGCGGGAGACGAAGGCGTTGACGAGTCGCTGGGCCTCGTGGCCGGTCACGGCGGCGGAGATCGTGGCCGACTCCTCCGCGCCTGCCGCCGCGGCGGGGACGTCCCAGGCGCTGCGGATCAGCCGGCGGGCCTGGCCGAGGGCGGCGGGCGCGGACGTCGCCCACGTCGTGGCGATCTCGTCGACCTTCGCCTCGACCGCGTCGTCGTCGACGACCATCGTGACGAGTCCCCAGTCGTGCGCCTCGTCGGCGGTCAGCACCCGGTCGGTCAGCGCGAACTCGAGCGCCCGCTGCTGCCCGATCGCCCGCGGCACGAGGTAGGAGACGCCGCAATCGGGCGTCAGACCGATGCCGGGGTAGGCCATGACGAACTTGGTGCCGCGGCCCGCGACGATGACGTCCGCGCTGAGCATGACGCCGAGCCCCGCACCCGCGACGGCACCCCGGACCCCCGCGACGACCGGCTTCGCGAGCTCCGCGAGCGCCCGCAGGCCGCCCTCGAGCACCGTCGCGAGCTCCAGCAGGTACGCGGCCTGGTCGTCCGCGGCGACGAACGACGTGACGTCGCCCCCGGCGCAGAAGCGCTTGCCCGCGGCGGTCAGCGTGATCGCACGGACGTCGTCGGCCGACACCGCCTCGACCGCGCGGACGAGATCCTGGGCGGCCGGCAGGTCGAACGAGTTCGACTGCTCCGGCCGGGAGAGGACGAGCCGTCCGATGCCGCCGCTGATGTCATGGGTCACTGCGGTCATGCTGGGCCTCGTTCTCGTGCCGGGACGTGATCGGCCCCACCCTAAGGGGAAGAGCCTTACGGCTTGGGTGCGGGCTGGGTGCCCCTCCCGCTTGCGGGGGACTTCTTCGCCGCGGGCGCCTTCTTGACGGGGGCCTTCGCGCCCCGCCGGGCCGAGCGCGCCTCGACCATGACGGGCTTCAGCGCCGTCACCGGAGGCGTCTCGCCGACGATCGCATTGTGACTCCCACCGACGAGGTACTTCGCGGTCAGGTTGATCAGCGTCGCGAACCGGTTGCGGTTGCCCAGCAGCGTCGCGATGTGGAGCGCGACCCAGATGATCCAGGCCGGGAAGCCCTTGAGCCGCGGCAGGAACTTGATCTCCGCGATCGCGGAGTTGCGGCCGATCGTGGCCATCGTGCCCTTGTCCTTGTACTTGAAGGGCTTGGGCACCGACTTGCCCTTGAGCTCGGCGGCGACGACCTTGGCGACGTGCTTGCCGCCCTGGATCGCGGGCTGGGCCAGCTGCGGGAGCGGCTCGTCCGGGCTGATCGACACGTCGCCGATCGCGTAGACATCGTTCATGCCCCTGACGCGCAGGTGCTCGTCGGTCTCGATGCGGCCACCGCGGCCCTGCGGCACCGCCCACTCCTTGACCGTCGAGTGCGCCGTGATGCCGGACGCCCAGACGACCATCGCGGCGGGCAGGAACTCCTGCTCACCGGCGTGCTCGACCAGCACCCCGTCGGGGCGCACCTCCTTGACGGCGGTCTCGAGGCGCAGCTCGACGTCGCGCTTCTCCAGCGACTTCTTCGCGTAGTCGCGCAGCTTGGGGTGGAACGGTCCGAGCACGTGCGGCAGCATCTCGACGAGGGTGATGTGGATGCGCTTCGTGTCGAGCTCGGGGTAGGTCGTTGGCATGTCGTTGTTGCGCAGCTCGGCGAACGCGCCGGCCGTCTCGACGCCCGTGGCGCCACCACCGACGACGATGATCCGCAGGTCGCGGTCCTGTCCGTTGATCGCCGCGTCCTCGAGGTTGGCGAACATGCGGTCGCGCACCGCGAGCGCCTGGGAGCGGCGGTAGAGCGGCATCGAGTGCTCGGCGGCTCCGGGGATGCCGAAGAAGTTGGCCGTCACGCCCACCGCGATGACGAGGGAGTCGTACGAGACGTCGAGGCCGCCGTCGAGGTGCAGCGTCTTGGCCTCGTGGTCCATCGCGGTGACGGTGCCCTTGAGGAAGCGGACGTTGCCCTGCTTGGCGCGGATCGCGCGCAGGAACCAGGTGATGTCGCCGGGGTTCAGGCTCGCCGTCGCGACCTGGTACAGCAGCGGGTTGAACGTGTTGTAGTTGTGCCGGTCGATCAAGGTCACGTCGACATCGGCGCGCTTGAGCTTGCGGACGGCGGCGATGCCACCGAAGCCGCCTCCGACGACGACGACGTGGGGACGCTTCTGGACGGTCGCGACGCTCTCTGACATGTGTTCAGTCTAGTCGCCGCCACCCACCCGACGCACACTGCGGGAGGGGTGCATGACCCGCCTTACGCCCGGGAGAACCAGGCCCGCGCCTCGGGCCTGCGCAGCTGGATCCACACCACGATCGTGGCGGCCGTCCACGGGAGTCCGAGGGGGAATCCGAGCGCCGAGACGACCAGCGCGACGACCGTCATGACGAACAGCGGCACTCCCCCGGCCCGTCGCTTCAGCAGCACCCGGATCGATGCGAGCAGTCCGCCGATCCCGATGACGACGGAGATCGACGCCAGCGCCGTCATGAGGCGCAGCGCCGTGTCGAAGTCGTTCTCCGAGCCGCTCACCATGTCGGCGCTCGGCCCCCCCTGCTCCATGATGGCGTCGTAGTCGAGCGCTCCCGCGAGGATCAGCAGCAGCATGAGGGCCGACAGGCCGATCGCGACGATGGAGCCGGTGAATGCGGTCCAGACCGCGACGCTGACGGCCTTCGGGAGCGGCTCCCGGGCCGGGTGCCAGGGCTGCTGGTGGTAGCCGGGCGGCCGGTGCCATTCCGGTGGCGCCGCGGGCACGGGCACGATGGGCTGCTGTGCCGCCGGGCCGGAGGTGCCGGCGAACGGATCGGGCGCCGCTGCCGCCGCCACCGCAGCCGGCCTCGGGGGCGGGGGCGCATGGCCCGCGAGCGTCCGGAAGTAGGTGCGGATCTCGCCGGTCCAGAGACGCACCGTGAACACGACCAGCAGCGCGCCCAGCATCGAGATCAGGAATCCGCCGCCGATGATGCCGAGGAAGGACGCGAGGCCGCTGACGCCGACGGCGACCGTCAGCCCGACGCGACTCGCCCGGTCGCCGCGGGCCGTGAAGATCGCGAACACCGCACCGCAGGCGGCCAGCACCGCGACGACGGTGAGCAGCACCCGGTACGTGGACTCGGCGTCGGACTGGCTCAGGCCCGCGTCGCGCATCGCGTCGAGCACGAGGCCGAACTCCGCGGCCCGGTCGTCGCCGTTCCACGTCGACACGACGGTCGCCGCCCGGATCGACAGGATCGCCGACAGCGCCCCGAGGTAGATGCAAGCGCCCGCCAGGGTCGGCGGGCGCTTCGGGACGGTGTCAGTCATACCGTCATCCCATCACGCCGCAGCAACCGTCAGCTCATCAGCATCCGGGGCACGATCGACGACGACGGTCTGGCCGTCGCGGACCTCGCCGGCCAGCAGGGACCTCGCGAGCCGGTCGCCGATCGCCTGCTGCACCAGGCGGCGCAGCGGACGGGCGCCGTACGCGGGGTCCCAGCCGGTGAGGGCGAGCCATTCGCGGGCGGCCTCGGTCACCTTCAGCGTGATGCGTCGCGGTTGCAGCCGGCGCGCCAGCGCATCGACCTGCAGGTCGACGATGTGCGCGAGCTCGTCGGTGCCGAGGGCGTCGAACGTCACGATCTCGTCGAGCCGGTTGAGGAACTCCGGCTTGAACGACATCTTGACGACGTCCATGACCGCGGCCTTCTTGGCCGTGTCGTCCAGCGACGCGTCCTGCAGGAAGGCCGACCCAAGGTTCGACGTCAGCACGAGGATGACGTTGCGGAAGTCGACCGTTCGGCCCTGCCCGTCGGTGAGTCGCCCGTCGTCGAGCACCTGCAGCAGGATGTCGAAGACCTCGGGGTGGGCCTTCTCGACCTCGTCGAGCAGCACCACGGAGTAGGGGCGCCGGCGCACCGCCTCGGTCAGCTGCCCGCCCTCGTCGTAGCCGACGTAGCCCGGGGGCGCTCCGACGAGACGGCTGACGGAGTGCTTCTCGCTGTACTCGCTCATGTCGATGCGGATGATCGCCCGCTCGTCGTCGAACAGGAACTCCGCCAGAGTCTTGGCCAGCTCGGTCTTGCCGACGCCGGTGGGTCCGAGGAACAGGAACGACCCGGTCGGACGATCGGGGTCGGAGATGCCCGCCCGCGAGCGGCGCACTGCGTCGGACACCGCCACGACGGCCGGCCGCTGGCCGATGAGACGCTTGCCCAGCTCGTCCTCCATGCGCAGCAGCTTGCCGGTCTCACCCTCCAGCAGACGTCCGGTCGGGATGCCCGTCCACGACGCGACGACCTCGGCGATGTCGTCGGCGCCGACCTCGTCGTGCACCATCGTGGGCTCGGTGCGTCCGTGGGCCTCGGCCTCCTGCGCATCGGCGAGCTGGCGCTCCATGGCCGGGATCTCGGCGTAGAGCAGACGGCTGGCCTGCTCCATGTCGCCCTCGCGCTGGGCGCGCTCGGCGGCGATGCGCACCTCGTCGATGCGCTCCTTGATGTCGCCGACCGCGTTGAGGCTCTGCTTCTCGGCCTCCCACCGCTGCTCGAGCGCCCGCAGTGCCTCCTGCTTGTCGGCGAGCTCGACGCGCAGCTTGTCGAGGCGCTCGCGGCTCGCGTCGTCGGACTCCTTGGCCAGGTGCAGCTCCTCCATGCGGAGGCGGTCGACGGCGCGGCGCAGCTCGTCGATCTCGACGGGGCTGGAGTCGATCTCCATGCGCAGGCGGCTGCCGGCCTCGTCGATCAGGTCGATCGCCTTGTCGGGCAGCTGGCGTCCGGGGATGTAGCGGTCGGACAGGGTCGCCGCCGCGACGAGCGCCGCGTCGGAGATCGAGACCTTGTGGTGCGCCTCGTAGCGCTCCTTGAGCCCGCGCAGGATCGCGATGGTGTCCTCCGGCGATGGCTCGCCGACGAAGACCTGCTGGAAGCGGCGCTCGAGCGCGGGGTCCTTCTCGATGCGCTCGCGGTACTCATCGAGCGTCGTCGCGCCGATCATGCGCAGCTCGCCGCGCGCCAGCATGGGCTTGAGCATGTTGCCGGCGTCCATCGAGCTGTCGCCGCCGGCGCCCGCGCCGACGACGGTGTGGAGCTCGTCGATGAACGTGATGACCTGCCCGCCGGACTCCTTGATCTCGGTCAGGACGGCCTTCAGGCGCTCCTCGAACTCGCCGCGGTACTTGGCGCCCGCGACCATCGCGGCCAGATCGAGCGAGATGAGCCGGCGGCCCTTGAGAGAGTCGGGGACGTCACCGGCGACGATGCGCTGCGCGAGCCCCTCGACGACCGCGGTCTTGCCGACGCCCGGTTCCCCGATCAGGACGGGGTTGTTCTTGGTGCGGCGACTCAGCACCTGGACGAGCCGCCGGATCTCGCTGTCGCGGCCGATGACGGGGTCGAGCTTGCCCTCGCGGGCGACGGCGGTCAGGTCGACGCCGTACTTCTCCAGCGACTGGTAGGTGTCCTCTGCCTCGGGGCTCGTGACCCGGGCGGAGCCGCGGACGGCCGTGAACGCGGCCTGCAGCGCGTCCGCGGTCGCGCCGGCGTCGACGAGGACCTTCTGCGCCGGCGACGTGACGGTTGCGATGCCGACGACGAGGTGCTCGGTCGACACGAAGTCGTCGCCGAGCTGGTCGGCGAGGTCCTGGGCGCGCTGCAGCACCTCGTGGCTGGACCGGCTGAGGCCGGGATTCTGGACGCTGGCGCCCGAGGCGCTCGGCAGCTGGTCGAGGGACGTCTTGACGCCCGACGCGACGGCCTGGACCTCGACGCCGGCGGCCTGGATCAACGGTCCGGCGGTGCCGCCCTCCTGGGTCAGCAGCGCCTGCAGCAGGTGCGCCGGCTCTACGGCGGGGTTGCCCGCCGCGGCGGCGGACGAGATCGCAATGCCCAGCGCCTGCTGGCTGCGCGTCGTGAACTTCGCGAGATCCATGGGTGTCCTCCTGGGTGGAACGGTGTCATCCAGGACAACGCCTACAAAGTTGAGTCCATTCCTGTCAACTTCAAGATTTTTCCTGGGTCCTCCCGACGTCTGTCGGGAGGACCCTCGAGTCAGCCGCGGTGCATGCCGCGAGGCGTGCGGGCGGCGATGACGACACCGAGGCCGGCCAGGACGACCAGCGCGCCGGCGGGTGCCAGGAACCACGGCGGTCCGCCGGTGTCGGGGAGGCCGGGCGTCGACGTCGGGGTGTTGCCGTCGCCGTCGGAACCGCCGTCGCTCGTGCCGGTGGAGGTCCCGTCGGAGTCGGAGCCGGAGTCCGAGCCGGAGCCGCCTGAGGAGTCATCGGAGTCGTCCGCGCTGCCGGAGCCGCCGCCGCGCGAGGGCGACGTCTTGGTGGGCTTCGGAGTCGGCTTCTTGGTCGGCGAGGCCGTGGGCGCCGGGGTGGTCGCGGTCGGTGCCGGTGTCGCGGCGGCGCACACCGGGTTGGTGATCGTGTTGTTGTCGAGCGTCACGGCGCCGGTGTTGGTCAACAGCCTGCCCTCGAAGGTGGCGCTCGTGGCAGCGGTGATGTCGTTCTGGCCCAGGATGTTGCCCTTGAACGCGGCTCCCGTCTGGACAACGGTGTCCGCGCCGATCTGCCAGAACACGTGGCAGGCCTGGGCGCCGCGGGTCAGCACCACCGAGGCATCCTTCGCGACCGTCAGGCTCGAGCTGACCTGGATGACGAACACCGAGTTCGGGTCGTTCTCGCCATCGAGGGTGAGCACGCCGGTGAAGTCGAGTGCCCCTGACCGGGTGTAGGTGCCGCCCGTGAGGATCTCGCCGCCGATCTGTCCGGTGAGCGTCCCGGACGTCGGCGATCCCTCCGCCTGGAGGTACGCGGTCCCGAGATTCAGCTTGGCCGTCGCGACGTCACCGTCGGCCACGCCTCGCTCGACGCCCGACGGCGTGATCACGCCGGTGCCGGTGATGCCCGTCGGGGCGGAACCGACCAGTCCTGTCACTGTGATCGCGCCGGTCTTGGTGATGCCGTCGCTGGCGAGGACGGAGAAGTCGGCGGCCTCGCCGAGCAGGATGTCAGGTGGGCCGGCGGCGCGGGCCGAGCCGGCGAAGGACACGGCAACCGCGACGAGCAGGGCGGTCATCGCGGCGAGGGCCGCGGCGAGGGGCAGTGCAGGGGTGCGGGTACGCGTGGTAGTACCGGACATGGGCGAATCCTTGGGGGTGGCCTGCGCGGAGGCAGACAGCTGACGGGTGGCCTCGACGCAGGATTCAGCCGGCCGGTCCAGTGGCTCGAGGATGCTGGTGCGTTCGGTGACACGTCCCGCGATGGAACGCCTGCGCCGCGATCGCCACCCCTCCGTGGCGCTCGCGACCCGCCCGTCAGGACCCGGGGGCCCGTCCGTCGTGTATTGACAGGCCATCATGGTTTAAACCATTACGACGCACCCGTCCCGCCAGGATATCGCGCCAGGGCATCTTCCGCAGTACACAGAAGAACATTCAGTAGCCGGAAAAATAGTCGGTCTTCAGCGACCGGCACCGCTTCTTGAGACCGACGCGCACTGCATTCACCATGGCCGGCGGTCCCGACACGTACGCTCGGCGATCACCGAGGTCGGGCACCGCCTCCGCGATGAGGTCGGCCGACAGGTACGGCGCCTCGACGAACCTCCACCCGACCGGCAGCGAGGACGGCCGCGAGGGGCACACCAGCACGACGCGGACGCCGGCCAGCTCCTCGGCGAACGGGACCTCGTCGGGCGACGACGCGCCGTACACGAGCACCGCGTCACGGGCCGCGTCGTGTCTCAGCTGGCTGAGGAAGGGCGTGATGCCGATGCCGCCGGCGACGAGCAGCACCGGCACCGCCGGATCGGACGGCAGCACGAAGTCGCCGCCGACGCCCGTGCCCTGCACCCGCTGGCCCGGCTCAAGGGCGAGCAGCGCTTGCTTGAAGCTCGACGACCTCTCCGGCACGCGCAGCGCGAACGAGAAGCGCCCCTCGTCGTCGGGGGCCGAGCTGATGCTGAACGTCCGTCGCGCCCCACGGCTGTCCATGCCCGCGTGCGGCACGGTCAGCTCGACGTACTGGCCTGGCGTGAACGGGACGCGACGGCGCGAGCGGAACGTCAGCTCGTGCGTCTCGGGGGTCACCTGGCGCGTCTCCACCAGTTCGAACGTGAGTCCGCGGCGGCGGGCGAACGCGAAGGCGACGAGATTTCCCACGAGCAGCGCGACCTCCGGCAGGCCCAACGACACGACGCCGATGCTCGGCGCGGTCTGCTCGAAGATCGACACGAACGTGCCGTACGACAGGCACACGGCAATCACGAGCGCGACGACGAGCTGCTGGAGGCGCCGCGGTGGCAGCGTCAGCGGCTCGCTGACCATGAAGCCGGCCATGAAGACGATCGGGAACGAGTACGCGACGGTCTTCAGCGAGTCGTCGAACGGAGCGTCGAAGCCCTCGGTCACGCCCCACACACACAGGCCGTAGGCCACGGCCACGAACAGCAGGCCGACGTCGAGGCGGCGGGTGCGCCACAGCACGAGCAGCGCGCCGACGGCGACGAACGGCAGCAGCTTCTCCGCCGCGATCCACCACGTCGCGTTGATCGCCGACTCCCGGCCCGCCCAGTCCTGGGCGATGATGACGAGCACCGCACCCGCTGCGGCGGGATTCAGCATGTGCCGGCCGCGCCACGCGAACACGTACTTCGAGGCATTCGCGAGCAGCGCGGCGCCGGCCAGCCAGGCCAGGTCGTCGACTGCGGTGGAGGGCCAGAACATGAACCACAGGAGCAGCGCCGTGATGACGGCCGACTCGGTGTGCGGGCGCACGCGGAACACCAGCGCGACGAGGCGACTGCTCACGACCGACGCCGCGACGAGCACGACCAGGGTCACCAGCTCGGCCCGCACCGTGAACGGATCGGTGAACGTGCCGGCCGCGGTGTGGACGACCATCACGACGGCCAGCAGCGCCAGCACGATCGTCACGAGCCGGTACATCGTGACCCGTCCGAGCTGACGGTCCAGGACGTCGCGAGGGTTCAGGGCAGTGCTCATGTGAACATCTCTCCGGGAAAACCGGGCGACCAGTGAAGGCGGCCGTCGGCGCGCATGCGGACGAACTCGAACCGGAAGCGCTCGGCGAGCGTGTCCGGTTCACCGAAGAACAGGGCCGTCGCCAGACCGTCGGCGACCATGCAGCTCGAGGCCACGACCCACGTTGCAATGACGTCGGTCGTGGGGCGGCCCGTGCGGGCGTCGAGCACGTGATGCAGGCCGTCGCCCCACGCCCGCCGATTGGTGGCCGAGGCGCACAGGGCATCCTCGGGCTCGAGCACCGCGACACCGACGGCTCGCGTGGGATCGGCGGGGTGCTCCAACGCGATCCGGATCGGCGCGGTCCCGCCATGGTAGATGTCGCCGCTGGCGTCGACGGTGAACCGGTTGACGCTCGACCTGACGATCGTCGACACGAGGTCGACCAGCAGGCCCTTGCCCGCGGCGCCGACGTCGAGCATGACGGGCTCGAGCGTCACGAGCGTGCGACCGTTCCACGTCACGGAGTCCCACGCCGGCACCGGAGCCGGGTGCGCCGACGTCCTCAACGAGTAGCTCGCGTCGTAGCCCAGGTCGGACAGCGTCCGTCCTATCAGCGGATTGACGGCGCCGCCGGTCGCCTGGTGCAGCTGGCCGTAGAACTCCAGCAGCATGCCGGCGTGGTCGGGCAGCTCCCACTCCCCTGCGCCTCTGGCGATGTCGGCGACCAGTGAGTCGCCGCGGAAGCGCGACCACGTCTTGTCGAACTGCTTGATGCAGCCCCGCACGGCCGCCTGGACGTCCTCAGCGAGCGGTTCCCGCGTGTCGATCTGCCACGCGGTGCCGATCGCCTCGAACGTCCAGGCGTGCACGTCAGGCCGTCGCGTCGGACTTGATCTGATCGAGCGCGTCGTTGAAGCCTCCGCTGGTCAGCGACGAGCCCGCGACCTTGGTCACGCTGATGTCATCGAGGCTCTTGCCGACGACCTCGTCGGCGATGCCGCCGGCGAACTTCTCCTGGAACTGCTTCGAGGTGCCGTTCTCGGCCTCGGGCGTCACGGTGATGTCCGAGACCGTGCCGTCCGTGATCGTCAGCTCCACCTTGACGGTCGACTCGCCGGCGGGGTTGATGTAGCTGCCCTCCGCCTCGTAGTCGCCGTCGGCGTAGGCTCCCGCGTCGGCCTCGCCGATGTCGGGGGTGTCCTCGGTCGGCGCGTCGGACGTCGGCGTATCGGTCGCGGGGGCGTCGGTCGTTGGAGCCGCCGTGGTCGATGCCGACGTCGCATCGGAGTCGCTCGAGCCGCAGGCGGCGGTGAGCAGCAGGACGGAGGCGGCCGCCGCGGCGGAGAGCATCTGCTTGTGGGCTGGCAGGTTCATGGGTCGCGCTCCTGGGCTCGGCTGCATGGATGAAGGTTCAACCGGTACAACGGGTGCCCGCGGGGCGTAGTTCCCCCCTCTCGACGCTCACAGGGCGGCCACAGCCTGCGTCGCGGCGTGGAACCCGCCCATGCCGTGGACGCCGCCGCCCGGAGGCGTGGAGGCGGAGCATAGGTAGAGGCCGTCGACCCCGAGGAAATAGGGGTTCGGCGACAGCCGCGGACGCATGACGAGCTGGCGAGGATCGTTCGACCCGCCGCCGATGTCACCACCCAGGTAGTTGGCGTTGTGCGCCTCGAGGTCGGCGGGCGTCGAGACCGCCTGCGCCACGACCCGGTCACGGAAGCCCGGCGCGAAGCGCTCGATCTGACCGATCAGCGCCTCGGTCGCGTCACCCGTGTAGCCCGTGGGCACGTGCGCGTACGCCCAGACGGGGTGGACGTCACCGACCGAGCGGCCCGGATCGGCCAGGTACTGCTGGCACACCAGCACGAACGGGCGGTCGGGCATGCGTCCGGCGTGCACCTCGCGCTCGGCCGCGTTCACCTCCTCGAACGTCCCGCCGACGTGCACCGTGCCGGCGCGGCGGGCCGGCTCCGCGGTCCAGGGCACGCCGCCCTCGACGGCGAAGTCGACCTTGAACGATCCCGGTCCGGTGCGCCACCGCGTGAACGGGCGGCGCACGCGGCGCGGCAGGCGGTCGCCCACGATCTCCAGCACGGCCGACGGCGAAGTGTCGAACATGACGATGTCGGCCTGCGGGAGCACGGTGACGCTGTGGCCGGTCTCGATCCGGCCGCCGTGCTCGACGACGTCGGCCGCCAGCGCGTCAGCGATCGCCTGTGATCCGCCGCGCGCAACGGGCCAGCCGTACGCGTGGCTCGTCATGCCGAACATCAGCCCGAGACTGCCGGTCGCGGGGCGGTCGAGCGGGTGCATCGCGTGCGCGGCGAGACCGGCGAACAGGGCGCGGGCCTCGTCGGTCGTCCACCGGCGGGCGACCCACGACGCGGGCTGCATCGCCCTCACCCCGAATCCCGCCAGCCGCAGTGGATGGCGCGGGACGTGCAGGATCGGCCCGAAGATCTCCGCGATCAGGTCGTCGGCGTGGTCCGTGAGCGGCGCGTAGAGCCGGCGCCACGCGTCACCGTCGATCCCGAGATCGCGGACGGTGCGGTCGAGATCGCGGTGCAGCACCCCGGCGCGGCCGCCGTCGAGCGGGTGCACGGCGTCG
>JAOPXY010000137.1 GCA_025964895.1 Aeromicrobium sp.
GGGCGGTGCTGCTCGCGTCCGCGGAACATGATGGTGATCTTGACCTTGTCACCGGCCTTCAGGAATCGGACGACGTGACCCTTCTTGGTGTCGTAGTCGTGCTGATCGATCTTGGGGCGCAGCTTCATCTCTTTGATGATGGTGTTGGTCTGGTTGCGCCGGGACTCGCGGGCCTTCTGAGCGGTCTCGTACTTGAACTTGCCGTAGTCCATGAGACGGCAGACGGGCGGACGAGCTGTGGGCGCCACCTCGACGAGATCGAGATCGGCTTCCGCCGCCAGTCGCAAGGCATCTTCGATACGAACGATGCCGACCTGTTCACCGCCAGGACCGACGAGGCGTACTTCGGGCACTCGGATTCGGTCGTTGACGCGCAGCTCTGTGGTGATGGATCCTCCTGGGGTCATGTGGAGGGCCACCGGGCATTCTCGAGAAACAAGAAAAGTGGCCCCCGTATGAAACGGACGCCACCAGTGGCGTATTCCCGTCAGGAACACGCCTCAGGCCGGTTCGATCGCATCGAGATGCCGTTGAACCGACTCGTACCTCCGGGTCAGGAACCTGGTAGGTGGGAGGTGGACCTCCACTTCGCCTTCAAGGTTACCAGTGCCGGCGCCGTCTGACGAAATCGGCGATGTTGCGAACCGGAAACACGCACGACCCGGCGCCGAAAACACCGTCCGCCACACTGGCACCATGCTGTGGCGCGTGCGCACGACCCTCGCCGATCGACCCGGGATCCTGGCCGAGATCGCACTGGCGTGCGGCCGGGCGGAGCTCAACATCCTGGCGCTCCAGGTCTTCGCGACGACCCCGAGGGTGACCGACGAGCTCGTGGTCCGCGCGCCCGACGGCTGGACCGACGTGCGGGTCGCCGAGCTGTTCGAGACCGCCGGCGGCGCGGACGTCTCGGTGACACGTGTCGGCGAGGCCGCCCTGGTCGACGCCCCGACCCGCTACCTGCGCGGGGTGCACGACGTCCTCGAAGAGGGCCGGTCCGTCGAGGAGGTGCTTCGCGAGCTGCTCGAGACCGGCCCGCCGGACGTCGCCGACTACACCGGGCACGACGTCCTGCAGCTCGTCCGCCGCGACGGCTCCGCGCTGCGCATCACCCGGGCCGTCGCGTTCACCGCCGACGAGCGGGCCCGCGCCCAGGCGCTGATGTCGTTGGTCGGCGACGCGGGAGCGGACGTCCCGCTCATCACGCCATCGCCTCGCGAGATGTTCCCCCGGGTCCGCGAGGCGACGTTGACCGATCTCGAGGCGGTCAGCGCCCTGCACCAGCGCTGCAGCGTCGAGACCCTCTTCGACCGCTACCAGGTGCCGCTCAAGATGCCCATGACGACGCGCATGGCCCGGCGCCTCGTGGTCCCGGACCGTGGCGTCGCGCTGCTCGTCCAGGCCGGCCAGGACGTCGTCGGCCACGGCGTGCTCGAGCTCGTCGACGAGGTCTGGACGTTCCAGCTGATCATCGAGGACGCCTGGCAGGGACAGGGCCTCGGCACGCGCCTCATGACCCATGCGGCAGGACGCGCCAAGCACGAGGGTGCGACCCGCCTGACCTTCATCACCGCCGGCTCGAACGACAAGCTGCTGCGGGCCGTCGGCAACGCCGGCTTCGTGGCGCGCGTCGAGCGCCACGACGGCAACGTCCACATCACGGTCCCGCTGCGCGAGGTCCGCGAGATAGCCGCGGGCTGACCTCCCCGAGACGTGGCCGCACATCAACGGTCTTTCGACCGATCGGCGTCCAGAACGGTTGCTCAGGCGCCAGATCTTGGGGCGGTGGCGAGGCGGCGCACGTCGTCGGTCTCGACGACCGTGAAGGTCGGGCTCGCGAGGTCGAGCAGGATCGCCGAGGCGTTCTCGTCGAGCGTCGCCCGCGCCGCATCCCTGCCGAGGACCGGCACGGGACGGGCCTGCGCGTCCCACGCGGCCATCGTGGCGATGCTGCTGAACGCCAGCAGGGCCCGGCGCCCGTCGGCGCCGGTCATCAGGACCGCGGCCATGTCGGCGTTCTTGTCGCCGCCGGCCGGCGTGTCCCCCAGCAGGGCGACGATCGGCACGAACACCCGGACGTCGGGCAGCACCTGCAGCACCGCGGTGTCGTCGCCGAGCGCCGCCGCCAGCGCGGGGTCGGCCGTCCCGTCGTCCCCGGGGAACTGCGGCGCGGCGAGCTGGGGGCCCCTCCCGCTCGCGGGGGCGCGCCCCTCGCCGTGCGTCACGACAACCGCCCCCGCAGGTACTCGACGGCGTCGCGGGCGTACCGGCCGTCGCTGCCCTGGATGCCGAACAGCATGACCCGCTCGTCGTCCCGCGTGACCATGGTCGGCCACGGCGCGCCGGAGTTCATCGCGAAGCCCTCGATGTCGCTCCACGGCACCGAGTGGCGGCGGTACCCGTTGAGCACCTCGACGCCGTCGTCGGTCGCCCGCACGAAGCTGCGGCCGATCCCGTGCAGCAGGGCCAGCACCGCGACGATGATGATCCACAGCGTGACGGTCTCGGCCGTCGTGAAGTAGATCTCGTCGGGCAGCGCGAACGCGATCGCCGCGGTCAGCACCAGCATGATGACGGCCACGGCGTACGCGACGACCCGCGCTCCCGCCGGGCGAAATGTCCTCAGCTCCGGCACAGCGTCCTCAGATCCGGCACGCCAGGATGTCCGTCACGAGGATCCCGCGGGCGCCGAGCTCGTACAGCTCGTCCATGACCTTCTGGGCCGCGTCGCGCGGGACCATGGACCGCACCGCGACCCAGCCCTCGCGATGCAGCGGTGAGACGGTCGGCGACTCGATGCCGGGCGTCAGCTCGACGGCCCGCTCGACCTGGTCGACCCGGATGTCGTAGTCCATCATGATGTACGTCCGCGCCACGATGACGCTGTCGAGCCGGCGCTTGAAGACCTCGAACCCCGCGGGCTCCGCGGCACCCTGGCGCGTGATCAGCACGGCCTCCGACGACAGGATCGGGTCGCCGAACACCTCCAGGTCGGCCTGCTTGAGCGTGCTGCCGGTCTCGACGACGTCGGCGATCGCGTCGGCGACTCCCAGGCGGATCGAGGACTCGACGGCGCCGTCGAGGCGGACGACGTCGGCGGAGATGCCGCGCTCGGCGAGGTAGGAGCCGACGATGCCCTCGTACGACGTCGCGATGCGCAGCCCCTCGAGGTCCTCGACCTTCGACAGCGTGCCGACCGGCCCGGCGAAGCGGAACGTCGAGGCGCCGAAGCCCAGCGAGCGGTTCTCGGCGGCGTGGGCCTTGGAGTCCAGCAGCAGGTCACGGCCCGTGATGCCGACGTCGAGGGTGCCCTCCCCCACGTAGATCGCGATGTCGCGCGGACGCAGGTAGAAGAACTCGACGTCGTTGTCGGGGTCGAGCGTGACGAGGTCCTTGGCGTTGCGGCGCTGCCGGTAGCCGGCCTCGGTCAGCATCAGGGCCGCGGCCTCGGCGAGTGCGCCCTTGTTGGGGACGGCGATCTTGAGCATGGGGTCTCTTCTCAGGGGGTCAATGACGTGCGGGGCTGGGACCGGTCCGTCACAGATGCGCGTAGACGTCGTCGAGCGTGATGCCGGAGGCGATCATCATGACCTGCGCGTGGTACAGCAGCTGGCTGATCTCCTCGGCGGTGCGCTCGGGTCCCTCGTGCTCGGCGGCCATCCACGACTCCGCGGCCTCCTCGACGAGCTTCTTGCCGATCGAGTGCACGCCGGCGTCGAGCTCGGCGACGGTGCGCGAGCCCTCGGGGCGGCGGGCAGCCTTGTCGGCCAGCTCGGCAAAGAGGTCATCGAAGGTCTTCATCGCGGAGCAGTCTATCGGTGCCGGTCAGCCGAGGGTCCGCAGGACGTTCCACGCGGACAGGGCGGCCTCGACGGCCTCGCGCCCCTTGTCCTCGCGGCTGTCGGGGAGGCCGGCCCGGTCCAGGGCCTGCGCCTCGTCGTCGGTCGTCAGCAGGCCGAAGCCGATCGGCACGCCGGTGTCGATCGCGACGCGCGTCAGCCCGTCCGTCGCGGCCGCCGAGACGTACTCGAAGTGCGGCGTGCCACCTCGGATGATGACGCCCAGGGCGATGACCGCGTCGAAGCCGTGTCGCGCGTACGCCTGGCAGAGGATGGGCAGCTCGAACGAGCCGGGCGCGCGAACGAGGGTCACGTCGGTCACGTGCGCGTCGGCCAGCGCGGCCTGCGCGCCGGCGATCAGCCCGTCCATGACCTGCGTGTGCCAGCTCGACGCGACGATCGCGACCCGCGCGCCCTCGCCGTCGACGAGGATCGTGGGTGCTCCCGCACCGCTCATGCCTGTGACTCCAGTCCGGGAAGATCGTGGCCCATGCGCTCGGCCTTGGTCTGCAGGTACCGCAGGCTGTCCTCCGTGGGGGCGATGACGAGCGGGAGCCGCTCGAGCACCTTGAGGCCGTACGCCTCGAGGGCCGTCGTCTTGTCGGGGTTGTTGGTCAGCAGGCGCACCGAGGTGATGCCCAGGTCGCGCAAGATCTGGGCGCCCGCGGCGTAGTCGCGCTCGTCCTCGCCGAAGCCCAGCTGCAGGTTGGCGTCGACCGTGTCGCTGCCGGTGTCCTGGAGCGCGTACGCCTGCAGCTTGTGCAGCAGTCCGATGCCACGGCCCTCGTGGCCGCGCAGGTAGACGACGACGCCCGCACCGGCGGCGGTGATCTCGGTCATCGACAGCTCCAGCTGGGGGCCGCAGTCGCACCGGCGCGAGCCGAACACGTCACCCGTGAGGCACTCGGAGTGGATGCGCACCACGACGTCCTCGGTGCCGGGGTCACCGTGGACCAGCGCGATGTGCTCCGAGCCCTCGATGCGATCGCGGTAGCCGAGTGCCGTGAACTCGCCGAACTCCGTGGGCAGGCGCGTCGTCGCGAGCCGGTCGACCTGCGACTCGTGGAGGCGGCGGTAGACCTGCAGGTCCTCGATGGAGACGAGCGCGATGCCGTGCTCGTCGGCGAACGCACGCAACTCGGGCGCGCGCATCAGCGAGCCGTCGTCGTGGAGGACCTCGCCGATGACACCGGCGGGCGTGAGCCCGGCAAGCCGGGCGAAGTCGACGGCGGCCTCGGTGTGACCGGCACGCTCCAGCACGCCGCCGGGCTTGGCCCGCAGCGGGATGATGTGTCCCGGCTGGTTGAGCTCGAACGGCTCGGTGGCCGAGTCGGCCAGCACCCGGCACGTGCGGGCGCGGTCGGTCGCCGAGATGCCCGTCGTGATGCCGTCGCGCGCGTCGATCGACACGGTGTACGCGGTGCGCATCTTCTCGCGGTTGTGCGGCGTCATGAGCGGGATCGCGAGCCGGTCGAGGATCTCACCGGTGATCGGCGCGCACACGAGGCCGCTGGAGTAGCGGACCAAGAACGCCATGAGCTCCGGCGTCGCCTTGCTGGCGGCGAAGATGATGTCGCCCTCGTTCTCACGGTTCTCGTCGTCGACGACGACGATGGCCTTGCCCTCGCGGAAGTCCGCGATGGCGCGCTCGATGCTGTCGAGGCGGACGCTCTCGTGCTCACTCATGATGCTTCTTCTCTCTGTGCCGCGAGCAGGCGCTCGACGTACTTGGCGAGGATGTCGACCTCGAGATTGACCCGGTCCCCCGGTGCCTTGGCGCCGAGCGTCGTGTCGGCGAGGGTCGTCGGGATCAGCGACACCGAGAACCAGGAGTCGCCGCCCGTCGACGGATCGGCGTCGACGACCTCGACGACCGTCAGCGACGTGCCGTCGACCGTGACAGACCCCTTGTCGACGAGGTACCTGGCCAGCTCGGACGGCAGCGCCACCCGGACGATCTCCCAGTTCTCGCTGGGCGTGCGGTCGAGGATGCGACCGGTGCCGTCGACGTGCCCTTGCACGATGTGGCCACCCAGCCGCGCCCCGGCCTGCGTCGCGCGCTCGAGGTTGACCTCGTCGCCGACGCCCAGGTCGCCCAGTGACGTCTTGTCGAGCGACTCCTTCATGACGTCGGCCCCGAAGGTGTCGCCGTCCTGGCTCATGACCGTCAGGCAGCAGCCGTTGACCGCGATCGAGTCGCCGTGGGCCGCGTCGGACGTCACGACGGGGCCGCGGATCGTGAGGCGCACGGAGTCGCCCAGGTCGTCGACGGCGGTGATGCTGCCCTTCTCCTCCACGAGTCCGGTGAACATCAGTCGAAGTCCTCTCGTTGCATGCGTCCTGGGGTGCCGATGATGCGGATGTCGGGCCCGATCATCCGCAGGTCCTCGATGTTGATGGGCCGCAGGTCGGCCAGGGTCGTCGCCTCGCCCTCGAGCGCCGCTCGTCCGGAGCCGAGCATCGCCGGGGCCATGTAGCCGATGATCCGGTCGATGACGCCGGCGTTCCAGAACGCTCCCGCCAGCCGCGGGCCGCCCTCGAGCCAGATGTGGCGGATGTCGTTCTCGACGAGCTTCTGCAGCACCGTCGCGGGGTCGCGCGACTGGATCATGAGCGTGGGCGCGACGCGGTCGAAGACGCGGAAGTAGTTGGGGATCTTGGTCTCCCCCACCACGACGCGCAACGGCTGGCGGTCGTACGGCAGCGGCATGTCGTGCTCGTCGCGGACCGTGAGGCGGGGATCGTCGGCCAGCACGGCGCCCGTGCCGGCGACGATCGCGTCGGCCTCGGCGCGGAACGTCTGCACGTCGCGGCGCGACTGGTCGCTCGTGATCCACTTGCTGGTGCCGTCGGGGGCCGCGCTGAGGCCGTCGAGCGTCGCGGCGTACTTCCAGGTGACGAAGGGCCGCCCGGACGTCATCGCGAACGTCCACTCCACGTTGAGGTCCGTCGCCTCCTCGGCCATGACGCCGGCCTCGACCTCGATGCCCGCCGCGCGCAGCGTCGACGCGCCACCGGCGGCCGCACGGTTGGGATCGATCTGGGCGAACACGACGCGCGCGACCCCGGCGGCAACCAGTGCCTCCGAGCACGGGCCGGTGCGGCCGGTGTGGTTGCACGGCTCGAGCGTCACGACCGCGGTCGCGCCGCGGGCGGCGTCACCGGCCTGCGTCAGCGCGTCGACCTCGGCGTGCGGCGTGCCGGCACCGTGATGCGCCCCGACCGCCAGCTCGGTGCCGTCG
>JAOPXY010000144.1 GCA_025964895.1 Aeromicrobium sp.
AACACCGGCTCGGACTCGATCAATCCGTTCTCGACCCGCCCCGTCACGGCGACGATCTCACGAACCGCCCGGGTCCCGTCGGCGCCGAGCCCGGTGTGCACGACCAGGTCGACGGACGCTGCGACGGTCGGGACGACGAACCGGGAGCCGATGTTGTCCCCCGCCAGCAACGGCAGCGTGCACATCTTCACGAGGGCCTGCCGGGCCGAGTTGGCATGGAGACTGGCCATCCCGGGCAGCCCGGCGTTGAGCGCGAGCAGCAGGTCGAGACACTCGGCGGCCCGCACCTCGCCGACGATGATGCGCGACGGACGCATGCGCAGGGCCTCCTTGACGAGCATGCGCAGGTCGATCGTCCCCGTCCCCTCCAGCCCGGCCTGGCGCGTCTGCATCGCGACCCAGTCGGGGTGGCCGGTCTGCAGCTCGAAGACCTCCTCGACCGACACGAGCCGCTGCGACCCGGGGATCGACGCCGCGAGGCAGTTGAGCAGCGTCGTCTTGCCCGCCTGGGTGCCTCCCGACACGACGATGTTGAGGCCGGCGCGCACGCTCGCGTCGAGGAATGCCGCGGCGGGCTGATCGAGCGTCCCCAGCGTGACGAGGTCGCCAAGGGAGTGCGCCCGGGCGACGAACTTGCGGATGTTGACGGCCGCGAACGACCGCGAGATGCCCTCGAGGACGACATGCAGCCGGTGGCCGCCGGGAAGCATCGCGTCGACGAAGGGCTGCGAGATGTCGAGCCGCCGGCCGGACGACGACAGCATCCGCTCGACGAGCTCGCGAACCTGCTCCGAGGTCATGATCAGCGAGGTCAGCTCGTGCCGGCCACTGCGCGCCACGAAAACGCGGGACGGCTCGTTGATCCAGATCTCCTCGACCGTCGGGTCGTCGAGCAGCGCCTGCAGCGGGCCGAACCCGGACACCTCGGCGACGATCTGGCCGACCATCACCTCGGGCTCGTCGAGCGTGCCGACGGCACCGGTCAGGCTGCGCGCCTCGTGCTCGGCGATCGCGTCGAGTGCCGCCAGCCGCACCGACGCGACGTCCGTGCGTGGATCGACGCGCCGCTGGCGTACCAGATCGCGGACGCGATCGGCCAGCACCGATGTGTGAGCTTCCATCCCCCGGAACCCTTCCCCTGAAGAGCGTCTGGCTTGGAATACTGCCCAATTGCCGTGCGTCTGTGAAGGGCTTTCACTCCCATCTGTGGACTTCTTGTCACCCATGCGACAAGTTTCCGGCCGTTTCGCCGGGCGAGACCGTGTCACCGTCGCCATACTTGGACTTCCCCCCAACTTTTTTTCCTCTCGAGCCCCCTGTGAGCATCGACGACGCCGTCGCCGCCGACATCTACGTGCGCGGCATGGAGCGTCTCGTGCTCGCGGTGCAGGAGCTGTCGCTCGCCCGGAGCCTGCAGCAGGTGCAGGAAATCGTCCGCACCACGGCACGCGAGATCGTCGGCAGCGACGGGGCGACGTTCGTGCTGCGTGACGACGGCCAGTGCTACTACGCGGACGAGGACCGATCGAGCCGCTCTGGAAGGGCAGCCGGTTCCCGCTGAGCGCCTGCATCAGCGGCTGGTCGATACTCAACAAGCAGCCCGCGGTCATCGAGGACATCTACGCCGACGACCGCATCCCCCACGCCGCCTACCGACCGACGTTCGTCAAGAGCCTCGCGATGGTGCCGATCCGCAGCCTCGACCCCATCGGGGCGATCGGCAACTACTGGGCCGACGGCCACCTCGCGACCCCCGACGAGGTCAAGCTGTTGCAGGCGCTGGCCGACGCAACGTCGGTCGCGATGGAGAACGTCTCGATCTACAACGACCTCGAGCGCCGGGTCGTCGAACGCACCGCAGCGCTCGCACAGGCCAACGCCGAGATCCGTGCCCTCGCCGTGACCGATCCCATGACGGGCCTGCTGAACCGGCGTGGCTTCTTCGGGGACGCCGAGCAGCGGCTCGAGCGGGCCCGCCAGAACGGTCACGACTGCCAAGTCGCCTTCGTCGACATCGACGGTCTGAAGACCGTCAACGATAAGCACGGCCACCGCGCCGGCGACGAGATGATCGTCGCGGTGGCCAACGCGCTGCGTGCCGTGATCGGCCCCGACGACCTCCTGGCACGCCTGGGCGGAGATGAGTTCTGTGCCCTCATCGCCCCGTCCCGCGAGGACGAGGACGTCGTCACCGACCGGCTCAAGCGCCGGCTCGACGAGGTCAACCGCGCCGACGAGCGGGCCTATCTCCTCGCGGCCAGCATCGGCGTCACGACGGTCACCGAGCTGCCGTCGGCGATGATCGACGAGCTCGTCCGCTCGGCCGACGAGCGGATGTACGCGCACAAGGTGTCGCGAAGCGCGCAGCGCTGACACCTTGGAGTACGGTCCGTCCATGCCGGTCCTGCCCCGCGGGCGCGTCGTCGCGGCGATCGTCCTCGCGACCACCCTGCTCATGACCGCCGTGCTCGTCGCCGACGGGGCGGCCTCGGCCGCCACGACGCGCCCGCGCGCGGTCGCCGTCGAGACCGTCGGCGACGACCAGGCCCTCGTCACCTGGCAGCGCCCGCACGGCGCGAGACGCTTCAGCGTGCAGGTCAGCGCCAGCGCGTCGTTCACGGGCTCGACGACGCGCACGCTGTCGACCAGGCGGGACGAGCACTTTGTGGTGGTCGGGTCACTCGTCCCCCGCACGACCTACTTCGTGCGGGTGCGGGCCGCCGGATCGCGGCCCAGCTCGTGGACGACCGCGCGCCGGGTCACGACCGCGGCACCGGCGGCCGACTTCGGCGTCATGACCTACAACCTGCTGTGCGCCGACTACTGCGTCGGCGGCAAGCGCCACAACCGCCAGACCTTCCCATGGCTCGAGCGCCGAGGCCGGGTCGTCAACGACCTGCGCGCCAGCACCAACGTCGATGTCGTCGGCCTGCAGGAGGCCGGCGGCTACGTCACGACCGGCTGGAACTGCCGCTTCACGCGCGGCGCCTGCAGCACCCCGAAGAAGTTCGCGCCGAACGGCAAGGACCACGCGTACGACCGCTTCTGCAGCCGGCGCCGGTGCCCTACCCGGGTCCCGGGCGGACGGTTCGGCGGGACGCCCCGGCAGATCGACGACGTCATGCGGTACCTGCCCGAGTTCGGCATCACCCCGATCGTCGGCAACCCGAACCGCAAGGAGAGCGGCTACTCCTACGTGCGCATCATGTGGCGGACGTCGACGTTCGAGCTGACCCGCGCCGGCTCGCTCATCGACATCGACGGCCCGCAGTACGAGAAGAAGCTGCGCTGGCATCGCCGGGCGTACTGGGCCGTCCTGACCCAGCGCGCGACCGGCCGGTCGTACTTCGTGGTCACCGCCCACGCCGTCGCCGACAGCGGCGTCACCCGCGCCGAGGGCTACCCGAAGGGCGCCTCCCCCAGCGCCGTGCGGGCCGCCGGGGCGCGGAAGCTCGTCCGGGAGATCCGCCGGCTCAACACCGGCGGCCTCCCCGTCGTGCTGACCGGCGACTTCAACACGACGTCGGCGCGCGACCGCTCCTTGGCGGTGCTGAGATCGGCGGGGTACGCCGACACCCGGGCGGCCGCCGGCGCATCGCGCCGCATCAACGACGACGTCGCGTCCGGCAACGGATTCGACCCGCGACGCGTCGCCCGCACCGGCACCCGGACGCCGGTCGACCGCATCTTCACGCTGCCCGGCAGCGGCACGACGACCGACACCCGGCTGTGGTGGCTGCAGGCACCGATGCACGGACGGCTCGTCGACAACTGCCGCGCCCGTCACCGCACCGCAGCCCCCGCCGCCGGGTGCTGGGGATCGGATCACTTCCCCGTGATCGCGCAGCTCCGCCCCACCGCGTCGTCCTGACGCCGCGACGCACGCGCGTGGCACGATCGACGCATGACCTGGACCTCCCCCGCTCCCGCCGCCGTCGAGGGACCCATGACCGGCGACGACCGGCCCATCCTCGAGGGGATGCTGGCACACCAGCGCTCGACCCTGCTGAACGTCTGCGCGGGCCTCACCGCCGATCAGCTCGCCAGCCGTCCGCTGCCGTCGACCGGCCTGAGCCTGCTGGGCCTCGTGCGGCACATGGCCAAGGTCGAGCGCATCTGGTTCCGCAAGCGGGTCGCGCAGGAGGACGTCCCGCACCTGCACGACTTCGAGGCGCGCGGCGACGCCGACTTCAACCAGATCGACCCGGCCGACGCGCCGGGCGCCGTCGAGCAGGTGCGTCAGGAGTGGATGCTCGCCGACCGGGCCGTCGCGGGTTTCGACTTCGGGCACACGATCCAGCACCACGGCGAGATGTCGCAGCGCATGGTCTACGTGCACATGATCCAGGAGTACGCGCGGCACAACGGCCACGCCGATCTGCTGCGCGAGGCGATCGACGGCACGACCGGCCGGTGAGCCGCCCGGACGCGGCGGCGGCCGACCGGCATCATGAGACCATGACGCGAATCCCGCTGCTGACCGCCGCCGCCGCGACCCTGATCCTGCTGGCCGGCTGTGGCTCGGACTCCGACCCCGCCGCCTCCCCCACCGAGGGCACGGGCGCCACGACCTCCGCCGCGTCCCCCACGGGGCGTGCCGCACCCACCAAGAAGCCTGCGACGACGAGATCCACGCCGGTGGTCACCACGGTGCCGACGACGCCCGGGCCCGCCGGGAAGGTCATCGACTACGAAACCGACGACGAGAGCGGCGTCGTCCTGACGACGGCGGCCGATGCCAGCCGCCTGAGCGGCGCTCCGTCCGACTTCAGGACGTTCGTCACGGGGCAGCTCGCCGCCGCGACCCCCGGCGAGGGCTGCACCGAGAAGCCGCAGCTGTACGTGTCGCGGATCCACACCGGCGGCTGGGCCAGCGGGGGTTACTTCATCCCGCAGTGCGGCGGCTACGCGACGCTGTGGGCCAAGTCCGGCGGAGCCTGGACGGACGTGTGGAGCGGCCAGTCGCTCGTCGAGTGCTCGACGCTGGAGAAGTACCAGTTCCCCGTCGCGATCGCCGGGCCGTCATGCCTCGAGGGCGATGAGACGGTGGACTACGAGGGCTGACGATCCGGGACCTGATCCCCTACGCCGTCGACGAGTCCGACACCGCCGGACCCTGTCGGGTCGTGCCGCCGGGAGCCTGACCGGTCCCACCCGGCATCTGGCCACGCATCTGCCCGGGCCCACCATTGCCGCCCGGTCCGCCGACGAATCCTCCGCGGCCTCCGCCTCCTCCTCTGCCGTCTCCGCCGTCGTCGTCGCCGGCCGCGCCCAGCGCTGCGCCGGCTCCCACTCCCAGGGCGACGGACGCCACCGCCGCGACGACCAGCGTGCGGGTCGACCACGCGCGGGCCTGGTCGTCGTCGGGCCTGTCGTCCACGGGTGGGGCGGAGGTGGTCTGGTCGGTGGTGGTCGGGTCGGTGCTGGTCTGGTCGGTGCTGGTCTGGTCGGTGCGGGCGTCGTCGAAATCGCTCATGCGCGCCATGCTCCGCCGGATTCCTGTCACCTCCCTGTGGAGAACCTCGCCATCGCCTTGGTCCTCGATTCACAGCCTGTCCACAGGTCACGGCTAGGTGGCCCGGGTCCAGGAGGT
>JAOPXY010000163.1 GCA_025964895.1 Aeromicrobium sp.
CTCGACGCCCAGCGGGCCGTAGTCCCACGCGGACGTGGTGCCGCCGTAGATCTCGCCGCACTGGTAGACGAATCCCCTGCGCTTGCTGAGGCTGATGACGTGGTCGACGGTCGTTGCCATGAGGGGATGTTCCAATCCGGCTGGGTGTCGGCGGGCCTCTGCGCGAGGTCGTGACCCCGCGCGCCCGATGCGCCCAGGAGTCTATCCGGGGCGCCTTCGGGCCCCGCCCGGGGCGTGGATTCCCAGGAGAACCCCTGAGGCTTTCGGGGTTGTCCTGGGAATCGTGCACCTCTCCCCGGTCGCGACAGGGGTCAAGTGACGGGATTCGGGGCTGTCCCCGGTCCCAGCGGCCCACCGTTCGAAGATTTCGAGGTGATCCTGGGAAACCCCACACCCGCCAGCACGATTTGACAATGGTTCTCACCGTCGATGACAATGATTCCCATGAAGAAGTCCCTCTCCCTGCTCGCGACGGTCCCCCTCATCGCCGTCCTCGCGTCCTGCGGCTCCGACGACGGTCCGGGGGCCGGGGGCGGCACGACGACCGTCGCCGCGTCGTTCTACCCGTTCGCGTTCGTCGCCGAGCGCGTGGGCGGTTCGTTCGTGGACGTCGAGAACCTCACCTCACCCGGCGTCGAGCCGCACGACCTCGAGCTCAAGCCGAAGCAGGTCGGGACGGTCCAGGACGCGGATCTGGTCATCTACGAGGAGCACTTCCAGGCCGCCGTCGACGACGCCGTCGATCAGGCCGACCGAGCGGAGGGGGGCACGCTCGACATCGCGTCCGTCGTGACGCTCAAGCCCACCCAGGCGGGCGCGGAGGAGGGTCACGCGGACGAGGGCACCGACCAGGAGCACGATCACGGTGACGACGATCCGCACACGTGGCTCGATCCCGAGAACATGATCGCGATCACCAAGGCCGTCGAGGCCAAGCTCGTGGCCCTCGACCCCGACCACGCCGACGACTACGCCGCCAACGCCGCCGAGCTTACGGGCGAGCTCACGACTCTCGGCACCGATTTCGCGACGGGTCTCCAGACATGCAAGACCCGCACGGTCGTCACGAGCCATGCGGCGTTCCAGTACCTCGCCGCCCGGTACGACCTGACGCAGGTGCCCATCGCCGGCATCGATCCGTCGAACGAGCCATCGCCCGCGCAGCTGGCCGACATCACCCAGCTCGTCAATACGCAGGGCATCACCACAATCTTCACCGAGGAGCTCGTGAGCCCGGCGATCGCCGACACCATCGCGAAAGAGACCGGGGCGACGACCGCTACGCTCGATCCCATCGAGGGACTGTCGGACGACACCTCCGATGAGACGTACCTGACCTTGATGCGCAAGAACCTCAAGAACCTGACGAAGGCCAACAGCTGTTCATGACGGAACAACCCCTCACGGTCCGCGGCGTCACCGTGGCACTCGACGGTCGGCCTGTCCTTCGGCAGGTCGACCTCGACGTGTCGGCCGGTGAGTTCGTCACGCTCCTCGGCGCCAATGGCTCCGGCAAGTCGACGCTGGTGCGTGCGGCGGTCGGACTCGTCGCCACGAGCAGCGGGACGGTCGAGCTGTTCGGCGCCCCTCTCGACCGCTTCCGCGACCGCCAGCGGCTCGGCTACGTGCCGCAGCGCACGCGCGCCGTGGCGGGCGTCCCTGCCACGATGCACGAGGTCGTCATGAGCGGCCGGCTCGCCCGCCGGCGCTTCGCGGGCTGGCGCACCAAGGCCGATGTCGCCGCGGTCGAGGCCGCGATCGCCCGCGTCGGTCTCAGCGACCGGACGAGATCGTCGGTCAGCGAGATGTCGGGTGGGCAGCAGCAGCGCGTCCTCATCGCCCGCGCCCTGGCGTCCGAGGCGGAGCTGCTGATCATGGACGAGCCGACCGCGGGCGTCGACCACGACAACCAGGAATCGCTCGCCGGGCTGCTCGCCGGGCTCGTCGAGGACGGCACGTCGGTGCTGCTCGTCGCCCACGAGCTGGGTCCCCTGCGACCGCTGATCGACCGGGCCGTCGTGCTGGACGCCGGCGTCGTCACCTATGAGGGTCCCGTCGACGCGATCCAGGACGCGGCGCACGTTCACGTGCACGAGCACGGCGGCGAGCCCGACCACCCCGACGGCTTCAGCGGCAACCCGATCGGCGCCTGATGGACATCTTCCAGTACGAGTTCATGCGGATCGCCCTCGTGGCAGCGGTGTTCACGGGCCTCGCCGCCCCCGCCATCGGGACGTTCCTGGTGCAGCGCCGCCTGGCGCTGCTCGGCGACGGCCTGGGCCACGTCGCGCTCACGGGCGTCGCGCTCGGGCTGCTGACCGGCATCGCTCCGACGGTCACGGCCGTCGTGGTGGCGGCATTGGGCGCGGTGCTCATCGAGCTGCTTCGCATGTACGGCCGCACCAGCGCCGATGTCGCCCTCGCGATGCTGTTCTACGGCGGCATCGCCGGGGGTGTCCTGCTGACCAATCTCGCCGACGAGAGCGCGGCCTCGCTGAACGCCTACCTGTTCGGGGCGATCACGACGATCAAGTCGTCCGACCTCGTGCTGGTGGGAGTGCTCGGCGTGGTCGTGATCGTCTTGTCGCTGGGTCTGTCGCCACAGCTGTTCGCGGTGTGCCAGGACGAGGAGCACGCCAGGGTGAGCGGTGTCCCCGTCCGCGCCTACAGCATCCTGATCGCGGTCCTCGCGGCCGTCACGATCACGGTCGCGATGCGCACCGTCGGACTCCTCCTGGTGTCGGCGCTGATGGTCGTCCCCGTCGCCGCCTCCCAGCAGCTGACCCGCAGCTTCCGCACGACCCACCTCGCCGCAATGGCGATCGGGTTGTTCTCGGCCGTCGGCGGCCTCGTCACGAGCTACCAGATCGACACCCAGCCGGGACCCACGATCGTCATGATCGCCCTGGCGGTCTTCGCGGTCGCCTCGCTGGCCGCCAGCGCCCTCGCCCGCACGAGATCGGCGCGGCGTCGAGTAGATTCCACCTGAGGAGGACCCATGGTCGAAGCACCCCGCAACACGCGCCAACGACGTGCCGTCGTCGCGATCCTGGAGGACCTCGACGGGTTCGCCAGCGCGCAGGAGATCCACGACATCCTCAAGCAGCGCGGAGAGTCGGTCGGCCTGTCGACCGTCTACCGCAGCCTGCAGGTCCTGGCCGACGCCGCCGAGGTCGATGCGCTCCGCAACGACGACGGCGAGGTGCTCTACCGCCAGTGCAGCGCCGGTCATCACCACCACCTGGTGTGCCGCGCCTGCGGCCGCACGGTCGAGGTCGAGGGCCCGACGGTCGAGCGCTGGTCCGACAAGATCGCCGACGAGAACGGCTTCCGCGACGTGTCGCACACGCTCGAGATCTTCGGCACCTGCGCGAACTGCCCATGACCATCCGCACCATCACGGGCGACCGCCTCACCGCGCAGGACGTCTACGACATCTGGAAGATCCGCGACGCGGTGTTCGCGGTCGAGCAGCAGGTGCAGGAGGAGGACGTCGACGGGCGCGACCTGCTGCCCGTCACGACCCACCTGTGGTTCCAGGACGAGGACGGCCCGACGAGCTACCTGCGGGTGTTCGTCGAGCGCGGCGAGCGACACATCGGGCGGGTCTGCACCCGCAGGGATCAGCGCGGGCAAGGACTCTCGGGGCGACTGATGGCCGAGTGCACCCGCCTGTGGGGCGACGAGCCGATCGTGCTCAACGCCCAGGCGTACCTCGAGGACTGGTACGCCCGCTTCGGCTACGTGCGGTCGGGTGACAACTACACGGAGGCCGGCATCGATCACGTGCCGATGACCAGGACCCCCTGACGCCTGGTCCTCATCTGGCGCGCTCGTTCGGCGTCGCGGCTGCTCTGGGCGTGTCGCCCCCGTGCCTAGCCCCCGCCGACGGCGTTGATCGCCTCGGTCAGGTCGCCCCTGACGGTCGCGGCGTAGTCGTTGACCGCCGTCGCGGCGGCTTGGTACTGCTTTGAGTACGCGAACGAGTACGCGCGGTTCGACTCGATGCTGGCCGCGAGGGCCGTGGCCTGGTCGATGACGTACTGCACCGCGTCCCGCACGGTCGCCGCGAGCTCCTCCTGGCCCTCGGGCACGCGCACCGCGGCGAGCTCGTCGCGGGCCGCCGCGAACGCCGGGATGAGGCGTGACCGGATCGCCGCGCTGCCCTCGAGCAGGCCGGAGCCCACGTAGTCGGTGGCCCGCAGCTCCAGCGCGTCGCGCGCGACGCCGATGAACGTCAGCGCCACGTCGGCCTGCTCGAGCTCGCGATCGACCCGTAGATAGGGCTCGAGGAACGTCTGCTCGGTCTCGCGGGCCGCGACGTACGGGGCCGACTGCTCGGCACCGTGCCGGGGCGCATCGCCCAGAACGGGTGGGTCGGCGATTGCCGCCTCGAGCACGCGGCGCAGGGCGCCCGGATCGGCGGTACGCGCCCCCTGGATCTCGCGGGCGACCGCCGCCTCGAACGACCCGACGTCGGATCGGAAGGCCTCCGCGACGGCATCGGCCTCCGCGACCTGGTCGGCCTGTCGCTGAGCCTGCACGACGATCAGTCCGCCGATGGCGCCCGCCAGCAGGACGGTCACCACGACGGGCAGGAAGATCGCCCACCGCGGACCCCGAGCGCTCACGGACCCACCGTCGCACCGACCGGGCGGACGAGGCAAGACGGGCGCCTCAGTCGTCGATGCGCGGCCGGACGCCGTGCAGCCGCAGGCCGTACGTCAGCGCGTCGACCAGCGCCTCCCAGGACGCCTCGATGATGTTGGCGCCGACGCCGACCGTGACCCAGACGTCCTTGCCGTCCGTCGTCTCGATCAGCACCCGGGTGATGGCATCGGTGCCGTGCCCCTGATCGAGGATGCGGACGCGGAAGTCCGTGAGGTGGAACCGCGCCATGTCCGGGTAGATCTGCTCGATCGCCTGCCGCAGGGCGTGGTCGAGGGCGTTGACGGGTCCGTTGCCCTCGCCGATCACGGCGAGGCGCACTCCTCCCGCCCGCAGCTTGACGGTGGCCTCGGAGACCGCTCCCGACCCCTCCTTGGCGCTGCCGCGGCGGGACTCGGCCAGCACTCGCCACGACTCGACGTCGAAGAACGACACGCGGGCGCCGTCCATCTCCTCGGCGAGCAGCAGCTCGAACGACGCGTCGGCGGCCTCGAACGTGTACCCGCTCTGCTCCATGGCCTTGACCCGGTCGGTGACCCGCGCGAGGCGCTCGGCGTCGCCGGTGAGGTCGTAGCCCAGCTCCTTGCCCTTGAGCTCGATCGTCGCGCGTCCGGCCATCTCCGACACCAGCAGGCGCATGTCGTTGCCGACCAGTGCCGGGTCGATGTGCTGGTACAGATCGGCGTCGACGCGGATCGCGCTGGCGTGCAGCCCGGCCTTGTGCGCGAAGGCCGAGACGCCCGTGTAGGGCTGGCGGGCGTGCGGCGGGTAGTTCGTGATCTCCGAGATCGCGTGGGAGATGCGCGTCGCGTCCGCGAGGCGTCCCTCGGGCAGCACCGACTGCCCCAGCTTGAGCTCGAGGTTGGCGACGCACGTCACCAGGTCGGCGTTGCCGGTGCGCTCGCCGTAGCCGTTGATGCAGCCCTGCAGGTGCGTCGCGCCGGCCTGCACCGCCGCCATCGAGTTGGCGACCGCGCAGCCGGTGTCGTTGTGCGCGTGGATGCCGAGCCGGGCACCGGTCGCCAGGACGTCCTCGACGATCTCGGCGACCCAGTGCGGGAGCATGCCGCCGTTGGTGTCGCAGAGCACCGCGACCTCGGCGCCTGCCGCCGCGGCGGTGCGGACGACCTCGAGGGCGTAGTCGCGGTTGGCGCGGTAGCCGTCGAAGAAGTGCTCCAGGTCGACGAAGACCCGCTGGCCCTCCTCGCGCAGGTGCGTCACGGAGTCGCGGACCATTGCGAGGTTCTCCTCCAGCGTGGTGCGCAGGGCCAGCTCGACGTGCCGGTCGTGGCTCTTGGCGACGAGCGTCACGACCGCCGCGCCGGAGTCGCGCAGCGCCGCGAGCAGGACGTCGTCGGCCGCCGTGCCCAGTGGACGACGGGTCGCGCCGAACGCCGCGAGGGTCGCATGGGCGAGGTCGAGCTCCTTGGCCGCGAGCTGGAAGAACTCGGTGTCCTTCGGATTCGATCCCGGCCAGCCCCCCTCGATGTACCCGACGCCGAGGTCGTCCAGGTGGCGCGCGATGTGCAGCTTGTCCTGCACCGACAGGTTGAGCCCCTCCTGCTGCGCGCCATCGCGCATCGTCGTGTCGTAGACGTGGAAGCCGTCCACGCCCTGGCGTCCCGGAGTCACTGGTGCTGCGTTCACTGCTTCGTCCTTCGCTCTGGTGGCACCGCGTCTGGCCCCGTCGTCGGGGCAAACAAAAAGCCCCCCAGTACATGGGAGGCAGCGCGTCGGGGTGTGGGTCTCAGTACCCGCCGCGCCTGTCGATAATGATCGTGATGCCGTGCATGCACGCAGTCTAGACTGATCGCCCTATGACCGCCAGACCCGTCCCGCTCACGGCGGAGCCCCGTGTCATGTACGCCGTCATGACCGTGGAGTCGCTGGGCACCGACGATCTCGTCCCGCCGCCGTCGCCGGACCTGCTGCGCCGCTACGGCACGTCCGAGACGGTTTTGCGCCGCCTGCGGTCACGGCACAGCCAGACGCTCCTGCTGCGCACCGCCCCGCTGAGCGACATCGCATTCGTCCAGCGCGACACCCGGATCGAGGCGCTGCGCCTCGCGGAGGAGCACGACGGGGTCGTGATCGACCTCGGCATCCCCCGTGCAGTCGAGGACGCGACCGATGCGGTCTCCCTCGCGCACGCGACGCAGTGGTACGTCGTCGACTACGACGACCTGGACGCCGGACTGCTGCGCACCGTCGGCCTGGTCTCCTTCGGTCTGCCGGAGGTCGTCGTGCAGGGCGTCGACCGCCTGCTGCACGCGATGTACGGCGCCGTGCTGGCCGGGCTCGCGCACCGACTCATCGCCGAGTGGCCCGCTCATGACCCCGTCGGCGATGCCACCGTGACGCTGCGCGACATCGCCTACGGCCTGGGCGACGCGGCGGCCGCCTCGACCCCCTCCGACCGCTCCGTCGACGTCACGATCGGCTACGACGCGGACGCCGATCTCCTCGTCGTCCGCCTGCTGGCCGATCCCGCCGCCGTGCTGTTCGCGCCCTGAACCCCGTCGTGGGCGGTGGATCGGACACCTATCCGGTGCGCGCACGTCCAGCGCCGGTGGCGCAAGCACCTATCAGGTGCGCCCACGTCCAGCGCCGGTGGCACAGACACCTATCAGGTGTGCCCATAGGTGCCAGACGCACCGCTCCCCACGGCGCGCTCCCCAGACAGGTGTCTCACGCACCGCCCCACCCCGGACCACGAGCGGGTCAGCGGTCGGGGCGGGTGAGGTTGGCCAGGATCTCGGGCCGCAGGATCGCCTCGAGCTGCTCGCGCGGGAGCAGCCCACGAGCCAGCACGAGCTCGGCGACGCCGCGGCCGGTGGCCAGGGCCTCCTTCGCCACGTCGGTCGCCGCCTCGTAGCCGATGTACGGGTTGAGCGCCGTGACGAGGCCGATGGAGTTCTCGACCTCCGAGCGCAGCAGCTCGACGTTGGCGGTGATGCCGTCGACGCAGCGGGTCGACAGAACCAGGATCGCCTCGCGGAGCCGCGAGATGCCGGCCGACAGCGAGTAGCAGATGACCGGCTCGAAGGCGTTGAGCTGCAGCTGCCCGGCCTCGGCGGCCATCGTGACCGTCATGTCGTGGCCGATGATCTGGAACGCGACCTGGTTGACGACCTCGGGGATCACGGGATTGACCTTGCCCGGCATGATGCTGGACCCGGCCTGGACGGCAGGCAGGTTGATCTCGTTGAAGCCGGCCCGCGGGCCGGACGACAGCAGGCGCAGGTCGTTGCAGATCTTGGAGAGCTTGACCGCGACCCGCTTCAGCGTCCCGGACAGCTGAACGAACGCGCCGCAGTCCTGCGTCGCCTCGATCAGGTCGATCGCGCTGACCAGCGGCAGGCCGGTCAGCTCGGCGAGGTGGCCGCACGCCGACGGCACGTAGCCGGCCGGCGCATTCAACATGGTCCCGATCGCCGTCGCGCCGAGATTGATCTCGTGCAGCAGCAGCACGGCCTCGCTGAGGCGCGCGCGGTCCTCGGCGATCATCAGGGAGTACGTGCGGAACTCCTGGCCCAGCGTCATCGGGACGGCGTCCTGCAGCTGGGTCCGGCCCATCTTCAGGACGTCGTGGAACTCATCGGCCTTGCGGGAGAACGAGTCCTCCAGCACCTGCATCGCCTCCAGCAGGTCGTGCGTCGCGAGGATGATCGCGATCTTGATCGCCGTCGGGTAGACGTCGTTGGTCGATTGGCTCAGGTTGACGTGCTCGTTGGGGTGGATGACGTGGTAGTCGCCCTTGGCGTGGCCCATGAGCTCGAGCGCACGGTTGGCGATGACCTCGTTCGCGTTCATGTTGGTCGACGTGCCGGCCCCGCCCTGGATGACGTCGACGACGAACTCGTCGGCCAGCTCACCGTCCCGGATCTCCTCGCAGGCGCGGCGGATCGCGGCGTACCGCTCGTCGTCGAGCAGCCCCAGGTCGTGGTTCGCGGCCGCGGCGGCCTGCTTGACCGCCGCCAGCGCCGCCACGAGGTAAGGACTCAGCGAGATCGGTATGCCGGTGATCGGGAAGTTCTCGAGCGCCCGCAGCGTGTGCACGCCCCAGTAGACGTCGGCCGGCACCTCCCGGTGACCGATCAGGTCGTGCTCGGACCGTGTGGCGTCAGACATCGAGGACCTCCCGTGCGCGAGGCACGTCGTCGGGCCCCACGGGACGACCCTAGGGCAATCGACCACGCGCACGGCAGACCACGCGCTGTACCGACGGGTACAGTGCGTGGCCCTCCGTGGCCGGGTCGACCGATCTGGGTCAACCGACCTGGGTCAACCGACCTGGGTCAACCGACCTGCGTCAACCGATCCGGGTCAGCCAGCCGTGGCGGTCGTCGGCGCGGCCGTACTGGACGTCGACGAGCGCCGAGCGGATGTCGGTCGTGACCTTGCCCGGCTCGCCGTCGCCGGTCACGGCCTCGCCGCCGTCCCACCTCAGGGACGCGACGGGCGTGACGACCGCGGCCGTGCCGCACGCGAACACCTCGCTGATCGTGCCGTCGGCCGCCCCCTGGCGCCACTCGTCGATCGAGACGCGACGCTCGACGACCTCGTGGCCGAGATCGCGGCCGATCTGCAGGATCGAGTCGCGGGTGATGCCCTCGAGGATCGAGCCGGACAGCGCAGGCGTGACGATCGACCCGTCGGACTGCACGAAGAACAGGTTCATCCCACCAAGCTCCTCGATCCACATGTGCTCGGTCGAGTCGAGGAAAACCACCTGCGCGCACCCGTGCGCCGCGGCCTCCTGCTGCGGGAGCAGGCTCGCGGCGTAGTTGCCGCCGCACTTGGCCGCGCCCGTGCCGCCGGCACCGGCGCGTGAGTACTCGCTCGAGAGCCAGATCGAGACGGCCTGCACTCCCCCGGAGAAGTAGGCACCCGCGGGCGATGCGATAACCGAGTACGTCACGTGCTGCGACGGACGGACGCCGAGGAACACCTCGGACGCGAACATGAACGGACGCAGGTACAGGCTCTTCTCGCCGCCGGCCGGAATCCATGCGCGGTCGGCCTCCACGAGGGACCGGATCGAGCCGAGGAACCAGTCGGTCGGCAGCTCGGGCAGCGCGAGCCGCTGGGCCGAGCGCTGCAGGCGGGCCGCATTGGCGTCGGGCCGGAACAGCCACGCCGAGCCGTCGGCGTGGACGTACGCCTTGAGGCCCTCGAAGATCTCCTGGGCGTAGTGCAGCACGGCGGTCGCCGGGTCGATCAGCAGCGGTCCGTAGGGGACGACGCGGCCGTCGGCCCAGCCCGTGTCGGGCGTCCACTCGGCCAGGAACATGTGGTCGGTGAAGTGGTTGCCGAAGCCCGGGTCGGCGAGGATCGCCTCGCGCTGCTCAGCGGTTCTGGCCGCGTCGTTCTGCGTGAACGACGCGGCGAAGGGGCTGGTGGTCATGGTGGTCACGGTACAACTTCCTGCTCGGAGGGGTCAGCGGTCGTCAGCCGACCGATACGCCTCCGGTCACGCCCAGCCCGTCCGAGACACGCTGTGCGAGAGCCTCCCCCACCTCCTCGGTGGTCCGGGTGGCTCCGTCGCGGCCGGCGATGTCGGCCTCGACGGCGGCGGTGATCTGCGCGGCCGCCTCCGGGTGGCCGAGGTGCTCCAGCAGCATGCCGCCCGACAGGATCGCGGCGGTCGGGTCGGCCTTGGACTGCCCCGCGATGTCGGGAGCCGATCCGTGGACCGGCTCGAACATGCTGGGTGACGTCCGATCGGGGTTGACGTTGCCGCTCGCGGCCAGGCCGATGCCACCGGTGATCGCGGCGGCGAGGTCGGTCAGGATGTCGCCGAACAGGTTGTCGGTCACGATGACGTCGAAGCGCGCCGGATCGGTCACGAGGAAGATCGTCGCGGCGTCGACGTGCAGGTAGTCGACCGTGACGTCCGGGAACTCGGTCGCGACGGCGTCGACCGTGCGGGTCCAGAGGTGGCCGGCGTGCACCAGCACGTTGTTCTTGTGCACCAGCGTCAGCTGGCGACGCGGGCGGGCCTGCGCGCGGGCGAATGCGTCACGCACGACACGCTCAATGCCGAAGGCGGTGTTGATGCTGACCTCGGTCGCCAGCTCGTGCGGCGTTCCGATGCGGATGGCTCCGCCGTTGCCGACATACGGCCCCTCGGTGCCCTCGCGGACCACGACGAAGTCGATCTCGCCGGGGTTGCCCAGCGGTGTCGGGACCCCCGTGAACAGCTTCGACGGGCGCAGGTTCACGTAGTGGTCGAGGGCGAAGCGCAGCTTCAGCAGCAGACCGCGCTCCAGCACACCGGACGGGACGCTGGGATCGCCGATCGCGCCCAGCAGGATCGCATCATGTCCGCGGATCTCCTCGAGCACGGAGTCCGGCAGGATCTCACCCGTCGCGTGGTAGCGACGCGCGCCGAGGTCGTAGTCGGTCGTGGTGAAGGAGATGTCGTGGGCGGGCGCAACGACGTCGAGCACCCGGAGCGCCTGGGCGGTCACCTCGGGTCCGATGCCGTCGCCGCCGACGACTGCGAGCGAGTAGGAGCGAGTCATGCCGTCCATCCTAGGACGTCGAATCTCAGGATGTGAAACCCGCATCTCGCTATGTGGTCAGTTGTCATCGGGACGTTCTGACATCTCGAGCTCGGGACGGGTCGCCTCGTCGCGCAGGTGGGCAGGTCCCCATTCGATGAGCTTGGGATCCATGGTCGTTCTCCTTCGGTGATGGGTGATCGGGACGGGTGCGGAGCGCGGGATGTCCGCCGTCCGGCACGCCACCGGTCCGGGATCACCGGAAGGATGGAACAGCTGTGTGTGCAGCCAGATCGTGTCTGTCGACAGCTGGATCTGGGCAACTCTGCGGCGGAACGGCGGGCCAACGCCGAAACTCCGCGGCAGGATATGGCCCTACGAGGCCCTGCCGCGGCAAGCGACTACTACGAGCTGCTTCCGCATGATGTGCCCAGCCTACGCCGAGCACGGCCCCTCCGTGCGCCAACCGGCCGGCGTGTCTCATGGGCCGAGACGTCATGGCACCGCGGCACGCAGCGTCCGTGAAACACTGTCGGCGTGAGCGCCCCCGCAGAAGTCCCTTGGCTGGTCTCGCGCACCCTGGACCTGTCGCGCCAGCGTGGATTCATCACGTCTATTCGCAACGAGACCGGTCGCCTGCTGGCGTCGCTGGCCGCGTCCCGCACCGGGACGCTCGCCGAGCTGGGCACGGGGTGCGGCGTCGGGTCGGCGTGGTTGTCCAGCGGAGCGCCCGTCGACGCCCGGGTCGTGAGCGCCGAGCTCGATCCCGCCCTCGCGGGTGACGTGCAGAAGATCTTCGCCGACACCCCCAACGTCGACGTCATCGCCGGCGACTGGTCGACGCTCGAGCAGTACGCCCCGTTCTCGCTGTTGTTCATCGACATCCGCGAGGTCATGGAGAGCATCGACGTCATCGCCGACCTGCTCGAGCCGGGCGGCATCGCGGTGCTCGACGACTTCGTGCCATCGGCCTTCTGGCCGCCCATCGTCGAGGGCCGCGTCGACACGGTGCGTGAGCAGTGGCTTACCGACGAACGCTTCGCCGCGGTCGAGATGCTGATCGACGTCGGCGCGTCGCTCATCATCGCGACGAGACGCTGATCGTATTCATGGAGCCCACGAGGCTCCCGCGGTACATGATGGAGTTCGCCGACGAACGAGGAGGATGATGTTCCGCCGCTACGCCGTGCTGGGAGCCTGCCTCACCGCGATCTCCTTCCTCGTGCCCAGCGACGACCTCCAGAACGACGTGTATCTCGTGATCGGCCTGTCGTGCGTCGCCGCGATCATCGTGGGGGTCGTCGTCAACCGTCCGGCGGCCCGTCTCCCGTGGCTGCTGATGGCGGTGGCGCAGGCCCTGTGGCTCGCGGGCGACGCAATGCACGACTCGTGGGCGACGACAGGTGTCGCGATGTGGTCCGATGCGCTCTACCTGACGGCGTACCCCCTGGCCGCCCTCGGCCTGGCCGATCTGATCCGCCACCGGCGCGGAGGCGACCCTGGCAGCCTCATCGACACCGCCATCGTCACCCTGGCGCTGGGACTCGTCTCGTGGGTCTTCATTGCCGACCCCATCCTGGACGACACGAGCCGTTCCGTCGCCGCGCGCGCCATCGCCGTGGCCTACCCGGCCGGTGACATCGTCATGCTGGGGATGCTGGTCGTGCTCCTGACCGTGCCAGGCACGCACTCGGCGACCTACCGGCTCCTGACGGTGTCGATGCTCCTGCTGGTCGCCGGCGACTCGCTCATCGTGGCCGCACCGCAACTACACGCGCTGCTGCACCTGGTGTACGCGCTGTCGTACGTCGGATGGGGCCTGGCCGCCCTGCACCCCACGATGACGGACATGGCCCGTGCACCCCACGCGCGGCGGGCATCCTTCACGGTCCGACGCCTGGCCGCCCTCGCGGCTGCCCTCCTGATCGCCCCGGCCCTCGTCTGGATCCAGGTCATGCACGGGACCCACGTCGACACGTGGATCGTCGTGCTCGGTGCCAGCCTCATCTCCCTCCTCGTGGTGGCGCGCATGGCGCTCAACATCGACGAGCTCCGCGCGACCGCCCGCCAGCGGGACGAGCTGCAGAACCGTCTCCTGCACGAGGCGTCGCACGATCCGCTGACGGGCGCCGCCAACGCCGCCGCGATGCGCCAGCTCATCGGATCGGCTCTGCGCCGTGGCCGCCGCAGCGGGACCGCGACCACGATCATGCTGGTGGAGCTGGACGGCTTCGACGACGTCGTCGACCGGCACGGGCCCGCCCGCGGCGACGAGGTGCTGCGCGAGACCGCGACCCGTCTCCGGTCGCTGACGGCCGACCCCGAGCAGGTCGGCCGGCTGGACGGGTCCCGCTTCGTCATGCTGCTCGACCCGTCGCCCGGCGACGGCGACCTGGCAGCGTTCGCCGAGCACGTGCTGCGCGCGGTCGCCGAACCCGTGGCCGGCGTGACGCACCACATCGAGGTCACCGCGTGCGTCGGCGCGACGACGGCCATGGACGGCGGGACCGACGCCGACGAGCTCCGCGCACAGGCGCACGCGGCCCTGCGTCGCGCCCAGGCCACGGCGCGGAGCACGTTCGAGGTGTTCGGCGAGGGGCTGCGCCGCGAGGTGATGCAGCGACGCGACATCGAGGCCGCCCTGCACCGGGCGATCGACGACGGCGATCTCGCGCTCCGCTACGAGCCGCTCGTCGCGCTGCAGGGCGAAACGCTGCACGGGTACGAGGCACGGATCCACTGGTGGCGGCCCGGTGAGGGATGGCAGGATCCCCGCCTGTTCCTCGCGGTGGCCGGCGACACGGATCTCGTCTGCGACCTCGACCGCTGGGCCATCGGCACGGCGCTGGAGCACCTCGCCATCTGGACGTCCCGCGACCCGGCGAAGTTCTCCGGGCTCACGATGGCCGTGCCGGTCTCGGGCCGCACGCTCATCTCTCCCGGCTTCGCCGGCTCGGTCGCCACCCTGCTCGACGAGCACGGGATCGACCCCGGGAGGCTGACGGTCACCGTCACCGAGACGACACTGGTCGACCTGCCCAGCGCCGCGGTGGACCTGACGGCGCTGCGCGACCGGGGCGTGCGCGTGCGCATCTCGGAGTTCGGGACGGGGCACAGCGCGATCGGCCGGCTCGCCAGCCTGCCGGCCGACATGGTCACGATCGACCGGACCCTGGTCGACTCCGTCGCGCCCGGGGCGCTGGAGCTCCTGGCCCTCCTGGTCCACGCGACCCGTCAGTGCGGGCTGCTCGTCGTGACCTCCGGGGACGTCGAGGACTCCGACCCGTCGCGGCGCACGCCGCGCGAGTCCGTCCACGGACCGGTCACCGAGGCCGCGCTGCACGACGGGCCGGCCGCCGGGCGCGCCAACGAGCGTCCGCGCCTGTTCGTGGTGCCCGATCCCTCGGACTCCTAGGGCACGGTCGCAGGGTCGCGGCGCGGGACGTCGACCTGCGTCCACCGCAGGAACAGCTGCACGAGCGGTCCGATCGTCAGCGCGTACAGCACCGAGCCCACGCCCACCGTTCCTCCGAGCGCGAAGCCGACGGCCAGCACCGTGGCTTCGGTAGCGGTCCGCCAGAACCGGACGCTGCGCCCCGTGCGTCGCACGAGACCGAGCCACAGCCCGTCGCGCGGACCGGACCCCAGCGCCGCGCCGATGTACAGCGCGCCGGCGAAGCCGTTGCCGACGATGCCGCCCACCAGCAGCGCGATCCGGAGCCACAGGACGTCCGGCTGCTCGATCGCGGCGATGCCCGCGTCAGCGGCCAGACCGACCACGACGACGTTGAGCACGGTGCCGATCCCGGGCCGCTGACGCAGCGGTACCCACAGCAGCAGGACGACCGCACCCGTCACGATCACGACCTGGCCGAACGTCAGTCCGACGTGACGGGTGACGCCCTCGTGGAACACGTCCCACGGATCGAGGCCCAGTGTCGACTCGACCAGCATCGCCATCGTGAAGCCGTAGAGGAACAATCCGACGTTGAGGCGGACGAGGCGTCCCGCCAGCCCCGTCACCGCCGCAGCTCCTGGTCGACCCACGTGCCCAGTTCAGCACGGTGGCTGCGCGGCGGAGGATTCGACCCGAGCCCGTCATGCACCACGAGGCGCGTCAGATGGGCCGCAATGAGCAGGAAGATCCCGAAGAGCAGGAGGAGCAGCAGCACGTTCATGGGATCCATGATGGGCAACGTTGGCCCTTGATTCCATAGCCAATTGTGCGACAGTGGCCTCATGACGTTGACGCTTTCCGCCCGCCGGCTCGCCGACCTCCTCGGACCGCTCGACCAGGTCGGGCCCGCCTACCGTGAGATCGCCGACCGCGTCCGCCTCCTGGTCCTGGACGGACGCGTCGCCGACGGAAGCCGCCTGCCCTCCGAGCGCGAGCTCGCGACCGCCCTCGGGGTGAGTCGGACGACGACGACGCGGGTCTACACCGAGCTGCGCGAGTCGGGCATCCTGCAGTCGCGCCAGGGCTCCGGCAGCGTCGTCCAGGTGCCCCGCGGCGTCTCCAGCGCGAGCAGCCTGATCGTGCTGCCTGACGAGGCCGGCACGATCGCGATGACATACGCCGCGCCCGCGGGGCCACCGGGGCTCGCGCGCGCCTTCGAGGCGGCCGCCGCCAAGCTGCCGGGACTGCTCGCGACGACGGGCTACCTGCCCGACGGGCTGCCCGCCCTGCGCGAGATCCTCGCCCAGCGGTACAGCGACGGCGGTCTGACCACCGACCCCGAGCAGATCATCGTGACCAGCGGCGCGATGGGCGCGATCTCCCTGCTCGCCCGGTCCTTGGTCACCCCCGGTCAGCGCGTCGTCGTGGAAGGACTCAGCTACCCCCATGCGCACGACTCGTTCGCCGCTGCCGGCGGACGGCTCTCGGCCCTGCCGGTCGACCGCTCCCCGTGGGATCCCGAGGCCCTGTCGGCGACACTCACCGGCTCACCGCACCGCGCCGCGTACTTCATTCCCGACTTCCACAACCCGACCGCCGCCGTCATGAGCGACGCCGAGCGATCGGCCTGGGCACGCGAGCTGCGCCGGCACGACGTCGTCCCGATCGTCGACGAGTCGCTGCGCGAGATCAACCTCGACGGCATCGAGCTGCCGCCGGTGTTCGCGACGTACGACCCGCGCGCCCTGTTGATCGGCTCATCCTCGAAGGCGTACTGGGGTGGCCTCCGAGTCGGCTGGATCCGGGCCCCGCGCGCCTCCGTCATGCCGCTGGTCCAGGCCCGCATGATGGACGATCTCGGCACCTCGGCCTTCGACCAGCTCGTGCTGTGCGAGCTGCTCGCCGAGGGCGGGCAGACCGCGGCCGCCGGACGGGCGCGGTCCCGGTCGGGGCGCGATCACCTCCTGGCCGAGCTGGCCCGGCAGCTGCCCGACGTCCACGCGCCCTGCCCGCCCGGCGGGCTCAGCCTGTGGGTCACCCTGCCCGACCGGATGTCGTCCCGGCTGGTGTCGGCCGCGTCACGCCACGGCCTGCTCCTCACGCCGGGGCCGCGCTTCTTCTCCCACGCGGGCACCGCCGGCGAGCGCCACCTCCGCCTCCCGTACAACCAGTCGCACGAAGTGCTGACCGAGGCGGTCTCCCGGTTGCGCGCCGCCTACGAGGAGGTGCTCACGCCCGGCGAGCCGGCGACCGCCCCGAGGACGAGCAAGACCCTCGAGATGATCGCCTGACCCGCCGTCCCGGCCGCGGAGGCCTACCGGCCCGGCTCGACCACGATCATCTCGGTGTCGTCCGGCGTGCCGGGGTTGCGCGTCGAGTTGCCGGGATAGTTGTTGTCGTTGGCGATCATCAAGCGGCCGCCTGACAGCGGCACGAGCGTCTCGACCGACTGGAACGCGAACGCGAACTGCCGACCGGTCCCCCAGCCACTGCCGGTGCTGATGCCGCGCGGGTCGGAGATCTTCAGCAGGTCGACCACGAGCGACTTCGACGTCGTGCCGTGCTTGTCGAGACGGACCCGGTACACCCGCTTCGTCACGGCGGTGGGTCCGTCGCCGTTGTCGCGCTCGAGCACCAGCAGCGTGCCGCGCGTCGTGATCTGGGCGTCAGCGGCGAGTCCGCCGTCGGAGTCGGCCCGGTAGCTCCACGACCGGTCGGTGTATTGACCCGAGCGGGTGTCGAACTCGGTGATGACGCGGCGACGCTTGTCCGTGTCGCCGACGAGGCCGTTCTCAGTGATCGGGTACAGGTACCGCTGGTCCGCCGACTGCGCCATGGCCTCGAACCCGCCGCTCTGCTGCGTCCTCGGCTGCTCGCTGCCCAGGAGCGGGTGTTGCGGCGACTTGCCCAGAGGTGACGACACGGGCGCCGACAGCACCCGGCCGCGAGCGTCGACGTGCACGATGAACGGGCCGAACTCGTCCCCGATCCAGAACGAGCCGTCCTTGTCGCGCTGCACGGACTCGATGTCGAGGTCGTCGCCCGTCAGCAGCCGGTCGGACGTCGACTCGTTGACGATCGGGAACCCGATCCTGTGCCTGGGATCCGACAGCGTGATGTGCCGCAGCACCTCGATCCTGCCGGTCCCGCCCCTGGCGGTCTCCCAGCGCGGCTTCACGAGGTACAGGCGCAGCTGGAAGTCCGCGGAGTTGCCCTTGGCGCCGAATCCGTTGTCCGGCTGCGCCCAGAACGTGCCGTCGCGGTTGTCGATCGCCGCGGAGAACCCGGGGATCACCTGCCCCGGGAACGGTCCCCGGCGGCCGTTGGCCGGCGTGGCGAGCGCGCCGGACGGCGGGCCCGGTGCCTGGAAGTCGGCCGACAACGTGGCCCGCGCCAGCAGGCGCGCGGCGGACGCGTCGTCGTGGCCAGGGTGCCCGGGACGGGTGGACGCCCCTGCGGGCGCGATGGCTGCGGCGGCCAGAGCCGTCGCGACGGCGACGGTCCCCACCACGACGTGCCTGCGTGCAAGACGTTCGGTGCGACGATTCATGACTCTCCTCGGTCGGCGTGTGACCGGTCCCCCCGGTCACCGTCGAGACAAGCCGATCCACACCACGTCCGGGCGACACCCAGGCGAACGGCCGAAGAACCCTCGCGGGCAGTACCGCAGTCCCTCAGCGGCGGGCGGGGCGATGGGCGGAGCGCCGCACCTTGCCGGTGTCGTCGCGCAGCTCGGTGGTGGTCGTGCGCCAGCTGCGCGGGACCTTCTCGGGGTCGAGCCGCTGCCGCGCCCAGGCGAGCAGCTCGGCCTCGGCCACGACGGCGTCGGCAACGTCGACGACCGCGTGCACCGCCTGGCCCAGGTCGGCGTCGTCACGCGGCACCACGACGCACGACCGCACGGCGGGGTGCTCCTCCAGCACGGCCTCCACCTCGGCGGGCTGCACCTTCGCGCCGCCGGTCACGATGACGTCGTCGAGCCGGTCCTCGACGTAGAGGAACCCGTCGGCGTCCATGCGTCCCGCGTCGCCCAGCGTGTGCCACCCGTCGCGTACCGGCCCCCGCAAGCGGTGGGGGTCCCCCCACGAGCGCAGCGAGTAGGGGCAGGTGCCCCCAGCCTCGGCGCCGACGTAGGAGTACGTCGGCGGCCCGTCGCGACGCATCACGATCTCGCCCACCTCGCCGGGCCGGCAGCGCGTCCCGTCCGGCCGCACGACCTGGAACCGCGATCCGGAGATGCCGCGACCCACGGAGCCGGGATGCGCCAGCCACTCGGCACCGGTGATCATCGCGAGGCCCTGCGACTCGGTGCCGGCGTAGACCTCGTCGACCCGGTCCGGGCCGAGCCAGTCGATCCACGCCCGCTTGAGCCATGGTGCGCAGCGAGCACCCATGTGCAGCACGCCCTCGAGCGACGACACGTCGTGCGCGCCCCGCACCTCGTCGCCGAGCCGCCAGATGCGATGCATCATCGTGGGCACCAGCATCGTCCAAGTGACGCGGTGATCCTCGATCGCGCGCAGCGCCGCCTCCGCATCGAAGCGCGGCAGCACGACGAGCTCGTGCCCCGTCATGAGGCCCCGCATCGCGTAGACGAACGGCGCGGCGTGGAACAGCGGCCCGGCGACCAGCTGCACCGCCGCGCGGGGCACGAAGGGCGCGACCCGGCCCTGCGGATCGATCGTCGCCGGAGCCGCCGCGCGGACGATCTTGGGCCGGCCCGTGCTGCCGCTGGAGGTCGGCGCCTTCCAGGACGACGCGGCGCGGTCCGGCAGCGGCGAGTCGTCGTCGGCCTCCGCGAGCGTCCCGTCGACGACGAGCGCCGGACGGGCCAGGTCGAGCACCGCCCGCCTCTCCCCCGCCCCGAGTCGTGGCGACAGCGGCTGCGGCGTCGCCCCGAGCTTCCAGACGGCGCAGCACGCGATCACGAAGTCGACGCCGTTGGGCAGGCTGATCGTCACGAGATCGTCGAGCCCGACCGTGTCGGCCCACGCACGGGCGACGCGGTTCGAGCGCCGGTCGAGCTGGCTGCGCGTCAACACGTCGTCACCGCACCGCACCGCCACCGCCTCCGGCGCCTCGTCCGCGAGGTACCCCAGCGCGCGGCCGATCGACATCGAGCTCACCCGAAGCCCGCGTAGAAGTCGAGGTGTGCCGCCGCTGCCGACTCCCACGTGTACGAGGCCGCGAGCGCACGGCCGATGTCGGGGTCCGGCGGATCCTCCAGCACCGCGGCGAGCGACCCGGCCATTGCCATGGGCTCGGACGCGAAGCGCACCGCGGTGCCGAACACCTCCCGCAGCACCGGCAGGTCACGCGCGACGACCGGCACACCGGCCGCGAGCGCCTCCATCGCCGCCAGTCCGAAGCCCTCCTTGGTCGACACGAACGCCATGGCGGACGCGCCGGCCACGAGCGTGGGCAGATCGTCCTCGGCGACGACGCCGAGCATCTCGTGGGCGACGCCGAGCTCGGCGGCCCGCCGCTCGAACGCGGCGCGGTAGTCGCGGTAGTCGAACAACGTCTCGCCGCCGGCGAACACTAGCCGCACGTCGGGACGGCGCCGGCGCATCAGGGCGTAGGCCTCCAGCAGGTCGATGCTGCCCTTGCGGGGCTCGATGCCGCCCAGCGCCAGGATGTACGCCCCGAGGCGGTCGCGCCACATCGTCCTCCCACCCGCCCCGAGCGGTCCGGCGGCACGCGCGAACCGTCCGGCGTCCACGCCATTGGGGATCACGGTGGGGGTCAGTCCCCAGCCGGCCTTGACCTCGGCCGCGACGGACTCCGACACGCAGATGCGCCCGACCGGCTCGACGACGGCGCGCTCGTGGCAGGCGACGAGCTCGGGGGTCGTGAACGCGTCGAGGTGATGGATCGTCCGCAGGCACGGCAGCGCCGCATTCGCACTGATGCAGTCCTGGGCGTGCACGATGTCGTACGCATCGGGCGTGAACGCGTCGCGCAGCACCGCGATCGAGCGCTGGATGCGGGCACCGATTCCCTCGCCCGGCTCCTCCGGGAACGGGACGGCGTGGATTCCGACGGCCGGATCGACCACCCGGAAGAACGTCCGGTCGCCGCCGCGCCCCAGCGTCCACACGTCGACGTCCGCGCCGGCGCGGCTGAGTGCTTCGGCGAGGGCGAGGGTGTGGACGACTCCCCCGCGCGGCTTGGTCGAGTAGGTCAGCAGGGCGATCCTCATGGCGTCCCCTGCGCCGTCGCGCCCCGGTAGCTCGCCGGCGTCAGCTCCGCCAGGTGGTGCAGGATGCGGCGCGATCGGGCGACCTCGGCCTCGACGTCGATCTCGGCCACCGCGAGCGCGCCCTTCGACCACGTCCTGGCCAGCACGTCGCCGCCGGGGCCGACGATCTTCGCCTGGCCCAGGAAGCGCAACCCGCCCATGACGCCGGTCTGGTTGGACGAGACCCAGACGATCTGGTTCTCGGCCGCCCGTGCGCTGTCGTACAGGTCGAACAGCCGCGACTGCCGGTCCTGGGGCAGCCGTGACGCACGATCGGTCAGGCTCGCCGGCCAGGCCGACAGGCAGGCGATGACGTGGGCGCCGTCCAGCGCGAGCGACCGGGCCGCCTCCGGGAACGTCTTGTCGTAGTCGATCAGCATGCCGAGGCGGCCGACCGGGGTGTCGAAGGCCGCGAACGTGTCGCCCGCCCGGTAGGCCAGCGCCTCGCCGGCCGGCTGGTGCACCTTGCGGTGCCGGCCCAGGACGCCGTCGCCCGTGACGCACAGCGCCGCGTTGAAGTGCACCGTCTCCCCGTCGACCACCGCCTCCTCGGTGTAGCCGAAGCACACGACGATGTCGCCGGCCATCGCGATGACGCGGCCGATCTCGAACGAGTCCTGCCTCAGCGCGGGAGGCAGCGCATGCGCGTCGGGGTGCCGCAGGTCCGACAGGTAGCCGCCCAGCGTCGCGTCCGGGAACACGACGAGGTCGGCGCCGGACGCGCGCGCGTCGCCGACGATGCCGGCCATCTTCTCCAGCGACCGATCGATGTCCCGGCCGAAGTGCGCGGCGACGGCGGCGAGGCGCACGCGCTCAGCGCTCCGCGGCGGCCGGCCGGTGTGCACCGACGATGCAGCCGAACACGTGCTCGGCGTCGCGGGCGATGCCGGCGAACCGGCCCGATCCCCACGTGTGCATCCACGGCAGGCCGAGGAAGTACAGGCCGGGCACCGAGGTGACGCCACGGGTGTGGGTCGGCGCCGCGGCCCCGTCGAACACGCCCACCTTGACCCACCGGTAATCGGGGCGGTACCCGATGCCCCACACGATCGAGGTGATGCCCGCCTCGGCCAGATCGAGCATGCGCGGCTCGTGGTCGGGCGTCCACACCGGCTCGTACCGTCCGCCGGGAGGTGCGTCGATGCCCTCGCGCTCGATGTACGCGTCGATGTCGCGGCAGATCGAGTTGTAGACCGCGTCCGCGCTGTCGAGCGAGGTGCCGAGCGTGGGCTCGAATGACAGCCGCGTGCCCTCAGCGCCCGACATGAGGCCGTACAGGCGCATGCCCTCGGTCGCGAACTGGCGCAGGTCGATGTCTCGTCCCCCGTCGCGTCCGGTGACGTAGTGGTTGGTCTTCTCGCGGGCGGCGCGGCCGCCCGGGTACTGCTGCACGGGCGTGTCGTACAGGCCCATGTCGGCGAGCCACGTCATGCAGTCGCGGCCCCGGTACGAGCGCGCGACCCGAGGCGCGTCCCCCAGCGCGAGGTGCACCGCGCGTCCCTCCAGGTGCAGGTCCTCCGCGATCTGGGCGCCCGACTGGCCCGAGCCCACGACGAGCACCTCGCCGGCAGGCAGCTGGTCGACGTTGCGGTAGTCGGCCGAGTGCACCTGCGCGATCGAGGGGTCGATGCCCGCGGCGAACGCCGGGACGATCGGCAGGTGGTATCCACCCGTCGCGAGCACGACGTGCTCGGCCTCGAGCAGCTCCTCGCCGTCAGGGCCCGACAGGGTCAGCACGAACCCCCCTCCCTCACGCTCCGTCAGCAGCGTCACGGCGGTGTGCTCGCGGACGGGCGGATCGAAGCTCGCCGCGTAGCCGGCGAGCCAGGCCGCGACCTGCTCGCGATCCATGAACCCGTCCGGATCGTCGCCCGCGTAGGCGTAGCCGGGGAGCCGGCAGTGCCAGTTGGGCGTCACGAGCGTGAAGTTGTCCCACCGCCGCGTGGTCCACTCGTGGGCCGTGGTGGCGGCCTCGAGCAGCACGTGGTCGATGCCCTCCCGCTTCAGGAACCAGCTGACCGACAGTCCGGCCTGGCCGGCGCCGACGATCGCGACGGGGATGGTCATGAGGACTCCTGGGACGGGGACGAGGACGGGAGGCGCGGCTGCATGTCGACGACCTCGACGAGGTCACCGGCGGAGAAGCCGGATGCCGTGGCGCTGATGCGGTCGAAGGAGGCCGCCGATGCCGAGCACGAGAAGCCGTACTTGGCCCGCACCCGCTCGCTGGCCTCCCGCAGGGCGGCGCCGGACCGCTGCGTGAACTCGTCCACCCGGTAGGTGACGCCGGGACTGAGGTGGTCGTGCATCACGAGCGAGGGCGAGTAGCAGTCGTCGACCTGCCCGTCGGGCCAGCGGACCGTCACGGTCATCTCAGGCATGGGCCTGCCCCATCAGGGCGCCGAGTGCGACGTCGACGGGATACGTGTCAGGACGACGATCGCGCAGGTGGAACATCGAGCGGCGAGCGGTGTCCAGCGCCTCGTCGATGTCGACGCCGGCGATCGCCAGCCCGGCCTCGGGGCCCGTCGTGGCGAGCACGTCACCGCCGGGCCCGACGATCTTGGCGTTCGCGACGAACCGCATCGATCCGAAGGTGCCGACCTGATTGGCCGCCACCCAGACGATCTGGTTCTCCAGCGCCCGCGCCTGGTCGAACAGGTTGAACCGCCTGGTCCACCGGTCCTCGGCAATGTCGGAGGCACCGGCGGTGCGCGACGACGGCCACGCCGAGATGCATGCGACGACCTCGGCTCCGTCGAGCGCCAGCGCACGGGCGGCCTCGGGAAACGCCTTGTCGTAGCAGATCAGCAGGCCGAGCCGGCCGACCGGCGTCTCGAACGCCCGGAAGACCTCGCCCGCCTCGTAGTAGAGATTCTCGCCGAGCGGCTGGTGGACCTTGCGGTGGACGCCGATGACGCCGTCGCCCGTGACGGCCGCCGCGCTGTTGTACCGGCTGCCCGCGTCGGACTCGCAGAAGCCGACCACCAGCGTCATGTCCCCGGCGATCGCGGCGACCCGCCGCAGCTCGGGGCCGTCGAGGTCGATGACCGGTGGCAGCGAGTCGGGACCGTCGCCGTCGGTGTGCAGCGTCGACAGGTAGCCGCCGAGGGTCGCTTCGGGCAGCGCCAGCAGGCGGACGTCCTTCGCGCGGGCCTCGGCGACGAGCGTCGCGATCTGCGCGAACGCCTCGTCGAGGTCGCGCCCGAAGTTGGCCGCTGCCGCGGCCAGGTGGGTGATGGTCATGCGAGCTGCCTTCCGGAAGGGCCGAGTCCTGTGACGGAGCCGGCGATTGCGGTGGTCACGACGCCGTCGGGCCAGCGCAGGTCGACGCCGCGGCCCTCGGTCAACCGTCCGCAGACGGCGGTGTCGACGTGCGCTGGGAGCGGCGCTCGGGCGGGCGTCCGCTCGGTCGTGACCATCGCGAATCCCGGGAAGCAGGTGAGCCAGTCACCGGGGTTGGCACCGGCCGGCGTGAGGATGTCGTCGACGTCGAGCACGGCCTTGCAGCCGCTGGCCTCGGCCAGCATCCCGGTCGTGCCGATGATGCCGGTCATGCTGACGTCCTTGGCCGCGGTGGGCCGCAGCGCGGGCACGACGTCGCCCAGGGCGCGCAGCTCGTCGGCCCGGCGGTGGGACGACGAGTCCCACTGGGCCCCGGTGTAGCCCGGACGCCAGTCGCCACCCAGATCGGCTGTGAGTCGCAGTGACTCACCTGGGCTCGCGCCCCCGCCGGGTACGGGGCGGTCCGCGCGACCCAGCGCCGTGACGCTCAGCGAGGCCGGGACGCCCAGCTGCGTGTGCCCGCCGAGCACGGGGACCCCCCAGGCCTGCGACGCGGCGCGGAGCCCACGGAAGATCCGACGGGCGAACGAGGCGTCGCGCGCGCCGACCGCGTCGAGCAGGCCCACGGGGCTCGCTCCCATCGCGGAGACGTCGTTGAGGTTGACCAGGACGGCGCACCAGCCGGCCCACTCCGGATCGCGCTCGACCATCGACGGCAGGATCGCGTCGCAGGCGGCCAGCAGGTCCGATCCGGGCACGGGGGCGGCGTCGTCGCCGACGAAGCCGCCCCCGCCCAGGGCGGCACCCTCCAGGGTGGAGGCACCGCCCAGTCCTTCGAGGAGAGCTCCGAGCGCCGCCTTGGTCGAGCGGGCGAGCCGCTCGACGCGGTCGATGGGCCAGAGCATGTGGACGTGCGGACGCCCGTGGACGTCGAGCTCGGCGAGCCTGGTCCAGCCGAGACGGCCGAACAGCCGCTCGTTCTGGGCCTGGATCGTGGCGTCGAAGCGCAGGGCGCCCTCGGCCTCGGCGCGCGCGCACGCGGCACGGACCAGGGCGGCGCCGATGCCGGCGTGGGTCCGGGCGGCGGCACTCACCGCGAGCCGGCTCCCCGACCACCAGCCGATGTCGCGGCCCTCGACGGCCGGCGCGATGCGCACCCCGCCGAGCATCGTGCCGTCGGGGGTGCGGGCGACGAGGACGATCGTGCGCGGGTCGTCGTCGACTCGATCGGCGTCGTCGCGGTCGAAGATGCCCTGCTCGGCCACGAACACGTCACGGCGGAGCGCCCGGTAGTCGTCGAGCTCGGCCCGTGTCGACGCCGGCGAGACCAGGACGGTCGGCGCGGGCACGGGCGTGGTCCGGAGCCCGGTCAGGATGCCGCGGTCGAGATCGACGATCGTCATGGCGGTCATGCCCCTTCGCTCTGCAGGACGCTGCAGGCGCCGCACGCGGCGCAGCCTGCGGCCTGGTCGGAGCCGTGCATCCCGGCCGCCATCAGGGCGTGGGCGACGCGGCGGGTGACGTCCTGCAGCACCTCCGCGGACGGCGGCGGCACGCGGTCGACTTCGGTCGCGAGCGTCCCAGCCAGCGGCCGGAACGGCACGACGAACGGGTAGACGCCCATGTCGATGAGCTCCTGCGCGGACTCGACCAGCTCGTCGGGGTCCTCGCCGAGCCCGACCAGCAGGTAGGTCGAGACCTGGTTGCGGCCGAACACGCGCACGGCCTCGCGCCAGGCGGCGCGGTACTCATCCAGCGGCACGGACGACTTGCCCGGCATCCACCGGCGACGGACGTCGTCGTCCATCGACTCGACGTGGATGCCGATCGAGCGGGCCCCCGCCTCGTACAGATCGGTGATGGTTCCCAGGTCCGCGGGCGGCTCGCACTGCACCTGGATCGCGAGGTCCGGCAGCACCTCTCGCACGGCCCGGACGCAGCGGGCGAGATGGGTCGCGCCGCGATCGCGTCCGTTCGACGTGCCGGTCGTCATGACCATCTGCGTGATGGCGTCGAGCTCGTGGGCGGCACGCGCGACCTCGGCGATCTGGGCCGGCGTCTTGACCGCGATCGTCGAGCCGGCCTCCAGCGACTTCTCGATCGCGCAGAACCGGCAGCGCTCGGCCTCGTCGTAGCGGACGCACGTCTGCACGACGGTCGTCGCGAGGACGTCGGCCGAGTGCAGCCGCGCGATCTTCTCGTACGAGACGCCGTCGGCGGTCTCGAGGTCGTAGAACGCCGGGCGGCGCACCGGCTCCACGCCGAGGCCCGTGTCCGCCCCGTCCAGGAGCAGGCGCCCCCGGTTGATCGTGAACGGGCTGTCGGGGTTGACCGGGATCGCGGTCCCGATCCCCCCGAGCAGCACGTGACCGTCATCGCTGGGTCCCGCACCCGCCTGCCGGCTGACCGGCGCGTCCGCAAGCCGGATGCCCTGGATCGCGACGTCGACTCGTGTGCTGGGGCGGGTGGCCGTGGCTCCCCCGCAGGCGGGCGCGTTCATGGGTGTCTCCTCCGTCGTCGTCCGGCTTGGGCGTGCGGGTCTTAGAGGTTGTAGACGGAGTTGATGATGGCGCCCTTGCGGGCGTAGTGGATGATCGCGTCCTGCACGTCGAGCGGGTGTGCCGGGATGACGCCCTCGATCAGGTCCTCCTCGCGGATGCCGTGCAGCGCCAGGCCGAAGCGGCAGCAGTAGACCGTCCCGCCCTCGGCGATGTAGGTCTCCAGCGAGGCATTCATGTTGAGCTCGCCCGGGAAGCCGGCGTCGCCGGTCGTCGGGAAGCCCCGGTTCGCCGAGCACGCCAGCGTGCCGGGGCCGTAGAAGTAGATCGCCGTCTCGAAGCCCTTGCGCAGCGCGCGCGTCGCCTGCAGGATCGCGACGAAGCTGACCGACGACTCGTGCGGGATGCCGTGGATCAGCGTGAAGTACGACTGGCCCTCCTCCGCCTGGTAGTCGGGGAACAGCTTGGTGGAGCCGTAGAGGTTGGTGCCCTTGGGCAGCGACGGGTGCTGGATCTCGGCGAGCGAGGCCTCGATGTTGGCGGCGAGCTGGTCGTCGATCTCGGTCATGTCGTCTCCTGTGCGATGGGGATGGGGCCGTGCACTGGCCGTGGCGGGCCAGGGATCTGGTTCAGCCGTACAGGCTGGCGAAGTTGCCGCGGAAGAACGCCTCCGCGAGCTCGGGGTCCTTGGCGACGGCGGCGAGACGCGCGTGCTCGCCCTCGAAGTCGCCCCAGGGGCAGTCGGTCGCGAACAGGATTCGATCGTGGCCGATGCCGCGCCGCTCGATCTCCTGCACGAGCCACGCCGGCGCGAAGCCGATCGTCCAGCTCGTGTCGGTGTAGACCTGCTTGCCGGCCTCGATCCAGTCGAAGAGCCGGCCGCCGATCAGCTTCATGTGGCCGCTCATGCCGCCACCCAGGTGGACGAGATGGATCTTGGTGTCGTCGCCGTACGTGTCGACGAGCGTCCCGACCTGGTCGATGTCGGACGCGGCACCCGGCGACGTGTGCACGTGGACGACGAGGTCGTGCTGTGCGGCGGTCGTGAAGATGCGGTCGATCTGCTCGGCGCAGTCCGGGTCGGTCGGGCTGCCGCCCAGCAAGAAGCTGGTCTTGAGTGCCTTGACCCCTGACTCGGTCGCGAGGGCCAGGGCCGCGTCGTTGCGGGCGGCGTCGGACGCCTTCGGCGAGACCCACAGGCCGCAGCTGACGCGATCGTCCTTCTGCGCGGCCTCGATCGCCAGCGGGTTCAGATCGAAGGCGGCGTCGGGGATCGGCACGCCGTAGTTCGGCAGGACGAGAGCCCGCTCGGTGCCCTCGCGGTCGAGATCGGCGAAGAAGGCGCCGACGGTCTCCTTCGCGGTCACGTCGGCGCGGATCGCCGGCCCGCCGTAGAACGCGTACTCCGGCAGCGCGCCGATGTGGCGGTGGCTGTCGAACACTCCCTGGGACATGACTCCAGTGAGCGCCTCCGATGTTTCGGGTTGGTCACGGTCGGAACAAAGGCCGGTGAAGTGCCTGTGTCCTCATGTTTCGGAACACCGGACGAGACCAGATGTGCGCGTCCCTCAGGGGGTGGTGGGCCAGATCTCGCCGCGCCAGGCGGCGTCCCAGAACATCCACTCGAAGCGGGTCGACCGGCGGTACGCCGCCACGACGTCGTCGCGGTTCACCGCCACGCCGTCGAGGTACGCCTCGGCCCGGCGGACCGCCGCGTCGAACTCCGGTGCGGCGTACGTGTCGATCCACGCCCCGTACGGATGCGTCCCCAGTGCCCGACGAGCCGTCACGTGGCGGCCAACCTCGGCGTACACCCGGAAGCACGGAAGAACCGCCGCCAGCGCGACGTCGAACGGCGCCGTCGCACCCTGCTCGAGGAAGCCCGTGTACGCGACGCACGTCGGTGACGCCTCGGGCACCACGTCCCGATCGGGGTCGAGCCCGCGCGGGGCCAGGAATCGACGATGCAGGTCCCTCTCCGCGGCGATCGCCCCGGCGGCCGACCCGGCGAGCAGCGCGATGCCCTCCGGATCCGGTGCGCGCGCGGCCAGCCCAGCCAGCACCCGGGCGTACCTGTCGAGGTAGTGGGCGTCGTCGACCAGGTACCGCACGAAGACGTCCTCCGACAGCGTCCCGTCGGTCAGCCCGGCGACGAAGGGATGCCGGCAGATCGCCGCGAACCAGTCGTCGACATGCCCCCAGCACTCCTGGGCGATCGACGTCATCCCGCGACCCGGTGGTCGACGGGACCGTTGCCGCGCCCGACCCGCAGGGCCGCACCCGCGACGAGCGCCCGTGTCAGGTAGGCCTTGGCCGACGACACCGCAGCCGGCAAGTCCTCCCCACGCACGAGATACGACGCGATCGCCGATGACAGCGTGCACCCCGTCCCGTGCGTCTGAGCCGTCCTCACCCGCGGGGCGTCCAGGTACGTCGAGCCGGACGCCGACACGAGGACGTCGGTGCTGAGCTCGCCGTCGAGGTGACCGCCCTTGACGAGTGCCCAGGCGGGGCCGAGCCCGAGCAGTGCGCGACCCGCGGCCTCCAGGTCGTCCTGCGCGCCGATGCGGAGGCCCGTCAGCACCTCGGCCTCCGGGACGTTCGGCGTGACGACCGTGGCCAGCGGCAGGAGCAGCTCACGGATCGCGGCGACGGCGTCCTCCGGCACGAGCCGGTCGCCGGAGGTGGCCACCATGACCGGGTCGAGGACGACGGCAGGCACGGGATGCGACTGCAGCACCGCAGCGACCGCCTCGACGACCTCAGCGCTGCCGAGCATCCCGATCTTGACGGCCCTCACGTCGAGGTCCTCCACGATCGACACGTACTGGTCGACGACGAACCCGGCCGGGACGGCATGGATCCCCGTCACGCCGAGCGTGTTCTGGACCGTCAGCGCGGTGATGACGGTAGCACCGTAGACGCCGAGCGCGCTGGCGGTCTTCAGGTCCGCCTGGATGCCCGCACCACCGGACGGATCCGATCCGGCGATGCTGAGCATGACGGGAGTCCGGTTCATGCCGGCACTCCTCTTCGCGCCAGGGCCGAGTCGACGATCGACCGCAGCTCGCTCGACGCGGCACGTGGATCGTCCGCGGCGCAGATCGCGCTCACGACGCAGATGCCGTCGGCGCCCGCAGCGATCACCTCGTCCGCGCTCGACGCGTCGATGCCACCGATCGCGACCAGCGGGAGGCGGCCGTCGAGCCGCTCCGCGATCCGGCGGATGCCGTCGAGTCCGAACGGCGTGCCGGTGTCGGTCTTGGTCGGCGTCGCCCACACGGGGCTCGCCGCCACGTAGTCGCACGCCTCGAGCTGCGCGGCGTCGTCGAGCTGGGAGAGATCGTTGATCGACCAGCCGATGACCGCATCGCGGCCCAACATCCGGCGGGCCACGCTCGGGTCGATGTCGTCGAGCCCCACGTGCAGTCCGTGGCCCTCCCGCGCGGCGGCGACGTCGTCATTGGCAATCAGCAGGACGTCGTCCGGGAGGAGCGTCCGGAGCCGCCGGACGCTCGCGACGCGATCGGCGTCAGGACGCTTGTCGCGCACCTGCACACAGGTCGTTCCGCCCGACACCGCCGCGAGCACGACGGACTCGAGGTCGTCGTACGACGGATCCGTCACCAGGTAGAGGCGCAGGTCGAGCGTCATGACCGGTCGACGCGGACGGACGACAGGCGGACGTCGTCCAGCAGCGCCAGCTCGTCGACCAACGCGACCCTGAAGCTGCCGGGGCCCTCGGATCGGGCTCCGGCCCGCTCGCCGGCGGCCGCGAGCATCGCCATGGCGGCGATCGACGCCTCGAACGGATCGTCGTCGACCGCGCAGCACGCCGCGACCAGCGCGGTGGCCGAGCAGCCGAGCGCCGTGACCATCGGCATCCAGGCGTGCCCGCCGTGGACGACCGCTGTCCGGGTGCCGTCGGTCACGACGTCCTCAACGCCGGTGACCACGACGACGGTCGACAGCTGTCGCGCCAGCTCGGCCGCGGCGTCCAGGGCGGCCGACGACACGGCAACGCTGTCGACGCCCCGTCCGCCGGCCTGGGAGGTCGCCATCGCCAGGATCTCGCTGGCGTTACCCCGCACGACGGTCGGCCGGTGCTGGACGAGCCGCGCGACGATGTCGCGGCGGTAGGTCGTCGCGCCGACCGCGACGGGGTCGAGTACCCAGGGCGTGCCGACCTCGTGTGCCGCCTCGGCGGCGGCGACCATGCCGTCGACCCACGACGGCGACGGTGTGCCGATGTTGATGCCGACGGCCGAGGCGATCCTGGCGAACTCACCCGACTCGTGGGCGTCGTGGACCATCGCCGGTGACGCGCCCACCGCGTTGAGGACGTTGGCCGCGATGTCCATCGACACGAAGTTGGTCAGGTACTGGACCAGCGGCGAACCTGCGCGGACCGCCGCTGCGATCGCAGCACTCGTCGATGATGGCGTGACAGGACTACTCATACAGGCTCCCTAGCGCCGGTGCTAACCGGATCAGGTTCGGCGGGTCTCATCTCAGCCCCTCGTGGGGCACCCCGGCCATGCGAGTCCGAGCCTACACGCGGCGGGAATGACGAAAGGGGCGCCACCGCCAAGCGGTGACGCCCCTCGATCGTGCGGGTGGCTAGCGGGCCGCCTGGCCGTCGATGTAGTCGGCGTCCTGCTGCTTCCACGAGAAGTGCGAGCGCAGGATCTTGCCGG
>JAOPXY010000164.1 GCA_025964895.1 Aeromicrobium sp.
GCCCAGGGTCTTGTAGACGTCCGACAGGTAGCGCAGCACGAGCCCTTCGGAGCGGGCGAGCTGATAGTCACCGATCAGCTCGGAGAACGTCATGGCCCGCTCCCACATCTCGCGCACGACCGACTTGGGCCTGAGCTCGTGGTCGGCGACCCACGGGTGCCCGCCCCGGTACGTCTCGTAGGCCGCGGTCAGCAGGTCCTCGAGCTCGGTGTTGCGGGCCTTCTCGGGCACCGTGCGGCCCTGGGTCTTGTAGACGTCCGACAGGTAGCGCAGCACGAGACCCTCGGAGCGGGCGAGCTGGTAGTCGCCGATCAGCTCCGAGAACGTCATGGCCCGCTCCCACATCTCCCGCACGACCGACTTGGGCCGCAGCTCGTGATCGGCGACCCACGGGTGTCCCCCGCGGTACGTCTCGTACGCCGCGGTCAGCAGCTCCTCCAGCGGCTTGGGATGCGTGATGTCCTCGATCAGCTCCATGCGCTCGTCGTACTCGATGCCGTCCATCTTCATCTCGTTGATCGCCTCGCCGCGGGCGCGGTGCCGCTGCGCGTTGACGATCGGACGGGGATCGTCGAGCGTCGACTCGATGACCGAGACGACGTCGAGCGCGTACGTCGGTGCGTCGCGGTCGAGCAGCTCGAGGGCAGCGACCGCGAACGGCGACAGCGGCTGGTTGAGCGCGAAGTTCGCCTGCAGATCGATCGTGAGCCGCAGCGTGCGGCCCTCCTCGTCGGGCGGATCGATCCGCTCGACGACCTCGCCCGCGAGCAGGGCCTCGATGATCTCGTCGACCTGCACGAGCATCCGGTCCTGCGACTCCTCCGTCTCGCCGCTCTCGCGCAGCAGCCGCTCGAGGGACGCGCGCGCGTCGCCGGGTCGCGATATGACGTCGAGCACCATCGCGTGGCTGACCTTCATGCGGGAGACGAGCGACTCCGGGGTGCCGGCCGACAGCTTCTCGAACGTGCCTTGTCCCCACGACACGAAGCCCTCCTGCGGCTTCTTGCGCTGGATGCGCTTGAGCTTCTTCGGGTCGTCGCCGGCCTTGCGGACGAGGCGGGCGTTCTCGATCGCGTGCTCGGGCGCCTCGACGACGACGTGCCCGATCGTGTCGTAGCCCGCGCGGCCGGCCCGTCCGGCGATCTGCTGGAACTCGCGCACCTGCAGCTGCCGCTGGCGGGTGCCGTCGTACTTCGACAGACCGCTAAAGAGGACGGTGCGGATCGGCACGTTGATGCCGACGCCGAGCGTGTCGGTGCCGCAGACGACCTTCAGCAGGCCCTGCTGCGTGAGGGTCTCGACGAGCCGGCGGTAGCGCGGCAGCATGCCGGCGTGGTGCACGCCGACGCCCATGCGGATGAGCCGCGACAGCGTCTTGCCGAAGGCCGACGAGAAGCGGAAGTCGCCCAGCGCGTCGGCGATGACGTCGCGCTCCTCACGGGTCGCGACCTTGATGCTGGTCAGCGCCTGGGCTCGCTCCAGCGCCGACAGCTGCGTGAAGTGGACGACGTAGACGGGCGTCTGCCCCGTCTCGATGAGCTGCTCGAGCGTCTCCTGCACGGGCGTGGAGACGTACTCGCTGACGAGCGGGACAGGGCGGTCCGTCGACGAGACGACGGTCGTCTCGCGACCCGTGCGGCGGGCCAGGTCGGCCTCGAGCCTCGTGGTGTCTCCGAGCGTCGCCGACATGAGCAGGAACTGGGCGTGCGGCAGCTCGATCAGCGGCACCTGCCACGCCCAGCCACGGTCGGGATCGGCGTAGAAGTGGAACTCGTCCATCACGACGAGACCGATGTCGGCCTCCTCGCCCTCGCGCAGCGCCATGTTCGCCAGGATCTCGGCCGTCGCGGCGATGATCGGCGCGTCGGCGTTGACCGCCGCGTCGCCCGTCACCATGCCGACGTTCTCGGCGCCGAAGATCTCGCACAGGTCGAAGAACTTCTCGCTCACGAGTGCCTTGATCGGCGCGGTGTAGACGCTGCACTCGCCGCGCGCCAGCGCCGCGGCCATCGCCCCGGTGGCCACGAGGCTCTTGCCCGAGCCGGTCGGCGTCGAGAGGATGACGTTGGACCCGGCGACGCACTCGAGGATCGCCTCGTCCTGCGCGGGGTACATCGTCAGCCCGCGGGACTCGACCCACGTGGCGACGGCCTCGTAGACGGCGTCCTCATCGTCGGTGACGCCCTTCGGGAGCAGGTCGATGAGGCGCATGGGTCCATTGTCCCTGCCGTGACGAACCGATCGGACGATGGCCGTCACCGGTTGCCTAAGCAAGCGCTTACCGTTGCGCTATCGTCGGGGCATGAAGGCGATCCAGATCACATCCCTCGACGGGCCGGCGGCAGTCGAGCTCGTCGACATCGCGAGCCCCACGCCCGGCCCCGGCCAGGTGCTGATCCGCGTCCGGGCCGCGGGCGTCTCGTTTCCCGAGGTGCTGCAGAGCCGCGGGCTCTACCAGATGAAGCCCGAACTCCCGTTCACGCCGGGATCGGAGATCGCCGGCGAGGTCATCTCGGCCCCCGACGACTCCGGCCTCGTCGCGGGCGACCGGGTCGCTGCGCTCAGCCTGCTGGGCGGCTTCGCCGAGGAGGTCGTCGCACCGGCCTCCGAGACGTTCAAGCTGCCGGACGCAATCAGCTTCGAACAGGGCGCGTCGATCATCCTCAACTACGGCACGGCGTACTTCGCGCTCATCGAGCGCGGCCAGCTGCAGGCCGGCGAGTCGGTGCTGGTGCACGGTGCCGCGGGCGGCGTGGGCACCGCTGCGATCCAGGTCGCCAAGGCATTCGGCGCCGGACGTGTCGTCGCGGTCACCTCCACGCCCGAGAAGGGCGCCGTCGCCCTCGAGGCCGGGGCGGACGAGTTCGTGCTCGCCGACGGCTTCAAGGATGCCGTGACGGCGAACGGCAAGGTCGATCTGGTCGTGGATCCCGTCGGCGGCGAACGGTTCACCGACTCACTGCGCTGCCTCGACGACGACGGCCGCCTGCTCGTGATCGGCTTCACCGCCGGCGAGATCCCGTCGGTCAAGGTCAACCGCCTGCTGCTCAACAACGTCTCGGTCCTCGGCGTGGGCTGGGGCGCGTACGTCCTGAAGCGTCCGGGTCACATCGCGACCGAGTGGGCCGCGCTCGAGCCATTCCTCGCGGACGGCACGATCCGTCCCGTCGTCGGCCCGAGCTTCCCACTCGCCGATGCCGCACAGGCCTTGCTGACCCTCGACGAGCGCCGCGCGACCGGCAAGGTGCTGCTGACCCCGTAGCCCCGGGTCACCCGTTGCGGTACCTCGCGATCGGGTTCTGCAGCGTCCCGGCGAACAGCAGCGACTCGGACTGGTCGGACAGGTCGACCATCTCCCGGGTGTCGCGCAGCTGCAGCCGGTTGAGGCACGAGTGCTGGAACTCCGACGCGAACAGGTCGATCCGCGCGAAGGCCTCCGCCAGCTCGGGATGGTCCGCGTGGTGCTCGCGGATCGTCGCGGCCACGAGCGACCAGAACTCGTCCGACGCCATGATGCCGTCCTCGGCCAGGATCGCCGCGAGGAACCGCAGGAAGCCGTCGAAGACGTCTGTGAGCACCGACAGCGCCTTCAGGTCCTCGGGCACGTCGGCCCGGACGCGCTCGATCTCCTCGGGCAGCGGCAGGTCGCCGATGACGGCAATCTCCTCGCCGATGTCCTTCATGAACACCCGGGTCGGCACGTCACCGTCGAGCACCATGATCAGGTTCTCGCCGTGCGGCATGAAGACCAGCTCGTACCGGTGCAGGCAGTGGACGATCGGCCGCACGTACGCCCGCAGGTACCGGCGCACCCACTCCCGCGGCTCCAGCCCGGACGCCCGGACGAGCGCGACGGCGAACGACGCACCGTCACGGTCGCGGTGCAGCAGCGAGGCCATCGTCGCGAGTCGCTCACCCCCGGTCACCTTCGGGGCGGGGCTCTCGCGCCACAGCGCGGCGAGCATCTTGGTGTACGGCGAAGACGTCCCGAGGCGGTGGTACGCATCGCCGGTGTAACCGACCGCCGCGCGCTCGCGCAGGACGCCGAAGCCCGTCGACCGCAGCTCGTCGTCGGACTCCACGAGCGATGCGACCCAGTCGTTGATCGCCGGCGTGGCCCGCATGTAGCGCGGCGACAGCCCCCGCATGAACCCCATGTTCTGGATCGACAGAGCCGTCTTGACGTAGTGCCGCGCCGGCCGCTCGACGTTGAAGAACGTCCGGATCGACTGCTGCGCCTGATACTCGTCGTCACCGCGCCCGAGGTGCACCAGGTCGCCCCGGCCCAGGTCGGCGGCGAACGTGATGGCGATCTTGTGCTCCCACTGCCACGGGTGCACGGGGATCAGCACGTAGTCGGACGGGTCGAGCCCACGACCGCGGAGCGTGCCGCCGAAGCGCTGCCGGGTCACGGCGTCGAGCTCGCCGGTGTACAGGTCCTGCTCGTCCAGCCCCTCACCCAGCGACAGGTGCGCGAGCTCCCGGCGGGCGGCGACCCACACGACCGTGAACGGCTGGCCCGCCTCCGGGGAGTAGGCCGCGAAGTCGCGCGCTGAGAAGCCGATGCGTCCGTTGTTCGCGACGAAGGCCGGGTGACCCTCGGTCATCGCCGACTCGATCACCTGGAAGCTCGCGTGCACGAGATCGCGGACCGGCGTCGTGCTGTGCACGTACTTCCAGGCCGAGCTGGCGAGCGTGCTGCTGACCTCCTCCAGGTATGTCGGCAGCAGCGCATCGGGGATGCCCAGCAGCTCGGCGTGCTCGACGACGAACGCGAGGGCGTCGATCTCCCGGTCCTCGCCGTCGACGACGCAGGTGATCGACCACGGGCCGACGACCCAGTGCTCGAGCTCGTACCGATGGGCGTGGAACCGGTACCGGACGCCGTCCGGTGAGGTGATCTCGTAATCGACGCCGACGGGCCGCGGGTCGATCAGCCGCTCGTGCGCGAACTCGCCGATCGCCTTGGCGACCAGGTGGCGGTGGGCGCGCCGCATCGCCTCGGGGGTCAGGTGCGCCACGGCGCCCGCCCCGCTGTGGTCGTTGCGGCACAGCGCGCTGCGCTCGAAGGCCTCGCGCGGGCAGACGCTGAGTGCCGCAGTCTTGCCCGCGAGGCGAACCGGTCCGACGACCTCGAAGCCCGCGGCGGCGTTGAGGGCCCGGATCTTCTCGTTGCGCTCGTCGGGCTCGACGACGACCCGGTGGCGGCGGGGATCGTCGAGGCACAGCTCTATGACGGTGCGGAACACCGCCGAGGTGAAGCCGCTGCGCGGGCGGTCCGTGGGCGCCACCAGCACGTGCATGCCGATGTCACCGGGCCGCCAGTCGTACCGTCCGGCCAGCTCGCTGTGCTCGGGATCGTAGGTCTCGGCCAGGAACGCGGCCACGCCGTCGACCCGGCCCAGCCAGGCGTCATGGTGGGGGTCGGCCGCGATCGACGCGTACGCGTCCCGCACGTCCTGGACACTAGCGTCCGGCATGTCCCAGAACACCGATCGCGGATGCGTGATCCACGTGTGGACGAGCTCGCCGTCGCGGTCGACGTCGACCGGCTCGATCGTGATGCGGCCGACCGCGGTGTCGCGCGACAGCAGGACGTCCGGCGTCATGACAGCACCCCCGCCCGGCTGCGCGTCCTGCGCGCCAGATCGGCGGGCACGCCGAACTCCTGGAACGCGATGCGCTCCTCGACCGGGTAGACCTCGCGCCCACACATCTCGCGGATGATGATCGAGCTGCGGTAGGCGCCCATGCCCAGGTCGGGGGCGATGAGCCCGTGGGTGTGCTCCTCGGCGTTCTGCACGTAGATCTCCTTCTCCTGGTGGTCGATCGTGTAACGCGGGGAGACGTCGTAGCGTCCGCGGTCGTCCCAGCGGATGCGGTCGGCGATGCCCTCGACGAAGGCCGGCACGTGGGGTCGGTAGCCCGTGGCCAGGACGAGTCCCTCGGTCTGCAGGTCGAGGGACTCCCCCTGCTCGGTGTGCCGGAGGCCGAGCGCATAGTGGGCGCCGTCGGCGTCCCACGAGGCGTCCGCGAGCTCGGTGTTGGTCAGCAGCCGCGTCGGCACCTCGCCGTGGACGCGCTTGCGGTAGAGCGTGTCGAAGATGGCGTCGACGAGATCGCCGCTGATGCCCTTGTAGAGGCCCTTCTGCTGCTGCATCAGCTCGTCGCGCGTCTCCCCCGGGAGCCCCTGGAAGTAGCGGGTGTACTCCGGCGACGTCATCTCGAGCGTCAGCTTGGTGTACTCCATCGGGAAGAACCGCGGCGACCGCGTGGCCCAGACCAGCTCGTAGTGGTGGGAGTCGATGTCCTCGAGCAGGTCGAGGTAGACCTCGGCCGCGCTCTGGCCGCTGCCGATGATCGTGATCGATGCGGTCGCCTGCAGCGTCGCCTTGCTGCCCAGGTAGTCGGCCGTGTGGATGACGGGGCCGTCGAGGCCCTGCACCGCCGCGGGGACGTGCGGGCGCGAACCCGTGCCGAGCACCAGGCGGGTCGCCCGGTACGTCTCGGTGGTGCCGTCCCGCAGACGGGCGGTCAGCACGTACGCCTCGCCGTCGTGCTCGACCCGGTCGACGTGGCGCCCGAACCGCACGCCCTCGACCTCGTGGGCCGCCCACCGGCAGTACGCGTCGTACTCCGCACGCAGCGGGTAGAAGCTCTCGCGGATGTAGAACGGGTAGAGGCGCCCGGTCTGCTTCAGGTAGTTGAGGAACGAGTAGCGCGACGTCGGGTCGGCCATCGTCACCAGGTCGGCCAAGAAGGGCACCTGCAGCGTCGCGTCCTCCAGCATCATGCCGGGATGCCAGCTGAAGTCCTCGCGAGCCTCCAGGACGATGCCGTCCAGGCCGTCGACCGGTTCGGCGAGGCAGGCGAGCCCCAGGTTGAACGGCCCGAGGCCGATCGCGGCGAAGTCATAGGTGCGCATCAGCGGGCTCCTTCTGAGGCGTGCTGCGCGTCGACCAGCTCGTGGCCGATCTGCCGCACGAGACCGAGCACGGCCCGCAGGTCGTCGACGGTCGTGTCGGGGTTGAGCATCGTGAGCTTGAGCCATGCGTGCCCGTCGACCAACGTCCCGGCGATGACGGCCGAGCCGCTGCCGGCGATCGTGCGCCGGATGCCGGGGTTGACCTCGTCCGCGACCGACACCGCGAGTCCGCGGGGACGGAACCGGAACACCAGGGTGCTGAGCGTCGGCTCCGTGACGACCTCGAGGTCGGGGTCGTCGCACATCAGCTCGTAGCCGGAGCTGGCCAGGTCGACGACCTCGTCGACGTAGTCGCCGATCGCGTCGGCTCCCATCGTCCGCAGCGTCAGCCACAGCTTGAGCGCGTCGAACCGGCGGGTCGTCTGGATGCTCTTGTCGACCTGGTTGGGCTGGGCGGACGAGCGGGGGTTGAGGTAGTCCGCGTGGTACGTCACGTGGCGCAGGCCGTCGCCGTCGCGAACGATCACGGCGCTGGAGCTGACCGGCTGGAAGAACGTCTTGTGGAAGTCGATCGTGACGGAGTCGGCCCGCTCGATGCCGTCGAGCAGGTGCCGGCGCCGGGTCGACACCAGGAGCCCGCCGCCGTACGCCGCGTCGACGTGCATCCACACGCCGTGCTCGGAGCAGACGTCCGCGACCTGGCCGAGCGGATCGATGCTGCCGAAGTCGGTCGTGCCGGCCGTCGCGACGACGGCCACCGGGATGAGCCCCGCCGCCCGGGCGTCGCGGACCGCCACGTCGAGCGCCCGCGCATCCATGCGGCGGCGGTCGTCGGTCGGGATCGTCACGACGGCGTCGGTGCCGAGGCCCAGGATGCTGGCCGACTTCTGCACGCTGAAGTGGCTGTCGCGCGACGCGAAGATGCGGAACCGGGCCGACGTCTGCGCGAGCGGCTCGGCGACGTCGGCGTCCCCCGAGAGGTAGGCCTGGCCGCGGGCGATCAGCAGCGCCTGCAGGTTCGACTGCGTGCCGCCGCTCGTGAACACGCCATCGGCGCGGACGCCGAAGCCGATGCGCTCGGCCGTCCAGTCGATGAGCCGGCGCTCGATGTGCGTACCACCGGCGCTCTGGTCCCACGTGTCGAGGGAGGAGTTGACCGACGACACCAGCACTTCGGCGACCAGGGCCGGGATCACGACGGGGCAGTTGAGGTGGGCCAGGTAGCGCGGCTCGTGGAACCACACGGCGTCCTCGAGGTAGACCGACTGCACCTCGGCCAGCGCGTCGGCCAGGTCGTCGAGCGGGCGGTCGAGGTCGATATCGTCGACCCGCATCGAGACCTCCGCGACACCGGCGCCCGAGAAGGGCCCGGACACGGCGCCGACGTGGTCGGAGATGAGACCGACGCCGCGCGCCATCTCCTCGCGGTAGCGGTCGATGTTGGTGGCGTTGAACAGGTGCTGTCGCACGCGTGAAGCCTTCCCCCGAAGGTAAGTTAGGACAGCCTCACCTAATCGAACCCAGCAGTGGAAAGCAACGAGGTGGGACGTGCGTCACACCCGCGCGGGTTCAGCGCTCGCTGTCGAGCGTCGCCATCTGGGCTTCGGCGTAGCGGCTTCCTGCGACTTCCTCGACCGGCACCGCCTGCTCGATCTTCGCGAGCTGGTCGTCCGTCAGCTCCACGGCGGCCGCGCCCAGGCTCTCGGCGAGGCGCTCGCGCGTCCGGGCCCCGACGAGCGGGACGATGTCGTCGCCGCGCGATGCGACCCATGCGATCGCGGCCTGCGCCGTCGTGATGCCCGCCTCGGCGGCGACGGCACCGAGCGCGTCGACCAGGGCGAGGTTCCGGTCGAGGTTCTCGCCCGAGAACCGGGGGCTGTGGGCACGGAAGTCGGCGGCACCGGTCTTCGCCGGGTCGTAGTGCCCGCTGATCAGGCCGCGCGACAGCACACCGTACGCGGTGATGCCGATGCCGAGCTCGCGGCACGTGTCGAGGATGTCGCCCTCCACACCGCGCGAGATGAGCGAGTACTCGATCTGCAGGTCGCTGATGGGGTGCACCGCGTGCGCGCGGCGGATCGTCTCGGCGCCGACCTCCGACAGGCCGATGTGCCGGACGTACCCGGCCTCGACGAGCTCGGCGATCGCACCGACCGTCTCCTCGATCGGGACCTTCGTGTCGAGCCGCGCGGGCCGGTAGACGTCGACGTGGTCGGTGCCGAGGCGCTGCAGCGAGTAGGCGAGCCACGTCTTGGTCGCGGCGGGGCTCGCGTCGTACCCGAGCCACGCGCCGTCCGGGCCGCGCAGCGCGCCGTACTTGACGCTGATCTGCACGGCATCGCGATCGCGTCCGCGCAGGGCCTCGGCCAGGAGCAGCTCGTTGTGCCCCATTGCGTAGAAGTCGCCCGTGTCGAGCAGGGTGACGCCCGCGTCGAGAGCGGCGTGGACCGTGGCGATGCTCTCGTCGCGATCGGCGGGTCCGTAGAGGGCCGACATGCCCATGAGGCCGAGGCCGATCGCCGGAGTCTCGCCGAGGGTGCCGAGATGCTTGGTCAGAAGTGTCGAAGTAGTCATGTCTCCACGGTGCGCCGCGATCGCCGCGGACGAAAGAGGAGCGTCGAACCACGGACTCCCAGTCCCTGTTTGCCGGCCGCACCGGGGGCCATGATGGAGGCATGGACCGAGAAGCACTCGCCGACTTCCTGCTGCGCCGGCGCAACGAGCTCAAGCCGTCCGACGTCGGCCTGACGGCGGGGCCGCGCCGCCGCGCGCCGGGCCTGCGTCGGGAGGAGGTCGCCCAGCTGACCGGCATGTCGGTCGACTACTACGCGAGGCTCGAGCAGGGCCGCAGCCCGCAGCCGTCCACCCAGATGCTGCGAGCGCTCGCCCGCACGCTGCGCCTCAGCCGCGACGAGGGCGACCACCTGCACCGGCTGGCGGGGCACCCCGCGCCCGACCGCGTCGGCTCGTCGTCCCACGTGCGGCCCGTGCTGCTGCACGTGCTCGACCAGCTCAACGAGTGCGCGGCGTTCGTGTGCTCCGACACCGATGAGGTGTTGGCGCAGAACCGGCTGTCCGTGCTGTTGCAGGGCGATCTGTCCGGGCGCACCGGCGTGGAGGCCAGCGCGACATACCGCTGGTTCATCGAGCCCGGCGCGCAGGACCTCATCCGCGCGGAGGACCGTCCCGAGCACAGCCGCGTGCGGGTCGCCGACCTGCGCGCCACCTGGTCGCGGCGCCACCACGACGCGGACGTCCGCGATCTGGTCGACGTCCTGCTGGCGCGGAGCCCGGAGTTCGCGCGGATCTGGGAGCGGCACGAGGTGGGGGTCAAGCACCTGCAGCACAAACGCTTCGTCCACCCGAGGGTCGGCGAGCTGACGGTCGACTGCGAGACCCTGGCCACCGACGAGGACGGCCAGCGCCTCGTGATCCTGGGCGCCCCGGCCGGCACGGAGGACCACGGCAAGCTGCAGCTGCTACGAGTGCTCGGCGAGCAGAGTCTCGAGGTGTAGGCCCGTCCCGCCCAAGATGTCGGCGCGAATGTACGTCCCGGCGCCGGTCGCCGGTACATCTGCGCCGACATCTCGGACGGGCGCCGTAAGGTCGGTACGTGCCCCAGTCGACTCCACCCACGTTCACCGGATTCCCCGAGGCGGCACTCGACTTCTACGACGACCTCGAGATGGACAACACCAAGTCGTTCTGGGAGGCCCGCAAGGAGACGTACGCGACCGCGGTGGCGGCACCGATGAAGGCGCTCACCGCCGCCTTGGCCGACGAGTTCGGCGAGGCCAAGATCTTCCGGCCCTACCGCGACGTGCGGTTCGCGAAGGACAAGACGCCCTACAAGACCCATCAGGGCGCGTTCGTGCCGAAGGGCCCGTCGACGGGCTACTACGTGCAGGTCGGCGCGCCCGGCGTGCGGGTCGGCGTCGGGTTCTACGAAGCGTCCGGGCCGCGGCTCGCGAGCATCCGTGAGGCGATCGTCGACGAGCGGCGCGGCGCCGAGCTCGAGGACGTGCTGGCGACGATGCAGTCACAGGGCTGGGAGCTGGGCGGCGACCGGCTCAAGACGTCACCCCGTGGCTACGACGCCGATCACCCACGCATCGACCTGCTGCGGCACAAGTCGATGACGCTGGGCAAGTCGTACGGCTTCGAGCCCGTCATCCACACCCCGCAGCTCGTCGACCGGGTCCGCGCGGACTGGCGCCAGGCCCAGCCCTTCGTCGAGTGGGTCATGACCTACGCGAGGGCCTGACTCCGGCCCGAGCGGTCAGAGGTGGACGCCCTTGAGGCCCGCCTCGGGGTAGCGCTCGCCGGCGGCGACGCCGACGGGCGCCACCTTCTCGAGGGCCGCCAGGTCGTCGGCTGTCAGCTCGATGTCGGCGGCCGCGACGTTCTCCTCCAGGTACGTGCGGCGCTTGGTGCCGGGGATCGCCACGACGCCCTGCTGCTGCAGGACCCAGGCGAGCGCGAGCTGACCGGGGGTGACGCCCTTGGCGTCGGCGAGGGACCGCACCTGCTCGACGACCCGGAGGTTCGCGGCCAGGTTCTCGTCCGCGTACCGGGGGTTGCTGCGGCGGAAGTCGGCGGCGTCGAGGTCGTCGGTCGAGGCGATCGCACCGGTGAGGATGCCTCGTCCGAGCGGCGAGTAGGCGACGAACGCGATGCCGAGCTCACGGGTCACGTCGAGCACCCCGTTGACCTCGGGGCTGCGCTCGAACAGGGAGTACTCGGTCTGCACCGCGGTCAGCGGGTGTGTCGCGTGCGCCCGGCGGATCGTGTCGGGCGCCGCCTCGGAGATGCCCAGGTAACGCACCTTGCCCTCGGCGACGAACTCGCCCATCGCGCCGAACGTCTCCTCGATCGGGGTGTTCGGGTCGACCCGGTGGATGTAGTACAGGTCGATCGTCTCGCGGCCCAGGTTGCGCAGCGACCGCTCCAGGGCCTTGCGGAGGTACGCCGGCGAGCCGTTCGGGCCACCCCGCTCGCCGTCGTCGCCGAGCTCGACGCCGGTCTTGGTCGCGAGCGCGTACTCGTCGCTGCGGCCGCCGATCACCCGTCCGATGAGCTGCTCGTTCAGGAACGGGCCGTACATCTCGGCGGTGTCGATCAGGCTGATGCCGAGGTCGAGCGCCCGGTGCAGCGTGGCCGCGGACTCCTCGTCGTCGCGTCCACCGTAGAACGCGGACATCCCCATCGCGCCGAGCCCCTCGATGCTGGCCTCCAGGCCCTGGCTTCCCCATGCAACGTTCTTCACTTCATCCCTTCGATTCCCCGTCGATCACGACGGCCTTGTAGTAGTCGATCTTGTGGTTGATCGCGGCGAGGTGCGTCTGCACCTCGTCGAGCTGTTCCAGCACGTGCACCCGGTGCGCCTCGAGAATCGCGAGACGATCGGCCTCGCTCCCCTCCGTGCGGTACAGCGCCACGAACGCCTTGATGTCCCGGATGGGCATGCCGGTCTTGCGCAGCATCACCAGCGTCCCGAGCCATTTCACGTTCTGCTCGGTGTATCGCCGCTGCCCCGAGGACGACCGTCCCGGACGGTGGAGGGTCAGGCCCTCCTTCTCGTAGTAGCGCAGCGTGTCGACGCTCAACCCGCTCATCTCGGCGGCGGCGCTGATCGTCAGACCCTCCGGCGGCACCTCTGTCACAGTCATGTCTCCCAGCATGAACCCTGGAGCGCGCTCCAGCACAAGTCGAGGAGCCCCCGCGGGGAGGTCAGCCCCGGCCGCCTGCGGCGCCGCCGGGCCGGCCCCCACCTGCACCGCCGCCAGGGAATCCACCGCCGCCCGTGAGGCTCGTCGTCGTGGAGTCACCGGACGGCAGCGCCGCGTCGAGATCCGCCAGGACGACCTGCTGACCGTCCTTGACCCCCTCGGTGATCGCCGTGCGCGTCGCACCGATCACGCCGACGGTCACGGGCGTCACGACGGGCTGACCGTCGGTGAGCACCGTGACGGTCGTGCGGCGCGCCGTCGAGATCGCTGACGACGGCACCGTGACGACGTCGGTCGCCGTGCCGATGACGAGCTGGATCGAGGCGGTCGAGCCCTCAGGCGCGGCGACCTCCCCGTCGAGCTCGATCGTGACGGGGTACGTCGTCGTGTCGGTGCCCTCGGGCAGCAGGCCGATCGAGGTGACCGTCCCACTCGCGGGCTCGGTCGCACCGGCCGGCATGACCGACGCGGCCTGCCCGACCTCGACGTCGTCGATCTGGTCGAGCGTCACGGTCGTTGTGACCGTCGTGGCACCGTCGCCGGCCAGCACGAGGACGACATCGCTGTCGGCAACGGTGTCACTCTTGGCGGCCGAGACCGACAGGACCTCGCCGGAGAAGGGGGCCGTCAGATGCGCGGCGGCACGGGCCCGCTCGCCCTCGATCAGCTCAGCCTTGGCGGTGTCGATCGCGGCCTGGTCCTGGGCCAGGGTCGCCGCGGTCACGGTGCCGCCACCTCCCGAGCTGCCACCTGCGGTGCCCGATGAGCTGTCGGAGGATGACGCGCTGGACGACGACGCGGCAGGCGTCGAGGACTCGGTGGCGGCGGGTTCCTCCGCGGAGCCGGAGCCGGCCGAGCCCGAACCGGAGCCCGAACCCGAGTCCGAACCGGTCGATCCACTCGTGGAGCCGGCCTCCCCCACCGTCTTGACGGCAGCGGTCAGCGTCGTCGACAGGTCCTTCAGGGCTGACTGCAGGGTGTCCTGCTTCTGCGACACGACGTCCTGAGCGGCCTGGACGTCGGCGAGCGCCGTCGTGCAGGCGTCGGACAGACCGGTGGACGCCGGCGCGTCGTCGGTGCCGCCGTCGTCCTCGCCGTCGTCCCCGTCGGCGGGCTCCGCCGGCTCCTCCGCCTCCTCGACCGCGCAGGCGTCGGCCTGCTTCGAGAGGGCCGACTTCGCCGCCGTGATGGCGTCGGTCGCCGCGGTCTGTGCTGTGATGACCGCCGACTGCTGTGCGGCGAGCTTCTTGAGCGCGGCCTTCAGCGCCGCGGTCGTCTTGCTGGACGTGCCGCCGGAGGAACCACCCGATGAGTCATTCGCGGAGTCGCCGGACGAGCCCGACGAGCCCGAGCTGGGCGTCGCGCCGTCGTCACCCGAGGTGGTCGTCGGGGTCGTCGTCGGGGTCGTCGACTCGGTGACGGTCGACGCCTGGCTGGTCTGATCGGTCTCGAGCTGCGCGCGGGCCTTCGCGAGCGTCGCCCGCGCCTTCGTCACGGCCGTCTGGAGCGCCGTCGGATCGAGCTTCGCGAGGACGTCGCCGGCCGAGACCGTGTCGCCGGCCTCGACCGCGACCTTCGTGACCGTGCCGCTCGCACCGAAGGAGAGATCCTGGCGGGTGGAGGCCGTGACCGTGCCCGACAGCGTCAACGTCTCGTCGACATCGCCGACCGACGCCGCCGCGGTGCGGTACGAGCCGACCCCGCCCTGGGTCTGCGCGTACGCGACGCCGCCCCCGCCGAGGAGGACGACTCCGGCCACGCCCGCGGCCGCGAGCCGGCGACGCCTCATGAGGCGGCCGCCGGGCGGCCGCCGCCGAAGCCTGTCGTGCAGGCGCCGTCGACCGGCTGGGTCACGGCGATCGACGTGGCCGTGATCGCTCCGGTGTCGTCGGCGTCTCCACGGCTCGTCACGCAGACGCCGACCCTGACGTCGGAGGCTGCCGCCTCGGCGGTCGCGGTGTATGTCGTGTCGGCGGACGTCCTGACGGTCACCGTCGTGGCCTCCGCGTCGACGCCGTCGGCCCCGGGCTGCTGGGACGACACCGTGAAGCCGGTGTCCGTCACGGCCGTGACCTCGCCCGCGGCGAAGCCGCCGCGACCACCCTGGCCGCCTCCGGGGGCGCCGGAGGGCAGGTCGGTCGGACGCTCGCCGGACGGCGCGGCGCCACCCTCGGCCCCTCCGCTCTGCGGGCCGCCACCGCCACCACCCATGACCGAGCACGATCCGTCGACCTCCTCGGTGATGCGCACGCTCGCGGCGTCCACCGCGTCGGTCGCCGTGCTCGAGGAGTCGTCCGCGGCGGTGGCCGACGTGACCGTGACGCAGGAGCCGACCGCGACGTCGGCGGCGGTCGCGGCGACCTGCTGCGTGAACGTCGTGCTGTCGGTCCACGTGACCGCCACCTGGGAGTCCTGGCCCTTGACCTGCGCCGTCGAGCCCGACACGTCGGTGACCTCGCCTGACCCGCCCGGTGACCGGCCTCCCCCGGCCTGCGCCTGCGACTGCTGGCCCTCGGCCTGCGTCGTGCCGGCGGCGGACGAGGTGTCGGATCCGCCGCACGCCGCGAGGGACAGGCCGATCGTGAGGCAGAGGATCGAGGTGCTGATGATGCGCTTCATGGGTGACTCCTGGTGGATGGTCATGGACTGCTGTCGAGTGCTGCGACGGTCATTCGCTGCGGAGAGCCTGGATGGGGGTGAGGCGCGCGGCGCGGCTCGCGGGGTAGACCCCGAAGCCGATGCCCAGCGCGAGGGACGTCACGAGGGCCGCGGCCGTCGCGAGCAGCGACAGCGAGACCGGTTGGTCGATCAGTCCCGGCAGCACCTGGGCGCCGATCACGGCGATGATGACGCCGACGATGCCGCCGGCGAGCCCCAGCATCGACGCCTCCACGAGGAACTGGCGGCGGATCGATCGAGGCGTCGCCCCGAGCGCCTTGCGGAGCCCGATCTCGCGGATCCGCTCCGTGACCGAGACCAGCATGATGTTCATGACGCCGATGCCGCCGACCAGCAGCGAGATGCCGGCGACGCCGCCGAGCAGGACCGTGAGGGTCCGGTTCGTCGAGTTCGCCGTCTCGATCAGCGCCTCCTGACTCGTGATCGTGAAGTCGGCCTCGGTCGCCGTGACGCCGTGCAGGTTGAGCAGGAGCGAGTTGATCTCCTGATAGGCCGCACCCAGGGTCGACTCCGCGGCACCCTCGACATAGATCGAGGAGATCGAGGTGCCGCTGGTGCCCGTGACCGAGCTCGCGGAACCGAGCGGTGTCACCGCGGTGTCGTCCTGGCTCGTCTCGGACGAGGAGGAGCCGGAGCTCTCGAGCACCCCGATCACCGTGAGCGCCGAACCGTTGACCGTGACGGTCTGCCCGACCGCGGTCCCGGTGAAGAGCTCGCCGGCGGTGTCGGAGCCGAGCACCACGACGGGTGCGCTGGACGCGACCTCGCCGGCCGTGAAGAACCGGCCGGACGACAGCTCGCGCGAGCGGATGTCGAGCCAGTTGACCGTCGAGCCGACCAGCGTCGTCGTCCAGTTGGTCGTGCCGTTGACCAGCGACACAGACGACGAGGTCACGGGGGCGACCTGCTTGACGTCGGGGATGACAGAGGAGTCGGCGATCGCGTCGGCGTCCGACAGCGTCAGGGTCGTCGACGAGCCGAACCCGCCGCGAACGCCGCTGGACGAGGTCGTGCTGCCCGGTGATACGACGAGCAGATTGCTGCCGAGCGAGTCGATCTGCGACTTCACCTCGTCCTGCGCGCCCTGCCCCAGGCCGACGGTCAGGATGACCGACGAGACGCCGATGATGATGCCGAGCATCGTAAGGATGGACCGCATCCGGTGGGCCTGGACGGCCTCGGCACCGGTGCGGAAGGTCTCGGGCCAGTTCATGCCGCGCCCACCGCCGTCGCGATCTGTCCGTCGCGCACGAGCAGCTGGCGGCCCGCGCGATCGGCGACGTCGTGCTCGTGGGTGATCAGCACGATCGTGCGTCCCAGTTCGGACAGCTCGTCGAACAGCTCCAGCACGTCGGTCGTGGACTCGGAGTCGAGGTTTCCGGTCGGCTCGTCCGCGAGGATCATGGCCGGCTCGGTCACGAGCGCACGGGCCACCGCGACGCGCTGCTGCTGGCCGCCGGAGAGCTCGCCGGGCTTGTGGTCGGCGCGCTGACCGAGGCCAACGCGCGTCAGGGCGGCGATGGCACGCTCGCGTCGCTCGGCGCGTGGGACGCCGGCGTAGACCAGCGGCAGCTCGACGTTGCGCCAGGCCGGCATGCTCGCGAGCAGGTTGAACTGCTGGAACACGAAGCCGATGCGGCGGTTGCGCACCTCGGCCAACGCCGCCTCGGTCATGGTCGACACGTCCTGGCCGGCCAGGTGGTACGACCCGCTCGTCGGGACGTCGAGGCAGCCGAGGATGTTCATGAGCGTCGACTTGCCGGAGCCCGAAGGACCGATGACCGCGACGTACTCGCCCTCCTGGATCTGGGCGTCGATGCCCCGCAGGGCGTGGACCGTGAAGGCCCCCGTCTCGTACGACTTCCACACCTGGTCGAGCTCGATGATCGGCTCGCTCATGACGGGTCTCCGCCCGGGAAGCCGCCCGCGCCGCCACCGGGGAAGTCGCCGCCGGTGCCGCCGGCCGGGAAGCCGCCCTGCTGCTGGCTGCCACCCCCCTGGTCCGAACCATTGACTCTCGCTCGGCCGGAAGCCGCTACTTGCACCTTGTCACCCTCGGTCAGGCCCTTCGTGACCTGCGTCGACATGCCGTACGTCTCGCCGACCGTGACGGCAGTCTTCCTGGTCGTCGAGCCGTCGACGACCGTCACGTACGTCGTGTCGTCCGTCGTGGTCAGCGCCTGGCTCGGCACCGTGAGGACGTCCTCGACCTGCTTGACGATGATCGACACGTCGGCGGTCGTGCCGGAGTACAGACCGTCCTGCGCGCCCGTGATCGACACGGTGACCGGGAACGTCGCGGTGCCGGAGGTGCCGGTCTCCGCGACCCGCCCGACGTCCTTGACGGTGCCGAAGATCGCCTCGGTCGCGTCCGCGGGGGTGATCTCGACCTGCAGACCCTCCTTGACCTGCTCGATGTCGGCCGCGGCGACGTCGACGTCAACCACGAACTTCGTGGGTTTCACGAGCGTGACGGCGGCGGTCGAGGCCGTCGAGGCGGTGTCGGTGGCCGTGGCGCCGGTGCCAGCTGCGGCGGAGCCGGACGAGCCCGAGGACGACGAGCTGCCGGCCTGGTCTCCGACCGCGATCGTGACGCTGGCGACGGTGCCGCTGAAGGTCGCCGTGAGGGTCGCGGCGTCGAGATCGTCCTTGGCCTGGGCCACGTCGGCCTTCGCACTCGCGAGGCTCGCGTCGTTCGCCGCCCGCTGGGTGCTCGTCTCGCTGCCGTCGTTGGCGACGGTCGTCTCGGCGGCCTCCTGCTGCGCCTCGGCGGAGGCGAGGGCGGCGTCGAGGGAGACGGTGTCGAGGGTCGCGAGCACATCGCCCTTGCTGACGGTGTCACCCGCCTCGACCTCGACCGCTGTGACGCGGCCCGAGACGGCGAAGTCGAGATCAGCCTGCTTCGCCGGTGCGATCGTGCCGGAGCCGGTGACGGTCTCCTGGAACGTGCCGGTCGAGACCGTGGCGACGGTGGCCTCGGCGGTGGCGCTCTCGGCGCGACTGAGGAACCAGCAGCCGGCCACTCCGATCCCGGCAAGGACGACGACGGCGGAGACCAGGTACTGGCGACGGGTCCGGGGTCGCACGCGCCCGGCTAGGTGCTGGGCATGGGATGAGATGGACACGGACCGATCGTGGTGGAGCCGTCCATGACAGGCCTGGCGTCACCCTGTCAACAACCTGTGCGGCGCTGGGGCGTGCGGTTTCCCAGGAGAACCCAGGAGGCTTTCTGGGTTGACCTGGGAATCCCGCACCTGACCCCTGTCGCAACAGGGGTCAGGTGCCAGGAACCGAGGATCTCCCCGAAACCGTCGGCCGTCCCGGCGCAGGAATCGGGGTTCTGCTGGGAATCAGCGGCCCGACTGGAGCCGGAGCCCCGCGAGCAGGAGGTCGAGGCCGGCGCGGAACTGCTCCGCGTCGTCGTGGCCCGCGAACTCGTCGGCGATCTCGTGCAGGAATGGGAACTCCTCCCGGTCGAGCGCCCGCCACTGGTCGGCCCACCGGTCGAGGACGTCGTCGCGGGATGCCGTGCCGTCGACAACCTCCTGGGGAGGTTGCTGGCCGAGATCGGCGGCGATGCCGATGACGTAGCCGATGACGGCCGACGCGGCGTGGAACCGCTCACGCCGGGTCAGGTCGAGTCGCTGCACCTGTTGTCCGATGAGCTCATAGACCTTCAAGGCGTTGGGCTGCGTGCCCGTGTCGCGCATGAAGTAGGCCCCCAGCCACGGGCGGTCGGCGACCGCGGCGAACAGCGCGACCGCGATCGCGCGCATGCTGTCGATCGGGTCGGCCGCGGCCGGCAGCTTCTCGACGGCGACCAGCACGTCGGCCATGACGTGGTCGGCGGCCCGGTCGAGCAGCTCGTCCTTGCTCGCGACGTACCAGTAGATGCTGCCCACACCCGTGCCGAGACGGGAGGCCAGGGCCCGGAACGTGAGCGCCGGCTCCCCCGCCTCGTCGAGGAGCGCGACGGCCTCGGTCATGACGGACTGCATCGAGTGCGAGGCCCGGCGGCGGGGGCCGGGCGGACGCGGGGTCGAGCGTTCTCGAGCGGGTGCCATGACTCACATCCCATCACACCTTGCACAACATCGAACGTCGTTCTATCGTATAGAACGTCGTTCGATGGTCGAACGCCGTTCGATAGGAGGTGTCGCCATGACGCCCGCCCACACCTCACCGCCCGCCGCGCGGACCTACACGTCGCTCCGGGCCGCCTGGATCCCCCTGGCCGCCCTCTGCCTGGCGTTCTTCGTCGAGATGGTCGACAACACCCTGCTGAGCATCGCGCTCCCGACGATCGGTCGTGACCTCGGCGGTGACACCACGGTGCTGCAGTGGGTCACGGGGGCCTACTCGCTGACCTTCGGCGGACTGCTGCTCACCGCGGGATCGATGGCCGACCGCCTCGGCCGCCGCCGCGTCCTGCTGGTCGGACTCGCCGCGTTCGGGCTGATCAGCTTGTGTGTCATCGCGGTCTCCACGGCCGGCGAGCTCATCGCCCTGCGCGCCGTCCTCGGGCTCGCGGCCGCCGCGATGGCGCCCATCACCAACTCGCTCGTGTTCCGGTTGTTCAACGAGCAGGCCCTGCGCATGCGCGCCATGACGCTGATGATCGTCGTCGGGATGTCCGGCTTCATCCTCGGCCCGGTGCTGGGCGGCACCGTGCTGGCCCACTTCCAGTGGGAGTGGCTGCTCGCGATCAACGCCCCCATCGCGCTGATCGCATTCATCGGCGTGCGGCTCGGCGTCCCCGCGGACCGCTCGGAGGACTTGACGGACGACGCGCTCGACCTGCCCGGCGCCGCGCTCAGCATCACCGCGATCGGCCTGGCCTGCTTCACATTGACCAGCGGGGTCGAGCACGGCTGGCTGTCTGCGATCACTCTCGCGTCCGTCCTCGGCGCCGTGGCCGCGGCCATCGTCTTCGTGCGGCACGAGCGCCGCACCGCGTCCCCCATGCTGGATCTCGGCCTGTTCTCGAGCGGAGTCGTCCGCGGCGCCGCGATCGCGCAGATCGGCACCTCGATCGCGATGGCCGGCGTCATGTTCGGCCTGATCCTGCACTTCCAGTACGCCTACGGGTGGAGCCCCATGCGAGCCGGTCTCGCGAACCTGCCGCTGATCGTGACGATGATCCTCGCGACGCCCGTGTCGGAGTGGCTCGCGCGGCGGTTCGGCCACCGCATCGCCTGCCTCGTGGGCGCCGCGCTCCTCGGCGGGTCGCTGGCGGGCCTCGCGTGGGGCATCGACCGCGGCTACCTCGTGATAGCGATCTGCATGGTGGTCATGACCGTGGGCCTGCGCACCGTCATGACGATCTGCGCCGTCGCGCTCGTCGACGCGATGCCGGCGAACCGCACCTCGATCGGCGCGGCGCTCAACGACACCGCGCAGGAGATCGGGACGAGCATCGGCACCGCCGTCATCGGCACCCTCATCGCCGTCCTGGTCACGACCACGCTGCCCGCCGGCACGTGGAGCAACGAGCTGGTCGCGACGTTCTTCCACGGCGAACGCATCACGTTCGCCATCCTGGCGGTGGTCGTCGGCCTCGTCGCCGCCGGCGGTGCGCTCACGCTGACGGACTCCCGCAGCACCGACGAGCACGCCGGCGAGATGGCGGCGGTCGATCCGCAACCCCATCGGGCCGGATGAGGTTGCGGATCCACCGCTCGGGCGCGGGTCAGGAGTTCTCGGGACGCTTGCGCAGCAGGTAGACGTCCATGATCCAGCCGACCGACGACTTCACACCGATGCGGGTCGTCAGCACGTCGACCGCGACCTCGATGACACGCCCGCTCACGAGGGCCTCGTCGGCGGTGCCCAGGTTCGCGCCCCACCAGATGTCCCACGTCTCGAAGCCCTCGAGGTCGATCGTCGAGTTCAGCATCACGAGGATGTTCTCGGCACCGGCCTCCTTCGCCTCTCGGAGCCGGCGACCGGTCGTCACGAGGATGGGCTGACCGATGTCGTGCAGCACGATCCGGTGCCGCGCGGCGAGCAGCTGCAGGCTCGAGATGCCGGGGATGACGTCCCACTCGGCCTCGACGGCACCGCGGGCCAGCACCTTCTCCACGATGCGGATCGTGGAGTCGTAGAACGCGGGATCGCCCCACACCAGGAAGCCGACATCGCCGTCATGCTCGAGCAGCACCGACTCGTAGGCCTCGGCCCGCGCGTCGTGCCAGTCGACCACGGCCCGGTCGTAGTCGTCCGGCGTGCGGTCCCGCTCGGGGTCGCGCACCGCGATCACCGGCGGGACGGTGCCGAGGTGCCGCTCCAGCAGCGCCTGCCGGACGGCCAGCAGCGGGTCGCCAACCCCCTTGTCGCCAGTGCCATTGTCGCCAGTGCCCTTGTCGGCGGTGACGAAGTAGTCGACCGAGCGCAACGCAGCGATCGCCTCGACCGTCACCTGGTCGGGATGCCCTGCACCGATGCCGATGACGCGGATCTTCCTCATGCGGTCCTCACTGGTCCCTGTCCTCCAGATCACCCTCGACGTCGAGGTACACCTGCTGCATCTGGGCGAGGACGTCGGGATCGGGCTCGGCCCACAGGTCGCGGTCGGCCGCCTCGTTGAGCCGCTCGATGATGCCGCGCAGCGCCCAGGGGTTCGACTTCTTCATGAACGCCTGGTTGACCTCGTCGAGCACATACTCCTTCGCGAGGGTCTCGTACATCCAGTCGTGGACGACGCCCGTCGTGGCGTCGAAGCCGAACAGGTAGTCGACCGTCGCGGCGAGCTCGAACGCGCCCTTGTACCCGTGCCGCTGCATCGCGCCGATCCAGCGCGGGTTGACGACGCGGGCGCGGAAGACGCGCGTCGTCTCCTCCTGCAGCGTGCGGGTGCGGACGGCGTCGGGCGAGGTCGAGTCGCCGACGTAGGCCTTGGGATCGGCACCCGTCAGCGCACGGACCGTCGCGACCATGCCGCCGTGGTACTGGAAGTAGTCATCGGAGTCGGCGATGTCGTGCTCGCGGGTGTCGATGTTCTTGGCCGCGACAGCAATGCGCCGATAGTTGGCACGCATGTCGTCGGCCGCAGGAGCGCCGTCGAGATCACGCCCGTAGGCGAAGCCGCCCCACGCGGTGTACACCTCGGCGAGATCGTCGTCGTTCTTCCAGTTGCCCGCCTCGATGACCTGCAGGATGCCGGCGCCGTACGACCCGGGCTTCGAGCCGAAGATCCGCGTCGTGGACCGGCGGGCGTCGCCGTGCTCGGCCAGATCGCGCTGGGCGTGCGCCCGGACGTAGTTCTGCTCGTCCGGCTCGTCGAGCTCGGCGACCTGGCGGATCGCGTCGTCGAGAATCGCGATGACATGCGGAAACGCGTCGCGGAAGAAGCCCGAGATCCGCACCGTGACGTCGATGCGCGGCCGGCCCAGCTCGTCGAGCGGGACGATGCGCAGGCCGTTGACGCGCCGCGATGCCGGGTCCCACTCGGGCTCGACGCCGATCAGCGCGAGCACCTCGGCGATGTCGTCGCCCGAGGTGCGCATCGCGGACGTGCCCCAGACCGACAGCCCCACCGACTTCGGGTACTCCCCCGTGTCGGCGAGGTGGCGCTCGATCAGCGAGTCGGCCATGGCCCGGCCGGTCTCCCACGCGAGGCGGGACGGGACGGCCTTCGGGTCGACGGTGTAGAAGTTGCGGCCGGTCGGCAGGACGTTGACGAGTCCCCGCAGCGGCGAGCCCGACGGACCGGCGGGGATGAAGCCGCCGTCGAGCGCGTGCAGCACGTGGTCGAGCTCGTCGGTCGTCTGCGCCAGGCGCGGCACGACCTCGGTCGCGGCGAACTCCAGCACCCGCACGACGTCAGGGACGTCGGTGAGCCCGGCCGCGGCACCGGCGTCCCAGCCCGCCTCCTCCATCGCGAGCACGAGCCCGCGGGCCTGCTCCTCGATCTCGTCGATCGCGCCCAGCGTGGCGTCCGCCTTCAGGCCCAGTGCGGCGCGAAGTCCGGGGACCGCCCCCGCCTCGCCGCCCCAGATCTGGCTGGCCCGCAGGATCGACAGCACGAGGTTGACCCGCGCCTCGCCCACCGGCGCCTGACCCAGCACGTGCAGGCCGTCGCGGATCTGCGCGTCCTTGATCTCGCACAGCCAGCCGTCGACGTTGAAGATGAAGTCGTCGAAGTCATCCTCGTCGGGGATGTCGTCGAGCCCGAGGTCACGGTGCATCTCCGCGGCCCGCATGTGCGTCCAGATCTGGGAGCGGATCGCCGGCAGCTTGGCCGGGTCCATCGCCGCGATGTTGGCGTACTCGTCGAGCAGCTGCTCGAGCTTCGCGATGTCGCCGTAGCTCTCGGCGCGTGCCATCGGCGGGATCAGGTGGTCGACGATCGTGGCATGGGCGCGGCGCTTGGCCTGCGCACCCTCGCCCGGGTCGTTGACGAGGAACGGGTAGATGAGCGGCAGGTTGCCGATCGCGGCGTCGGTGCCGCACGCCGCCGACAGCGCGGCGTTCTTGCCCGGCAGCCACTCCATCGAGCCGTGCTTGCCGAGGTGGACGACGGCGTGCGCGCCGAACGACTCTTCCACCCAGCGGTACGCCGCGAGGTAGTGGTGCGACGGAGCCATGTCGGGATCGTGATAGATCGCGACGGGGTTCTCGCCGTAGCCGCGGGGCGGCTGGATCATGAGGATGACGTTGCCCGCGCGGATGGTCGCCAGCACGATCTCGGGCCCGTCCCCATCAGGCGGAGTGTTGACGAACAGCTGGCCCGGCGCGGGGCCCCACGCCTCGAGCATCGCATCGCGCAGGTCGGGGTGGAAGCCCTCGAACCAGCCGGCGTACTGCGCGGCCGGGATGCGGACGTGGCTCTCGGTCAGCTGCACCTGGGTGAGCCACTCCTCGTCCTGGCCGCCGGCGGCGATGAGGGCGTGGATCAGCGCGTCGCCGGCCTCGGTCAGGTCGTCGAGCTCCAGTCCCGGGATCTCGCCGGGCGCGCCGAGGTCGTAGCCGGCGTCGCGCATCTCGCGCAGCAGGCGGATCGTCGACACCGGGGTGTCGAGGCCGACCGCGTTGCCGACCCGGCTGTGCTTGGTCGGGTAGGCCGACAGCATCAGCACGATCTTCTTGTCGGCGGCCGGCAGGTGACGCAGGCGGGCGTGGGCGATCGCGATGCCCGCGACGCGGGCGCTGCGCTCGTCGTGCGCGACGTAGCGCGGCAGCCCGTCCTCGTCGATCTCCTTGAACGAGAACGGCGCGGTGATGATGCGGCCGTCGAACTCCGGGATCGCGATCTGGTTGGCCGAGTCCAGCGGCGTGACGCCGTCGTCGGACGCCTCCCAGTCCTCGCGGCTCGACGTCAGGCACAGGCCCTGCAGGATCGGGATGTCGAGGGCCTTCATGCGCGCGACGTCCCACGACTCGTCGTCGCCGCCGGCGCTGACGGTGCCCGGCTTGGTGCCGCCCGCGGCCAGCACCGTCACGACGAGGGCGTCGAGATTCGCGAGCTCGTCGAACAAAGCGTCGGGCGCCGCGCGCAGCGAGGAGCTGAAGATCGGGACGCCGACCGCCTCGCCCGTCGCGTCGATCGCGTTCGCGAGCGAGTGCGCGAAGCCGCTGTTGCCGGACGCCTCGTGCGCGCGGTAGTAGAGGACGCCGATGCGCGGAACCTGGCCCCGTTCTTTCGACTCGACCCCGCCTGTCTCAGGCTTTCCGACGCGAGGTGAAACTCCCCACTCCGGGAGCACGGCCGGTGGTTCGAAGCCCTCGCCGGTCAGCAGGATCGTGTCGGACAAGAAGGCGTGCAGCTGCGCGAGATTCGCCGGTCCTCCCTCAGCCAAGTACACGTGCGCGTCGGCGGCGATGCCGATCGGGACGGTCGACTGCTCCATGAGCTCCGCGCTCGGCGTCTGCTCGCCGCCCAGCACGACGATCGGCTTGCCGAGGTCGCGGATCCGCCAGAAGCCCGAGCACAGGTCCTGCGGCGAGCCGAGGATGCGTGCCACGATCAGGTCGGCCGACTCCAGCGCCGCCGCCATCTCCGTGTGGGCGGGCCGGGACGGGTTGGCGTACGTGTAGTCGGCCCCCGAGGCCCGGGCCGACAGCAGATCGGTGTCGGACGTGGACAGCAGCGCGATGCGGGTCATGGATTCCTCCTCGGGGTTCTCGCCCCGGTCGTTGGATGCCGCGCGGTCAGTGTCTGGCTGGGCCGATCGCAGTCGGCGAAACAGTGGCGGAACCGCCCCGGGGTCGCACCGGGTTCCTGGGTCGTGCGGCGTGAGGGTCCCAGCCTAGGGGTTCGGGTCCCGCCGGCGGCGGTCGAGCGCCGGCTGACGTACCCCGACCGCTCGGCGGGTCCGTCCGACCGCTCGTCGTCCCGCACTGGCGGGACGGCCCCGGGGTGTGATTCGGTGAGAGACGGCCCGTGGCTCGGGCCCGTACACATCACGACCTCGGGGGCACTACATGACCATCACCCAGAGCGGACCCAAGAGCCGCGCCACCACGATCGCGATCTGGGGCGTCGTGGCCGTCGTGGGTGCGACGTGCTGGGCCGTCCTCGCGCTGTCGCGCGGCGAGGACGTCTCGGCGCTGTGGATCCTGTTCGCGGCGCTGTCGTCGTACGCGATCGCGTACCGGTTCTACTCCAAGTTCATCGCGCGGAAGGTCCTCGAGGTCGACGACACCCGCGCGACGCCCGCCGAGCGACTGGAGAACGGGGTCGACTACGAGGTCACCGACCGGCGCGTGCTGTTCGGCCACCACTTCGCGGCGATCGCCGGCGCCGGCCCGCTCGTCGGTCCCGTCCTCGCCGCCCAGATGGGCTACCTGCCCGGCACGATCTGGATCATCGTCGGCGTCATCCTGGCCGGCGCCGTGCAGGACATGGTCGTGCTGTTCCTCTCGATGCGCCGCGACGGCAAGAGCCTCGGTCAGATGGTGCGCGAGGAGATCGGCGTCGTCGGCGGCACCGCGGCCCTCATCGCGGTGTTCGCGATCATGATCATCATCCTGGCCGTGCTGGCCCTCGTCGTCGTCAACGCACTCGCGGAGTCCGCGTGGGGCGTCTTCTCGATCGGGCTCACGATCCCCATCGCCCTGTTCATGGGCTTCTACCTGCGGTACCTCCGCCCCGGACGCGTGCTCGAGACGACCGCGATCGGCGTCGTCGCCCTGCTGGTCGCAATCGTCGGCGGCGGCTACGTCGAGCAGCTGGGCCTGGAGGGGGCGCTGACGCTCTCGAAGGAGAATCTCGTCTTCGCCCTGGTCGTCTACGGCTTCATCGCGTCGATCCTGCCGGTGTGGATGCTGCTGACGCCACGCGACTACCTCTCGACGTTCATGAAGATCGGCGTCATCGTGCTGCTCGCCGTGGGCCTCGTGATCGCCGCGCCGGTGCTGCAGGCCGACGCCGTGACGAGCTTCGCGACCGACGGCGACGGGCCCGTCTTCGCCGGCAAGGTGTTCCCGTTCGTATTCATCACGATCGCGTGCGGCGCCCTCTCCGGCTTCCACGCCCTGATCGCGTCGGGCACGACACCCAAGATGATCGCCAAGGAGAGCCACGTCCGGATGATCGGGTACGGCGGCATGCTGATGGAGTCGTTCGTCGCGATCAGCGCCCTCATCGCCGCGGTCGTGATCGACCAGGGCCTCTACTACTCCATGAACGCACCGGCCGGCATGACCGGCGGGACGGTCGAGGGCGCGGCGCAGTTCGTCGGCACGCTCGGCTTCACGATCAGCCCCGATCAGCTGACCGCCGCCGCGAACGCGATCGAGGAGCAGACGCTCGTGTCGCGCACCGGCGGTGCCCCGACCCTCGCGCTCGGTCTCTCGCAGGTGTTCAGCGAGGCGTTCGGGGGCGGGCTCCAGGCGTTCTGGTACCACTTCGCGATCATGTTCGAGGCGCTGTTCATCCTGACCGCGGTCGACGCCGGCACGCGGGTGGGCCGCTTCATGCTGCAGGACACGATCGGCAACGTCTGGCCGCGCTACGGCGACGTCTCGTGGCGCCCGGCCGCATGGTCGGCCAGCGCGATCACCGTCGGCGCGTGGGGCTACTTCCTCTACAACGGGGTGACCGATCCGCTCGGCGGCATCAACCAGCTGTTCCCGCTGTTCGGGATCGCGAACCAGCTGCTCGCGGCGATCGCGCTGACGTTGTGCGTCACGCTGCTGATCAAGCACGGCAAGATCAGGTACGCCTGGGTGCCCGGCGTCCCGCTCGTGTGGGACCTCGTCACCACGATGACGGCGAGCTGGCAGAAGGTGTTCTCCGACAACCCGGCGATCGGCTACTTCGCACAGGCGGACCGGTTCCGCGACGCCCGCGACGCCGGCCAGGTGCTGGCGCCGGCGGCGGACGCCGACCAGATGGACCAGGTCATCACGAACTCCATGACCAACGGCGTCCTGCAGGCGGCGTTCGCGGTGCTCGTGATCGTCGTCGTCGCGAACGCCGTCGTCATCTGGGTGCGGGCAATCCGGGCCGGTTCGCTGCCCACCACCGAGGTGCCGCACTCGCCCTCGGACCTCGTGGCACCGGCCGACTTCTTCGCCACCGCCGAGGAGAAGCGAGCCGTCGCATCGTGGGAGGACGAGCACCCGCGCGGCCGCACGCCGGTGAGGAGCCGGCGATGACCGCCGTCGTCCGCGCGTGGCGGGGCGTTCGGTGGTACCTGCGGACGTTCAGCGGCGAGTCCCGCTGGGACGACTACGTGGCCGCGTGCGAACGCGACGGCGTCCCGCCCGCCACCCGCCGGGAGTTCGAGCGGCACCGCGCCGACCGGGTCGAGCACGCACCGATGGCCCGGTGCTGCTGAGCGACCGGTGTCCTGCAGGGTCACCGGCAGTGGTTGCCAAGCGCTGTGGTGGCGACGACGATGGGGCGAACGATCGCGGGGAGCACACGGGGCCGACCGGTCCGTCGCGGCCACCCGGCGAGGTCACGACCTGACCCAAGGAGACCACCATGCACGTCATCATCGCCACCGACGGCTCGAAGCAGTCGCTGCGTGCCGCGCGCTACCTGCGCTCTGTCGCCGACGCCGACTCCATCACGTCCGTCGGGGTCCTCGCCGTCATCAGTCCCCTGGCCGCCGTGCCGTTCGCGACCGAGAACACCGGCGCGCGCACCGACATCGAGGAGATGTCGTTCCGGGCCGCCGCCGAGGCCGCGACGGCGCAGATCGTCGAGGTCCTGGCCGACTGGGGACCGAAGATCACGACCTCGATCCGCAGCGGCTCCCCCGCGACCGAGATCGTCAAGGCCGCCAAGGCCAAGGGCGCCGACCTCATCGTGGTCGCGAGCAGCAGCTCGCGGGCCGAGGCCGTGCTGATGGGCTCGGTCGCGCACCGCGTGCTCAACAACGCCACGTGCCCCGTGCTGGTCGTCCGCCCCGGCGCCAAGCCCAAGAAGAAGCCCACCCGCCCCTGACGCCTCCCCCAACGCCGATGGGGGCTGGGTCAGGCGTCGAGCTCGGCGCGGAGGAAATCGACCGTGCGCTTCATCTTGTCCTGCCACTGCCCCGCGAACGTGTGACCCTCGGTGTCGTAGACCACGAGCTCGGCGTCGGTGCCCGCGGCCTCCAGCGCGTTCGCGGTACCCCGCGCCCAGCCGACCGGGCAGCTCTCGTCGAGGGCGCCGTGCACCATCAGCAGGCTCGCGTCGACGCGGTCGAAGTAGGTGCGCGGCGACAGCCCGCGCCAGAACTCGGGTGACTCCTTGATCGTGCCGAACCGCTCCTCGAATGCCGCGGCCTCCTCCGGGCGGCCGGGTTCGGTCCAGCGGCGGAAGTTGTCGACGAAGCGGCTGCTGACGGAGGAGTGGATCACCGCGGCCTCGACGATGTCCGGATCTGCGACGAGCGCGTTCATCGTGACGCCGCCGCCCATCGACCGTCCCAGCATGCCGATGCGCTCAGGGTCGACCTCGTCGAGCGTCCTGAGCGTCTTGACCGCCGCGATCGTGTCGCGCGCGTACCCGAGGCGCAGCTCCAGATCGAGGTCGTCGGTGTCGTCCGACGACGCGTGACCACGGTAGTCGACGTGCAGGACGGCGAACCCCTCGCGCGCCAGGTAGTCCTGCTCGCGCGGCATGCCTTGGCCGTTGACGTAGACCGCAGGGTCGATGTAGCCGTGGTTCAGCACGACGGCCGGGTGCGGACCGTCGCCGGTCGGCACGAGCAGCTGGCCGGAGATGCGCAGGTCGCCGCTGCGGTACGTCACCTCATGGCGGCTGTAGGCGTCGGTGCCGCCGAGATCGCGCACCCGCTCCAGCTCGCCGCCGACGACGTCCTCGTCGAACAGCGCCGGCAGGGAGTGGGGGTCCGGTGCGGCGGCCGGCGCCGGGGCGGGTGTCCGGGTCGGCGCCGGTGTCCGGGTCGCCACCGTGGGCGCGGCGCTGGGAGCCGCCGACGGGCTGGATCCGGTGCGGACTCCGGGCTCCGCGCCGGTGCACGCCGCGAGGACGAGCGCGGTGGCGGTGGCGACGAGAGCAGACCTCATGACTTCATGATGCCCCGCCGGTCGTCACGGGGCCCGTGGAATCATGATCCGGTGACGTCCCGCACCCATGCCGACCGCTGCCCCGGCGTCCTCCGGCCCTGGATCGCCGACGACGGCGCGATCGTGCGGCTGCGGCTGGTGGGCGGAGCGCTGCCCACGGCGGCGCTGCTGGGCCTGCTCGACATCGCCGAGGAGCACGCCGACGGCACCGTGCTGCTGACGAAGCGCACGAACCTGCAGCTGCGCGGCATCGCGCACGCCGACGGCTGCGTCCCGGCCGAGCTCGTCGACACCCTCACGGACGCCGGCTTCCTGCCCTCGCCGAGCCACGAGCTGGTCCGCAACATCATGATGTCGCCGCTGACGGGACGTGTCGGCGGGCTCGCGGACCTGCGCGGCACAGCAGTCGAGCTCGACCGGCTGCTGTGCGCCGAGCCGCGACTGGCGCGCTTGGCGGGACGGTTCCTGTTCGTGCTCGACGACGGGCGCGGCGACGTCGCAGACCGTCCGCTCGACCTCGGTGCCGTGGCGGTCGCGGCCGACGCCGTCCAGCTGCGGATCGGGTCCCACTGGGGACCCGTCGTCTCGCTCGCCGAGGCACCGGCGGCGCTCATCGCGTACGCCCTGCGATTCGTCGAGGCCGCCGGCGAGGGCCCGTCCGCGCCGTGGCACGTCGACGAGCTGCCGGGCGGCGGCGCCGGCCTGGTCGGCGGATCGTTCGCCCGCGACCTGCGCACCCGGACGACCGCGCTCCCACTGCCGTACGGCATCATCGCGCAGGACGACGGGGCCACGGCCGAGCACCTCGCCGTCCCCGACGGCCTGCTGACCCGCGGGCTCGTCGAGGAGATCGCCCCGCGCGCCCGCGAGGTCGTCGTGACGCCGTGGCGCAGCATCGTCCTGCCTGACTTGGAGACCCCGTGAGCCTGGAACGCCCCACCCGCCACTTCGACTACGTCGACGACGGTGCGGCCATCTACGTCGACTCGTTCGCCACGATCCGCGCCGAGTCCGACCTGTCTCACCTGCCCGAGGACGCCGAGAAGGTCGCCGTCCGCATGGTGCACGCCTGCGGCCAGACCGACCTCACCCGCGACCTCGTCATCCACGAGCGGCTCGTCTCGTCGGCCCGCGCCGCCCT
>JAOPXY010000099.1 GCA_025964895.1 Aeromicrobium sp.
GGCAGGAACTCCATGGCCTGGTGGATGCCGGCGAGCTCACGGCCCGGGGCGGGCAGGTCACGGCGCACGGTCGAGCCGATCGCCAGGACGACCGCGTCGTAGCGGTCGCGCAGCTGCGAGCCGGTCAAGGTCTCGCCGACGCGCACGCCGGTGCGGAACACCGTGCCCTCGCGCTCCATCTGGTCGATCCGGCGGTCGACCTGGATCTTCTCCATCTTGAACTCGGGGATGCCGTACCGCAGCAGCCCACCGGGCTTGTCGTCGCGCTCGTACACCGCGACGGTGTGACCGGCGCGGGTCAGCTGCTGGGCGGCGGCGAGCCCCGCGGGGCCCGATCCGACGACCGCGACGGTCTTGCCGGTCAGCCACTCCGGCGGCTCGGGCTTGACCTGGCGGTCGTCCCACGCCTTGTCGATGATCGACACCTCGACGTTCTTGATCGTCACGGCGTCACGGTTGATGCCCACGACGCACGCCGTCTCGCACGGCGCCGGGCACAGGCGGCCGGTGAACTCGGGGAAGTTGTTGGTCGCGTGCAGACGGTCGAGCGCCTCGTCCCAGTCGGAGCGCCAGACGAGGTCGTTCCACTCCGGGATCAGGTTGCCCAGTGGGCAGCCGTTGTGGCAGAACGGGATGCCGCAGTCCATGCAGCGTCCGGCCTGCTCGGTGATGATCGGCAGCAGCGCCCGGCCGGGTCCACCGGGGTAGACCTCGTTCCAGTCGTTGACGCGCTCCTCGACGGGACGCCGCTCGGCGACCTTGCGGGGCGTGTTGATGAAACCTCTGGGATCAGCCACGAGCGGCCACCTCCATCATGCGAGCTGTGGTGTCTTCATCGGACAGGCCTTCGGCCTCTGCTGCGGCACGCGCCTCGAGCACCAGTCGGTAGTTGACCGGCATGATCTCGGTGAAGCGGGCCAGCGACTGCTCCCAGTTCGAGAGCAGCTGCTCGGCGACGACCGAGCCGGTCTCCTCCAGGTGCCTGCGGACGAGCGCCTGCAGCTCGTCGGCGGTCTCGGCCGGCACGGGCCGGGCTTCTACCATCTCGGTGTTCACGAGCTCCTCGGCGAGATCAAGGATGTACGCCGATCCGCCGCTCATGCCGGCCGCGACGTTGCGGCCCGTGGGACCGAGGATCACGACGCGCCCGCCCGTCATGTACTCCAGCGCGTGGTCGCCCACGCCCTCGACGACGGCGCTCGCCCCGGAGTTGCGGACGCAGAAGCGCTCGCCGACGCGGCCGCGGAGGAAGATCTCCCCGCCGGTCGCGCCGAAGCCGATGACGTTGCCGGCGACGATCTGCGCCTCGGCGGTGAACTGCGCGTCCCGGGGCGGACGGACGACGATACGTCCACCCGACAGGCCCTTGCCGACGTAGTCGTTGCCGTCGCCCTCCAGCCGCAGCGTGATGCCCTTCGGCACGAAGGCGCCGAAGGACTGGCCCGCCGAACCGAGGAACGTGATGTCGATCGTGTTCTCGGGCAGTCCCTCGCCGCGGTAGCGCTTCGTGAGCTCGTGGCCCAGCATCGTGCCGACGGTGCGGTTGACGTTGCGGATCTCGACCTGTGCGCGGACCGGGTCGCCGTTGTCGAGCGCATCGGCGCTGAGCGCGATGAGCTCGTTGTCGAGCGCCCGGTCGAGGCCGTGGTCCTGCGTCGTCGTGTGGTGCAGCGACGCGCCCTCGGGCAGCTCAGGCACGTGCAGGATCGGCGTCAGGTCGAGCCCGTCGGCCTTCCAGTGATCGACCGCCTTGCGGATGTCGATCAGCTCGGCGTGGCCGACGGCCTCCTCGATCGACCGGAACCCGAGGCTCGCGAGGTACTCGCGGACCTCCTCGGCGATGTAGGTGAAGAAGTTGACGACATACTCGGCCTTGCCGGAGTACTTCTCGCGCAGCGCCTTGTTCTGCGTCGCGACGCCCACGGGGCACGTGTCGAGGTGGCAGACGCGCATCATGATGCAGCCGCTGACGACCAGTGGAGCCGTCGCGAAGCCGAACTCCTCGGCGCCCAGCAGCGCGGCGATCACGACGTCACGCCCCGTCTTGAGCTGGCCGTCGCACTGCACGACGATGCGGTCGCGCAGCCCGTTGAGCAGCAGCGTCTGCTGGGTCTCGGCGAGGCCGAGCTCCCAGGGCCCGCCGGCGTGCTTGAGCGACGTCAGCGGCGAGGCGCCGGTGCCGCCGTCGTGGCCGGAGATCAGGACGACGTCGGCCTTGGCCTTCGAGACGCCGGCCGCGACCGTGCCGACCCCGACCTCGGATACGAGCTTGACGTGCACGCGGGCCGAGGGGTTGGCGTTCTTGAGGTCGTGGATGAGCTGCTTGAGGTCCTCGATCGAGTAGATGTCGTGGTGCGGCGGCGGCGAGATGAGTCCCACGCCGGGCGTCGAGTGCCGCGTCTTCGCGACCCACGGGTACACCTTGGGCCCGGGCAGCTGGCCGCCCTCGCCGGGCTTGGCGCCCTGGGCCATCTTGATCTGGATGTCGTCGGCGTTCGTCAGGTACTCCGACGTGACGCCGAAGCGTCCCGACGCGACCTGCTTGATCGCCGAGCGTCGCTCGGGGTCGTAGAGGCGGTCGGCGTCCTCGCCGCCCTCACCGGTGTTCGACTTGCCGCCGAGCCGGTTCATGGCGATCGCGAGGGTCTCGTGCGCCTCCTGGCTGATCGAGCCGTACGACATCGCACCGGTCGAGAACCGCTTGACGATCTCGGAGACCGGCTCGACCTCCTCGATCGGGATCGCGGGACGCTCGCCCTCCTTGAAGCCGAACAGGCCGCGCAGCGTCATGAGCCGCTCGGACTGGTCGTCGACGCGCGACGTGTACTGCTTGAAGATTTCGTACGAGCCGGAGCGAGTCGAGTGCTGCAGGCGGAACACCGTCTCGGGGTCGAACAGGTGCTCAGGCCCGCCACGACGCCACTGGTACTCGCCGCCGCTCTCGAGCTGACGGCGCGGCCCGGCGATGCCCCGGGTCGGGTACGCCTTCTCGTGGCGCGACCGGACTTCCTGCGCCAGGACGTCCAGTCCGACGCCCCCGAGCTTCGACGACGTGCCGGTGAAGTACGCCTCGATGAGCTCGTGCGACAGGCCGACGGCCTCGAAGATCTGGGCGCCCGTGTACGACGCGACGGTCGAGACGCCGATCTTGCTCATGACCTTCAGGACGCCCTTGCCGAGTCCGTAGCGGACGTTGCGCAGCGCCTGCGCGGGCTTGACGCCCTCGACGAACACCTTCTCGCGGGCGAGGTCCTCCGCGGACTCGAGCACCAGGTACGGGTTGACCGCCGTCGCGCCGTAGCCGATCAGCAGCGCGACGTGGTGCACCTCGCGGACGTCGCCGGCCTCGATGATGAGCCCGGCCTGCGTGCGCAGCTTCTCGCGCACCATGTGGTGGTGAACCGCGCCGGTCAGCAGCAGCGACGGGATCGGCGCGAGGTCGGAGTTGGAGTGCCGGTCCGACAGCACGATGATGCGGGCGCCCCGGGCGATCGCCTCGGACACCTCGGCGCAGATCGCCGCGAGCTTCGCCTCGAGCGCGGCTCCCCCACCGTCGACCTCGTACAGGCCGCGGACGACGTGCACCGAGAAGCCCGGCATGTCGCCGTCCTTGTTCATGTGGCGGATCTTGGCGAGCTCGTCGTTGTCGAGCACGGGGAACGGCAGCTGCAGCATGCGGCACGATGCGGAACTCGGGGCGAGCAGGTTGCGCTCGGGACCGATCGTGCCGGCGAGCGACGTCACGACCTCCTCGCGGATCGCGTCGAGCGGAGGGTTCGTGACCTGCGCGAACAGCTGTGAGAAGTAGTCGAACAGCTGGCGGGGACGGTCCGAGATCGCCGCGATGGGCGTGTCGGTGCCCATCGAGCCGATCGCCTCCGCGCCGGCGCGCGCCATGGGCGCGATCAGGACGCGCAGCTCCTCCTCGGTGTACCCGAAGACCTGCTGACGGCGCGTGACCGACGCATGCGTGTGGACGATGTGCTCCAGGTCCGGCAGGTCCTCGAAGCGGACGAGGCCGGAGTACAGCCACTCGTCATACGGGTGCTCGGACGCGAGCGCGTTCTTGATCTCGTGGTCCTCGACGATGCGGTGCTCATCGAGATCGAGCAGGAACATCTTGCCGGGCTCGACGCGGCCCTTGCGGATGATCGTCGCCGGGTCGATGTCGAGCACACCGGCTTCGGACGCGAGCACGACGAGGCCGTCGTCAGTGACCCAGTACCGGCCGGGGCGCAGGCCGTTGCGGTCGAGGACCGCCCCGATCTGGGTGCCGTCGGTGAAGCAGACGGCCGCGGGTCCGTCCCACGGCTCCATGACGGAGGAGTGGAACTCGTAGAAGGCCCGGCGGGCCGGGTCCATCGCGGTGTTGTTCTCCCACGCCTCGGGGATCATCATCATGACCGCGTGCGGCAGCGAGCGTCCGCCGAGGTGCAGCAGCTCGAGCACCTCGTCGAAGGACGCCGTGTCGCTGCCGTGCGGGTCGCAGATCGGGAACAGCCGCTGCAGGTCGCCCGGGATCAGATCGCTCTCGAGCAGCGCCTCCCGCGCGCGCATCCAGTTGCGGTTGCCGCGGGCGGTGTTGATCTCGCCGTTGTGGGCGACGAAGCGGAACGGGTGGGCCAGCGGCCAGCTCGGGAACGTGTTGGTCGAGAAGCGGCTGTGGACGATCGCGAGCGCCGACTCCATGCGCTCGTCGAGCAGGTCGGGGAAGAAGCCCTCGAGCTGATCGGTCGTCAGCATGCCCTTGTAGACGAGCGTGCGGCTCGACAGCGACGGGAAGTACACCTCGAGCTCGTGCTCGGCGCGCTTGCGCAGCGCGAATGCGATGCGGTCCAGCTCGATGCCCTCGCGCCGTCCGTCGGCGGACGTGACGAACATCAGCGCGAACGACGGCATCGCGCCACGCGACATCGAGCCGAGGATCTCGGGGTTGACGGGCACGTCGCGCCAGCCCAGGACCGTGAGGCCCTCCTCGGTCGCCATGGCCTCGATGGAGGCGCGCGCCTCGGCGGCCGCATCGGCGTCGATCGGCAGGAACGCCATGCCGGCCGCGTACGAGCCCAGGGCCGGGAGCTCGACGCCGGCCACGGCACGCAGGAACGTGTCGGGCGTCTGGATCAGGATGCCGGCGCCGTCGCCCGTGTCGGGCTCACCGCCCACCGCGCCGCGGTGGTCGAGGTTGCGCAGGGCCGTGAGGCCCTTCGCGACGATGTCGTTGCTGGCCACGCCGGTCAGCGTCGCGACGAACGCGACACCGCAGGCGTCGTGCTCGTTGGCGGGGTCGTACAGACCCTGCGCGGCAGGTGTGGCCGAGAACGGCATCTGGGACGAGGAGTGGACGCGCATGCTGGAGCCTCTTTCACGTCGTCATGGGTCAAGGGAATCTCGAGCCGGGGACGACATTGGCCTCGGACAGCATGGCAATGTTACACGCTGATGACGACATCTCGGGGTGAGGTCTCCCTCACCCGGGATGCCCGCCGTGGGGACGCCTCAGGGCGCCCCCCAGCCCAAAAAA
>JAOPXY010000010.1 GCA_025964895.1 Aeromicrobium sp.
ACTCATCGAGCGGCAACACATCGCCACGTTCTCTCAGGTGTGCAAGAACAACATTCAAGCTTCCTCGGATGACGTCATAAAGGCCATCTATCTTCGGCGGCTCTACGAGGTGCACGGCGACCTCGACGCCGGGTACGACATCCTGTCGAGCCTGCTCCACGTCCGCGACACCGCGAGTGCAAAGGGCCAGAATGGCGAGTTGATCCCTTTGCAGGCAGGAGTGTTGACTGCGGGTTTAGAGAAGATCCGCCAGCAAATTCCAGGATTCGACTACACCGCGCTTGTCCGCGAACTGGCGGATCCCGCCACCGTGAAGGCTAGGTTCGATGCCACCGATGTCGGTTACGAGAAGGTCCAGATCTTCCGTACCTTGTCGGCAGACGCCAGGCAGTCAAAAGGCGACGACGAAGCATTCCAGAAGTTCGTGAACGAGTCGCATCACATCGAGAATGAGTACATGATGCAACTGAACCCTAGGGACTTCGATGCGGTTCCTGAGCACGTGGTACTAAAGTGCAAGTTGCTCCTGGACAACGCGGCGTCGTAGATTCCTCTTCCCCGATGCACCGATCGCGGCGTCGAAGTCGTCGAAGTCGTCGAAAGCGCCGGTTGCGTAGTGCAGCAAGCGTCTCGACTGGGCTGCGTCACTCCCCCGCTTATGACCGAACTTCCGGCGAGCACGGTTTGAGCACAACTGTCCCTGATTCATAAGCATCTGCCGTTGCCGGGTGATGGTCTCGACGCTGATATCGGAGTGTAAAGCGTTATCCCGCGCGGTTCTGTCGGTCAAATAGGGTTGGACCCCCACCGGGAGCACGAGGACAGGCACTCGCTTCGATAGCCGTGCCCTATCGATTCCCATCCTCACTTCCTGTTGGACCGCACACCCCGATCGGTCCTACCGTGGTGGACATGACCACGACCGCCATTCACGCCGCCGCCTCCGCGGTGCTGCTGGGCGTGCCGTGCTGTCCGTGTCGCCGCTGACCGCGCGCTGACGCGCCGGCACCGTCCGCCGAGGCGGTGCGTGCGCGCTGCCGGTCCACCGCGTCCTGCCCGAGCAGGCGCGCTGCCGTCGCGCATCCCCCAGACCGCCTGTCTCGATCATCCGTCCCTCGCACCAGGAAGCCCGCGCCATGAGTCCTGTCCCGTCCACCGCCTCGCCCACCGTCGAGTTCATCAGCCTCTCGCACCTCAACCCCTCGACCGAGCTCGCGCCCGTGCCGAGCCGCGGCATCGACCTGCCCTACTTCAGGAAGTACGTCCAGGCCCTCGAGGACGGCGGGTACGACTACACGCTGCTGCCGTACGGGGCCTCCTCGGCCGACTCCTTCGTCGTCGCGTCCGCCGTCGGGCAGCTCACCGAGCACCTCAAGCCGATCGTCGCCCTGCGCCCCAACACGACGTTCCCGCTCGTGGCGGCGCAGCAGCTCGCGACGCTGGACCAGCTGACCGAGGGACGCGCCGTCGCCCACCTCATCTCCGGCGGAAACGACGCCGAGCAGGCCCGACAGGGCGACTACCTGCCGAAGGACCGGCGCTACGCGCGCACCTCGGAGTTCACCGACCTCCTGCGTCGGGCCTGGACCGAGACGGAGGCGTTCAGCCACGACGGCGAGTTCTACCGGTTCGACGACTTCGGGCCCGGCTTCGCGCCGTACGGCGACCCGATCCCGGTCTCGATCGGCGGATCGTCGGACGAGGCGTTCGAGATCGGCGGGGCAAAGGGCGACATCTTCAGCTTCTGGGGCGAGCCGCTGGCCGACATCCGCGCGCAGATCGAGCGGGTGCACGCGATCGCGCGGGCCGCAGGACGCACGACCCTGCCGCGCATCTGGGTGACGTTCCGGCCCATCATCGCGCAGACTGACGAGCTCGCGTGGCAGAAGGCGTTCGACTACGTCACCAAGATCGAGCGCACCCACAGTGCCGGGACGTTCGTCAAGGGCCACGTCCACCCGACGACGCCGCAGAACGTCGGCTCACAGCGGCTGCTCGACTTCGCCGCGAAGGGCGACGTGTACGACCGGGCGCTCTGGACCAGGACCGCGGCGGCGACCAATGCGGCAGGAGCGTCGACGGCGCTGGTCGGCAGCCCCGAGACGGTCGCCGCGGCGATCCTCGACTACATCGACATCGGCGCCGATCTCGTCTCGATCCGCGGCTACGACACGCTCGCCGACGCCGTCGACTACGGCCGGTACGTCCTGCCGCTCGTCCGTCAGGAGCTGGCCCACCGGGCCGCGACGGGCGAGCGGGGCACGCTGCAGGACGACCACCAGGGAGCCTTCGCCTCGGGCTTCGATGCCACGGCCCTGGCCGGTGCCCGGTGAGCTCGACGCTCGCCGCGACCGGCATCGCCGCCCCGGACCTGGCGCCGGCGGCGCTCGCCGCGGTCACGGCCGAGATCGCCGCGCACGCCGCCGAGCACGACCGCACGGGTGACATCCCGGTCGAGGGGCTGCGGGCCGCGCACCGTGCCGGCCTCCTGACCGCAACCGTCGGACGCCAGTTCGGCGGGCCTGGGCTGGGTCCGGTCGACACCGCGCGCATCCTCATCGCCCTGGGCGAGGGAGACGCATCGGTCGCGCTGCTCGCCGCGAACACCCTCGCGACGCACCAGGCCCAGGCCGCCGCGGCCCACTGGCCCGAGGACAGCTACGCCGACCTCCTGCGCCGCGGACTGGACGGTCCCGCGCTCGTCAACGCGATCCGGGCCGAGCCCGAGCTGGGTGCCCCGGCGCGGGGTGGCGTGCCTCGGACGACGC
>JAOPXY010000015.1 GCA_025964895.1 Aeromicrobium sp.
CCAGGTGCTGGCGCAGATCGAGCTCTTCACCAAGGCCGACCAGTACGAGCTCGGCGTCCACGTGCTGCCGAAGCACCTCGACGAAGAGGTCGCGCGCCTGCACCTCGACGCCCTCGGTGTCGAGCTCACCGAGCTGACCAAGGAGCAGGCCGCCTACCTCGGCGTCGACGTCGCCGGACCGTACAAGTCCGACCTGTACCGCTACTGAGCCCATCGGCTCGACCACGACGGGCGCCAGATCCTCGGATCTGGCGCCCGTCGCCGTTGGCGCCTCCGTATCATTGGCCTGTGAGCTATCGACGTACCAAGCGCGACCGGGTCCTCGTCGTCGACGACGACGCCTCGCTCGCCGAGATGCTCACGATCGTCCTGGAGGGCGAGGGCCTCACGACGGCGGTGTGCCGCAGCGGCGACCGGGTCATGGCTGCGTTCACGCAGTTCAAGCCCGATATCGTCCTGCTCGACCTGATGCTGCCCGGTCTCGACGGCATGAGCGTGTGCCGCCAGATCCGGGAGAAGTCGGAGGTGCCGATCATCATGCTGACGGCGAAGTCCGACACGCCCGACGTCGTCGCGGGCCTCGAGGCCGGGGCTGACGACTACATCACCAAGCCGTTCAAGAACACCGAGCTCGTCGCCCGCCTCCGTGCCCGCCTGCGCCGCACCGACCAGCTCGCCGAGACGCTCGTGTTCGGCGACATCGTCCTCGACCCGGCCGGCCACACCGTGACCCGCAAGGGCGAGCCGCTGGAGCTCACGCCGCTCGAGTTCGACCTCCTGGCCTGCCTGCTGGGCGATCCCGGCCAGGTGTTCTCCCGCGAGTCGCTGCTGCAGAAGGTGTGGGGCTACCACCACCCGGGCGACACCAAGCTGGTCAACGTCCACATGACACGGCTGCGCTCCAAGATCGAGGACGACGCGGAGAACCCCGAGGTCATCCGGACCGTGCGGGGAGTCGGCTACCAGGCGATTCGCCCGGGGTCGTGAGCCGTGCGCAGCCTCGCGCGGTTGTGGCGGCGGTCGATCCAGGCACGCGTCGTCACCAGCACGATCGTGCTCAGCACGCTCGTCATCACGCTGACCGGGTGGGCGCTCCTGCGTGACGTCGCCAGCGGCCTGGCCGACAGCCGCCGCAGCGCCGCGGTGTCCGAGGCCCGATCGGGCTTCGACTACGCCCAGAGCCAGCTCGACGCGGCGGTCGAGACCGACGCCGCGACGCAGTCGCAGGCTCTGACGCAGATGGTCGACTCGCTGACCCGTTCGCGCGGGGCCAAGCGCACGTACGAGCTGGTCCTGGAGGGCCCGCTGCTGACGGACGACGGCCAGGTGCCGATCAGGTCGTCGGCCGCGATCGAGCCGGGGTCGCTGCCCGACGACCTCGCCGACACCGTCCGGTCGAGCGCCGGCACGTACTGGCGCTACTCGGACCTGGCGCTGCTGGGCGCCGCGACGTCCGACCCGTCGGTCGTCGTGGGCAGCCAGGTGCGGGCGCCCGGCAGCGGCGACACGTACGCGCTGTTCTACCTGTTCTCCCTGGAGGACCAGCAGGCGACGCTCGACCTCGTCCGCCGGGCCTTGCTGCTCGGCGGCTTCGCGATGGTCCTGATGGTCGGCGGTGTGGCCTGGCTGGTGTCGCGCCAGGTGCTCGACCCCGTGCGGCTCGCGCGACGCATCGCGGAGCGCTATGCGAGCGGCAACCTCGAGCAGCGCATGCACGTCCGCGGCGAGGACGACATCGCCCGCCTCAGCACCTCGTTCAACCAGATGGCGGCGAGCCTGCAGAGCCAGATCCGCCGCCTCGAGAACCTCTCGAGGCTGCAGCAGCGCTTCGTGTCCGACGTCTCGCACGAGCTCCGGACGCCGCTGACGACCGTCCAGATGGCCAGCGAGGTGCTGTACGCGTCCCGCGAGCGGCTCGACCCGCAGGCGGCGCGCTCGGCGGAGCTGCTGAAGGTCGAGCTCGACCGCTTCGAGTCGCTGCTGTCGGACCTGCTCGATCTGAGCCGCTTCGACGCGGGCGCGGCGAGGCTCGAGCTGGACACGATCGACCTCGCGCAGATCGCGCGGCAGGCCGCCGACGACCCCCTCGTGGCGCGGTCCGGCGTCACGGTGCGGCTCGTGGGGGCCGACCGGCCCGCGATCGTCGAGGCCGACATCCGCCGGATCGACCGCATCGTGCGCAACCTCCTCGCGAACGCGGTCAAGTACAGCGGCTCGGACGTCATCGAGATCGAGGTCGCCCAGAACACCGACTCCGCCTCGTTCGCCGTCCGCGACTTCGGCGTCGGGCTGTCCGGCGACGAGAACCTCCGGGTCTTCGACCGCTTCTGGCGGGCCGACCCGGCCCGGGCACAGGGCGGTACGGGCCTCGGCCTGGCGATCTCCCGCGAGGACGCCGCCCTGCACGGCGGCACGCTGCAGGCGTGGGGACGTCCCGGCCGGGGCAGCGAGTTCATCCTGACGATCCCCAAGCCCGAGGGGTCGTCGAAGAATCCTCCCCTCGTGTCGGTGTTCGCATGAGGCCCCTCTCGCCGCGGCACCTCGTCGGGCTGGTGGCCGTCGCCCTCGCGTCGGCGTGCGCCGTGATCCCGTCGTCCGGCCCCGTCACGCGCGTCGCCGACGACGACGGCCTGAGTCAGAGCGCGGTCCGCTACACGCCGGCCCGCCCGCTGCCGGGCGCGACGCCCGAGCAGATCGTCCGGGGCTACCTCGACGCCATGCTGGCGTACCCCGTGTCATCGCGCACCGCCTCGGCGTTCCTGACGTCGGCGGCGGCCAAGAGCTGGTCGGCGTCCGCCGAGGTGCGGGTGTACTCCGCCGCCGACGTGGCCTCCGCGCCGGAGCCTGGCAACCGGGGCGAGCTGCGCAAGCTGCCCGGGGGACCGGTCTCGGTGCGGCTCGGAATCACCGGGGACGCGCGACTGGACCGCCAGGGCCGGTTCACGCGGCAGGTCGGGGCCGAGGAGATCAGCTACTCGCTGGAGCAGGTCGACGGGGAATGGCGGATCGCCAACCCGCAGGACGGCATCCTGGTCGACCGCAAGTTCTTCACCGACTACTTCAGGCCGTTCGAGCTGTTCTTCTTCGATCGGCCGGGCCGTCGGCTCGTGCCGGAGACCGTGCACCTCGTGAGCGGCGACCAGCTGGCCACGACGCTCGTCGCGAGCCTCGCGGGGGGACCGCTGCCCGAGGCCGCCGACGCCGTCAGGACGTACGTGCCGCCGCGTCGCTCGCTGCGCCCCTCCGTCACGGTCTCAGCGGAGGGCGTGGCCGATGTCGAGTTCTCGCAGGACTTCCAGGATCTCGGTGCGGCGAGCCGGGACCACCTGTCGGCCCAGATCGTGTGGACGCTGCGGCAGGTGCCGGGCGTCCAGGCCGTGCAGGTCGTGGGCGGGTCCACGGCGCTCGTGGCCGGCGGCGACGAGGTGCAGCCCGTGCAGGCGTGGGGCGGCTACGGGCCCAGCACCGCGCGCGGGCGGGCGTACGCCGTGGTCGACGACGCGCTGCAGGAGATCGACGACGGCGAGCTGGAGCGGGTCGGGGGCGCGTGGGGCAAGGACGCCGCAGGGGTTCGGTCCGTCGGCGTCTCGGCCGACGGGATCGCCGGTGTCCTGCCCGGCGGTGACCAGGTCCGCCTGACCCGCCGCGACGGCAGCGATCGCCGCGCGATTCCCGGCAACGGATTCATCGCCCCGGAATGGGACTCCGAGGGCCTGCTGTGGCTCGTCGACCGCTCGTCGGGCCGCACCCGCGTGCGCATCGTGGCCGACGGCGGCGACGACCAGCGGTCGATCGACGCCGCCGGTCTCGCCCGGCTCCGGGTCGGCACATTCGCGCTGTCGCCGGACGACTCGCGGTACGCCGTGACGGGACGTGGCGCGCAGACGGGCCGCCTCTACGTCGGCCGCGTGCTCCGCAACGGGGACGACCGCATCCTGGGCCTCGGCGATCCCGAGCAGGTCTACACGACCGCCCAGGACCCGCGCTCGGTCTCCTGGTCGTCGGCGACCCAGCTCACCTTCCTGGCCGACAGCCAGGCCGGCGTGCAGGTCTACCAGGCGTCGATCGACGGCTCCGACACGACGAGCGAGGTCGCAAGGAGCGGCGCGCTCCTGCCGGACGTCGACGCCGTGACCCTCGTGACCAGCGGTGGGCTCTCGCCCGTGCTGTACGTCACCGAACGCCGGGACCGGTTGTGGATCCTGCAGCCCGGGAGCTCGTGGCGGCTCGTCGACAGCACGGCGGTCACAGGGCTGACATTCGGCCGGTGATGTCCACAGGCGTCCGCAGGCGGGGGTGATCCGGCACTGCGCTGCGCGACGATGGTCGGGTGCGCGAGCTCATCGTCCCGGCGGCCGACCTGCTGCTCGGTGCCCGCTGCGCCGGCTGCGGACGCCCGGCACTGGGGTTGTGCCGGGCGTGCGGCGCGGCGATCCGTCCCCGGCCGGTCGTGGTGACCCTCGGGCACCCGATCGCAGACCTCGTGCCGGTCGCGGGAGGCATGAACACCGGGATCCTCCGGCGCGTCCTGATCGGCTGGAAGGAGCAGGGGATGACGGGGCTGTCCCGGGTCCTTGACCACCATCTGGCCGCGGCCGTCGTCGTCCACGCACGTCCTGGGCGTCCCGTGGTGCTCGTGCCGGTGCCGACGTCGAGGCGTAGCCGTCGTGCGCGGGGCGCCGACCTCGTCGACGAGTTGGCACGTGCCGCCGCCCGCCTGCTGCGACGGGCCGGTGCCGACGTGGTCGTCGAGCAGGCGCTGACTCATGTCCGCGAGCCTGCCGACCAGGCCGGTCTCGGCGCCGACGCCCGGGCGGCCAATCTGGCCGGCGCCCTGCGGGCGCGGCGCACGATGCGGTCGGGTGCCCGCGACATCGTGGTCGTCGACGACATCGTCACGACCGGGGCGACCCTGCGGGAGGCGGTCCGGGCGCTGTCGGAGGCCGGGCACCGGCCCGTCGGGCTCGCGGCCGTGGCGACAACTCCCCGTCATTCCTGAGGCCCGATCATGACTTTGGTCCCACGTCTGGCCAATCGCTTCCGGGCGGTCTACGGTCGAAGTCATGGCATGAGACAGCGTCAGAAGCGTGACATCGACACAAGGAGTCCCCATGGAAATTGTCGTCAACGGTCGCAACAGTGAGATCTCCGAGCGCTTCAGGGAGCACGTCGCGGAAAAGCTCCTCCGGCTCGAGAAGTACGACGCTCGTCAGAAGATCAACCGGGTCGAGGTCGAGGTCACGCACGAGAAGAACCCTCGTCAGCACAACAAGGCGGCCAAGGTCGAGATGACGCTGCGTTCCCGCGGCCCCGCCGTCCGCGCCGAGGCCTCGTCGACCGATCAGCACTCCGCGCTGGACGCGGCGATCGACAAGCTGGAGTCGCGGCTGCGCCGCGCCGGTGACCGCAAGCGCATCCATCACGGCGACAAGTCCCCCAGGTCGGTGGCTCAGGCCACCGCTGCCGCTCTGCCGGTCGAGGACCTCGTGCTGGACGACGCCGGCGACGACGTCCCGCGCCGCATGGCCGGCCCCATCGAGGTCCAGGGCGACTGCCCCCTCGTGGTGCGCGAGAAGACGCACCAGGGCACACCCATGACGCTCGACCAGGCGATGTACGAGATGGAGCTCGTCGGGCACGACTTCTACCTGTTCATGGAGAAGGACTCGATGCGTCCCAGCGTCGTCTACCTGCGCAAGGGCTACGACTACGGTGTGATCCATCTCGACGTGGTGGAGTGAGTCCCTCGCCGCCGACCTCCGGTCCGTGGCATGATCGACAGGTGAGTTCTCGGGGAGACAGCATTCGCGTCCTATTGGTCGACGATCAAGAGCTCTTCCGGCGCGGGGTCAAGATGGTGCTGGGCGCTGACGACACCCTCGAGCTCGAAGAGGTCGACGACGGCGACAAGGCGCTCGAGCTCGTCGCGGAGAATCCGTACGACATCGTCCTGCTCGACGTCCGCATGCCCGGTCGCAGCGGCGTCGAGGTGTGCGCGGCGATCAAGGAGATCTCGCCCACGACGGGCATCATCATGCTGACGGCGAGCGACGACGAGTCCGACCTGTACGAGTCGATCCGCAGCGGCGCCTCGGGCTACCTGCTCAAGGACGGTTCCACCTACGAGCAGGTGGCCGAGGCCGTGCGGCTCGTGGCCTCGGGGCAGTCGCTCATCAGTCCCAGCATGGCGACGAAGCTGCTCGACGAGTTCGTCCAGATGTCGAAGAGCCCCGCGCCCACGACGAACCTGACTCCGCGCGAGCTCGGCGTGCTGCGCCACGTCGCCCGTGGCCTCAGCAATCGTGAGATCGCCGAGCAGCTGTTCATCAGCGAGAACACGGTCAAGAACCACATCCGCAACATCTTGGAGAAGCTGCAGATGAAGTCGCGCATGGAAGCGGCCATGTACGCCGTGCGCAGCAAGCTCGTCGACGGCTAGGCCGTGCGGCAACCGGTGTCGCTGACGGTCCTGCAGGCCCGTCGGATCGCCCTCGCCGCGCAAGGCTTCACGCGGCCGCGTCCCGGGGTCGACGGCGAGGTGTCGGCGCGGCACCTGGCCGCCGTGGTCGATCGCCTGGGCTTCTTCCAGATCGACTCGGTCAACGTGCTGCAGCGTGCGCACTACCTGCCGCTGTACTCGCGGCTCGGTGCGTACGACGTCGAGATGCTGCACCGGGCCTCGGGACGGGCCCCGCGCCGTTTGTTCGAGTACTGGGCGCACGAGGCCGCGCTGGTCGACGTCCGGCTGTGGCCGGCGTTCCGCTTCCGCATGGACTCCAAGCTGCGCATGTGGGGGAGCATGGCGCGGATCATCGAGGACAAGCCCGAGCTCGTCGCGCGGGTGCTCGACGACGTTCGCGCGAACGGGCCCCTGACGGCTCGCGAGATCGAGCACGACGTCCCGCGCGACAAGGATCCGCGCGGCGACGAGAGTTGGGGCTGGAACTGGTCCGAGGTCAAGATGGCGCTGGAGTACCTGTTCTACAGCGGCGAGGTCACAGCGGCGCGGCGCAACTCGGCCTTCGAGCGGGTCTACGACCTGCCCGAGCGGGTCATCCCGCCGGTCCACTTCCAGGCGCCGGCGCTCGACCCGCCCGAGGCGCACCGGGTGCTGGTGAGCCACGCGGCGCGGGCGTTGGGCGTCGGCACGGCCCAGTGCTTCCGCGACTATTTCCGGACGGCGCCGGAGCCCACGCGGACCGCGATCGAGGACCTCGTCGAGACCGGCGAGCTCCGGCCCGCGACGATCGCCGGCTGGAGGCGGCCCGCCTACCTGCACCGCGACGCCGTCCGGCCGCGCAAGGTCGCCGCGCGGGCGCTGCTGAGTCCCTTCGACCCGCTCGTGTTCGAGCGCACGCGCACCGAGCGGCTGTTCGGGTTCCGGTACCGCATCGAGATCTACGTCCCCGCGGAGAAGCGGCTCCACGGGTACTACGTGCTGCCGTTCCTGTTGGGCGACCGGCTCGTGGCGCGGGTCGACCTCAAGGCTGACCGCAGGGCCGGCGTCCTCGTGGTCCACGGCGCCTGGACCGAGGACCACGCACCGCCGGAGACCGCGACGGAGCTGGCGGCCGAGCTGCGGCTCATGGCCCGCTGGCTGGGGCTCAAGACCGTCGCGCCGCCTACGACGGGCGATCTGGCCGGGGAACTCACGGCGATGCTGGTGTCTCCACTAGACTGACGAGGCTCGCAGTCAATCTGTAGTCACCGCCGTTCCAGGAGTGCATTTTCGTGCCCAAGGTCATCGACAAGATCCTTCGCATGGGCGAAGGCAAGGTCCTCAAGCAGCTCGAGGCCATCGCCAAGCAGGTCAACGCCATCGAGGACGAGTTCCGCGCGATGAGTGACGACGAGCTCCGCGGCATGACGGACGAGTTCCGGGACCGGCTGGCGAACGGCGAGTCGCTCGACGACATCATGCCCGAGGCCTTCGCGACGGTCCGCGAGGCCGCGTTCCGTGTGCTCGGCCAGCGTCACTTCGACGTCCAGATCATGGGTGGCGCCGCGCTGCACCTGGGCAACATCGCCGAGATGAAGACCGGCGAGGGCAAGACCCTCGTCTCGACACTCCCGGCGTACCTCAACGCACTGAGCGGCAAGGGCGTCCACATCGTCACGGTCAACGACTACCTCGCGAAGTACCACGCGGAGTGGATGGGCCGCGTGCACCACTTCCTGGGCCTCACGGTCGGCCAGATCCTGCCGAGCATGCCCCCCAGCGAGCGCCGCGAGTCGTACGCGGCCGACATCACGTACGGCACGAACAACGAGTTCGGCTTCGACTACCTGCGCGACAACATGGCCGACGACATCGCCGACTGCGTCCAGCGGGGACACAACTTCGCCGTCGTCGACGAGGTCGACTCGATCCTCATCGACGAGGCGCGCACCCCCTTGATCATCTCCGGCCCCACCGAGGAAGAGGTCAAGTGGTACGGCGAGTTCGCCAAGATCGTCGGCGCGATGCAGCCCGACGTGCACTACGAGGTCGACGAGAAGAAGCGCACGATCTCGGTCACCGAGGAGGGCATCGACCGCGTCGAGGACCAGCTCGGCATCGACAACCTGTACGACGCGGTCAACACCCCGCTGATCAGCTTCCTGAACAATGCGATCAAGGCCAAGGAGCTGTTCAAGAACGACAAGGACTACGTCGTCATCGACGGCGACGTCCTGATCGTCGACGAGCACACCGGCCGCATCCTCGACGGACGTCGCTACAACGAGGGCCTGCACCAGGCGATCGAGGCCAAGGAGGGCGTGCGCATCCGCGAGGAGTACCAGACCCTCGCCACGATCACGCTACAGAACTACTTCCGTCTCTACGACAAGCTCGGCGGCATGACCGGCACCGCGCTCACCGAGGCGTCCGAGTTCGACAAGATCTACAAGCTGGGCGTCGTCCCGATCCCGACCAACCGCCCCATCAAGCGCCTCGACCAGCCCGATCTGGTCTACCGCACCGAGCAGGCCAAGTTCGACGCGGTCGTCGAGGACATCGTCGAGCGGCACGCATCGGGCCAGCCGATCCTGGTCGGCACGACCAGCGTCGAGAAGAGCGAGCGGCTGTCCAAGCAGCTCACCAAGCGCGGCGTCCCGCACGAGGTGCTCAACGCCAAGCAGCACGACCGCGAGGCCGCGATCGTCGCGATGGCCGGGCACAAGGGTGCCGTGACCGTCGCGACCAACATGGCCGGTCGAGGCACCGACATCATGCTCGGCGGCAGCGTCGAGTTCCTCGCCGACCAGGCGCTGCGCAAGAAGGGCCTCGACCCGCTCGAGGATTCCGAGGCGTACGAGGCCGCGTGGCCGGCGACGCTGAAGCAGATGGAGGAGCAGGTCGCCGCCGAGCACGACGAGGTCGCGCGGGCGGGCGGCCTGGCGGTCATCGGCACCGAGCGCCACGAGTCGCGTCGCATCGACAACCAGCTGCGCGGCCGCTCCGGACGCCAGGGCGATCCGGGCGAGACGCGTTTCTACCTGTCGCTCGAGGACGACCTGATGCGCCTGTTCAAGGCCGACTGGGTCAACTGGGTGCTGCAGACCATGAAGATCCCCGACGACGTGCCGATCGAGAACAAGCGCGTCACGGGTGCCATCGCCTCGGCGCAGTCACAGGTCGAGGCGCAGAACTTCGACTCGCGCAAGAACATCCTCAAGTACGACGACGTCATGAGCCGCCAGCGCGAGGTCATCTACGGCGAGCGTCGCCGCGTCCTCGAGGGCGAGGACATGCACGAGTGGGTCACGTCGATGATCGGCGAGGTCACCGGCGCGTACGTCACCGGCGCGACCGAGGGCTTCCCCGAGGAGTGGGAGCTCCAGCAGCTCTGGACCGCGCTCGGCACGCTGTACCCGGTGGGCCTGACGATCGAGCAGGTCGAGGCCGAGGCCGGCGGCCGTGAGGGTCTCAGCCGCGAGCTGCTCAAGCAGAAGGTCGAGCAGGACGCGTTGCAGGCGTACGGCAACCGTGAGGCCGAGCTCGGCAGCGAGGTCATGCTCGAGCTCGAGCGTCGTGTCGTGCTGAGCGTCCTCGACCGC
>JAOPXY010000019.1 GCA_025964895.1 Aeromicrobium sp.
GCGAACAGCAGCGTCACGAGGAGGAAGATCGCGTACACCGCGAATATGCCCGTCATCGTGGCGGCCGAGAAGCCCAGGTCGGCCTGCAGGACGGGATAGAACGGCGACGGAGCGCTCGCGGCCCCCGCCATGACGACGACGGCGGCGACGAGCAGGACGAATCCGGCGGTCGCCCGGGTGCCCGTGGTGGTGCCGGTGCCGGCTGGACGTGCGGCGGTCGTGGTGCTCATGAGTGCCTCGACGATCAGTTCGAAAATGATGGAACTCTCAACACGCTACGCCGATCCACCGATTGTTCAAGTATTATCGAACCATGACGACGATCACACGACTGCCGCACCCGGCGATCGAGGAGGTCGCGCTGACCGACGTGCTCTTCGCGCTGAGCGATCCCGCGCGGCTCGAGATCGTCCGCGAACTGGCCGACGGCCCGCTCAGCATGGCCGAGTGCGGCGCGACGAACCCCGCCCTGCCGAAGTCGACGAAGTCGCACCTCATGAAGGTGCTGCGCGAGGCCGGCATCGTCCGCAACGAGCCGGACGGCCGCCGCCGCACCGTCAGCCTGCGCCGCGACGAGCTCGACGCCGTGTTTCCCGGGCTGCTCGACTCCGTCCTGGGAGCGACGGACCGTTAGCTAGTCGGCCGCGTCGGCGGCCTCGACCTCTTCGCGGGTGATGCCCAGCAGGTAGACGATCGCGTCGAGGTACGGGACATTGACCGACGTCCTGGCCTGGTCGCGCACGACGGGCTTGGCGTTGAAGGCGATGCCGAGCCCCGACGCGGCCAGCATGTCGAGGTCGTTCGCGCCGTCGCCGATCGCGACGGTGTTCCTGACCGGGATGCCGGCCTGCGCCGCGAAGTCGCGCAGCGCCGCGGCCTTGCCGGCCCGGTCGACGACCGCCCCCACGACCCGTCCGGTGAGCACGCCGTCGACGACCTCGAGCTGGTTGGCCGCGTAGTAGTCGATGCCCAGCTCCGCGGCGATCTTCTCGATGATGTGCGTGAAACCGCCGCTGACCAGCGCGAACTTGTACCCGAGCCGCTTGAGCGTCCGGATCATCGTGCGGGCCCCCGGCGCGTACGCAAGCGTCTCGTAGACCTCGTCGAGCGCCGATGCCCTGACGCCCTTCAGCAGGGTGACGCGGGCGACGAGCGACTCGCCGAAGTCGAGCTCGCCGCGCATCGCCGACTCCGTGATGCGGGCGACCTCGTCCTCGCAGCCCGCGTGAGCCGCGATCATCTCGATGACCTCCCCCTGGATGAGGGTCGAGTCGACGTCCATCACGACGAGTCGCTGGGCGTGCCGCTGGATGCCGTTCTCCTGCACCGCGACGTCCACGCCCTGCGCGTACCCGATCGCGGCGAGATCGGCCTGCAGGATGTCGGGGTCCGCCCCCGAGACCTCCATGCGGATCGCGGTCACGGGGTAGCGGGCCATGCGGACGATGCGGTCGATGTTGCCGCCGGCGTCCTTGATGCCCTGGGCGATCGCCGACATCGCGGCCGGGCGAAGCGGTGCGCCCAGCACGACGACCTGGGCCCGTCCGACGCGGCGGGCGCGGTTGTCGCCCGTGCCGTGCTCGATCGTCACCTCCAGACCGAAGCCGGCGCCGACGGCACGAGCGGTCCGCTCCAGCCCGTCCACGTCGGCAGGGACGGTGAGGAGGGCGCTCAGGATCAGCCGGCCGCGCACCACGAGCTGCTCGACGTCGATGACCTCGACGTCGAAGGGAGCGAGCTCGCCGAACAGGCGCGTCGTGACGCCGCTCTGGTCAGGACCCGTCAGGGTCAGCAGGACGGTGGGATCGGTGAAGTGCAGGGTCGGCACGGGGTCAGTCATCGCACCCGAGGCTATCGCTGACGGCGAGGACGCTCGCGATAGGTTGGCACCACTTGTCATACACGTGAACCTGGAGGGTCCATGCCTGCTGCTTTCGAACTCTCGAAGGTGAGTGTGGTGCGACCCGGCAAGGTGCTCCTCGACTCCGTCGACTGGACCGTCCGCGAGGGCGAGCGCTGGGTCGTGCTGGGCGCCAACGGCGCGGGCAAGACGACGCTGCTGCAGATCATCGGCGCGCACCTGCACCCCACGACCGGCACGGTCGAGATCCTCGGCGAGACGCTCGGCCGGGTCGACGTCTTCGACCTGCGCACGCGCATCGGCCACACCAGCACCGCGGTCGCCGACCGCATCCCACCGGCGGAGTCGGCCCGCGACGTGGTGCTGTCGGCCGCGTACGCCGTGACGGGACGCTGGCAGGAGCAGTACGACGACGAGGACCACGCCCGCGCCGACCAGATCATGGGGGAGTGGGGCATCCTCCCGCTGGCCGGTCGCACGTTCGGGACGCTGTCCGAGGGCGAGCGCAAGCGGGTCCTGATCGCCCGGGCGCTCATGACCGATCCCGAGCTCCTGCTGCTCGACGAGCCCGGCGCCGGGCTCGACCTGGGGGCCCGTGAGGACCTGCTGGCGAGCCTGGAGATGCTCTCCGGCGCGGACGACTCGCCCGTGCTCGTCATGGTGTCGCACCACGTCGAGGAGATCCCGGTCGGCTTCACCCACGTGCTGCTCCTGCGCGACGGCAAGGTCGTCGCGCAGGGCCCGCTCGAGTCGACCCTGACGGCGGAGAACCTGTCGGTGACGTTCGCGCAACGCATCGCGCTCGACCACGTCGGTGGACGGTACGCCGCGCGTCGGGCAGCATACGGACGCAGGGCCAACCGGCCCATCGACGCAAGCAGCACCGACGCAGGGGAGAGCGCATGACCGACTGGATCCGCGACCACGCGTGGGCCACGTGGCTAGGCATCGCCGTCGTGCTGGCGGTGGTCGAGATCATGAGCCTCGACCTCGTCCTGCTGATGTTCGCGATCGGTGCGCTGGCCGCTGCTGCCGCCGCGGCACTGGGCGCGCCCATCTGGATCACGATCCCGTTGTTCGCGCTGGTCTCGCTCGCGCTGGTGTTCCTCGTCCGTCCGCCGATCGTCGCGAAGCTGCACGCCGGCCCGACGCTGCAGACCGGTCATGCCAACCTCATCGGCGCGGTCGCAGTCGTCGTCGAGCCCGTCGACTGGCGCGGCGGCCGCGTGCAGCTGCGCGGTGAGCTGTGGTCGGCCCGCACCGTCGGCGACGTCGTCGTCGACACCGGCGCCGAGGTCCTCGTCACCCAGATCGACGGCGCCACAGCCGTCGTCGCACCATCTACCCACTCGACTCTCCCTGAGGAGATCTGATGTCCGCAGCACTGATCGTGCTCGTCCTGCTCGCCGTCCTGGCGATCGTGATCGTCTCCATGACGGTCAAGATCATCCCGCAGGCTCGATCCGGGATCGTCGAGCGATTCGGCAAGTACCGGACGACCCTGTCGGCCGGCCTGAACATCGTCATGCCCTTCATCGACAAGGTGCGCTACGTCATCGACCTGCGCGAGCAGGTCGTGTCGTTCCCGCCGCAGCCGGTCATCACCGAGGACAACCTGGTCGTCTCGATCGACACGGTCATCTACTTCCAGGTGACCGATCCGGTCGCCGCGACGTACGAGATCGCGAACTACATCCAGGCGATCGAGCAGCTCACGATGACGACCCTGCGCAACATCACCGGTGGCATGACCCTCGAGCACGCGCTGACCAGCCGCGACCAGATCAACTCGGGCCTGCGCGGCGAGCTGGACTCCGCGACGGGCAAGTGGGGCATCCGCGTCAACCGCGTCGAGCTCAAGGGCATCGACCCGCCGCCGTCGATCATCGACGCGATGGAGCAGCAGATGCGCGCTGAGCGCAACAAGCGTGCTGCGATTTTGACCGCCGAGGGCGAGCGCCAGTCGGCGATCCTGACCGCCGAGGGCCAGAAGCAGTCGGCGATCCTGACCGCCGAGGGCCAGCGCCAGGCGCAGATCCTGACCGCCCAAGCCGACCGACAGGCGCAGATCCTGCGCGCACAGGGCGAGGCGCAGGCCATCCAGACCGTCTTCCAGGCGATCCACGACGGCAACCCCGACCAGAAGTTGCTGTCGTACCAGTACCTGCAGATGCTGCCCAAGATCGCCGACGGCAACAACGCCACGACGTGGATCATCCCGGCCGAGCTCACCAAGGCGCTCGGCACGCTGGGCGGCGTGATCGGCTCGATCCCGGTCGACGGCGGCGGCAGCAAGACGCGCGTCGACTACGACTCCGAGATCGTCGACGACGCCGAGCAGACCGAGGCGACCAACGAGGCCGTCCAGGAGGCGCTCGACGCCGCCAAGGCCGCCGAGAACCCGGCGACCTCGGCGGCCGACGTGCCTCCCGCGCCGCCGACACCGCCGGCGCAGCCCTGACCAGCTGACTCTTCGCCCCTCGATCGGGGGTGGCGGTGCGTGAGACACCTATCAGGGTGGGATCTTCGGGGTGGCGGTGCGTGAGACACCTTTCGGGGACCTTGAAAGGTGCGTGGGGGCCACCGCCAGTGGTGGGTTCTCGGGCCGATGGGTGGAACGAGGTCAAGGACCGTCTCGACGCACCCGGCGGCGGGCTGTCCGGTGGCCAGCAGCAGCGCCTGTGCATCGCCCGGTCGCTGGCGATCAAGCCGCGCGTCCTGCTGATGGACGAGCCGTGCTCGGCCCTTGACCCGACGTCGACCCGCGTCATCGAGGAGACGATGCTCGATCTCGCCCGCGAGGTCACGATCGTCATCGTCACGCACAACATGCAGCAGGCGGCTCGCGTGTCGTCGCAGTGCGCGTTCTTCCTCGCCGCGCAGGGCACCCCCGGCGTCATCGTGGAGCACGGGGATACTGGACCCATGTTCGGCAACCCGCAGGACACTCGCACCGCTGACTACGTGAACGGACGCTTTGGCTGACGAACGACGCGGATTCGGCTTCGGGGAGATCCTCCTCGTGGCGATGGCGCTGTGCGTCATGGTCGCGGTGGGCATCGCCGCAGCCGCGGCGTTCACGCAGTCACCGTCGCGAGACCAGGAGCTGACGGCGGCGTCCCAGCCGGAGGCCACCGCGGTGACGCCCCTGCAGCCGGTCGTGCCGAGCGCGGAGCCTGAGAAGCCCGCTGTCACCGGCTCCCGGATCTCGGACAGCTGGGTCGCCGACATGTCCGGCCGCACGGGGATCGGCGCGATCGCCCTGCAGGCGTACGGCTCGGCCACGCTGCGGATCGAGAAGGAGCAGCCGGCGTGCCGGCTCGGCTGGACGACGCTGGCCGGCATCGGTGGCATCGAGTCGCTGCACGGCACCGACAAGGGCTCCTACCTCCTGCCGGCCGGCCAGACGTCGCAGCCGATCCTCGGGCCGGCACTCGACGGCACGGACGGCAACGCCGCGATCGCCGCGACGCCGGAGTCGGTCCAGTGGCACGGTGACAGCCAGTGGGACCATGCCGTCGGCCCGATGCAGTTCATCCCGTCGACGTGGGAGCGGTGGCAGTCAGACGGCAATGACGACGGTGTGGCCGATCCGAGCAACGTGTTCGACGCGGCGTACGCGGCCGGACGGTACCTGTGTGCGTCCGGCGGCGACCTGCGCACCGGCGAGGGCTGGACGCGGGCGATCTTCTCGTACAACCACTCCGACGACTACGTCCGCACCGTGCTCAGCTACGCGAACTTCTACGCCGCCGCGTGAGCGCTGCTCCGGGAGGCGTGGATTCCCAGGATAACCCCGAGAACTGGCACCCGGACGGCGGGGAGCCCGGGCCTCACCCCGAAAACCGTCACGTCGCCCCTGTTGCAACAGGGGTGACGTGACAGATTCCGGGGCCAGGCCCGATGTTCCCGGGGTCATCCTGGGAATCAGGGGACGGGAGAAACCCAGCAGGGGTCAGTGGGCGTACGTGCCGTGGAGGATCGCGCGGCCCAGCGTCTTGAACGCCAGGTTGAAGCTCACGACGGCGGGGGACGCCGAGGCGTCGACGCCGAGCGTCTCCTCGCCGACCGCGTGCACCACGAAGAAGTACCGGTGCACCTGGTCGCCGGCCGGGGGAGCGGCGCCGGTGAAGTCGAGCCCGCCCATGTCGTTGCGGACGTGGAACGCGCCGCCGGGCAGCGAGTCGTCCGACGCGCCCGCGCCGGCCGCCAGCTCCGTGACGTCGGCCGGGATGTCGACCGCGACCCAGTGCCAGAAGCCCGACGGCGTGGGAGCGTCGGGATCGAAGCAGGTCACGACGAACGACTTGGTGCCCTCCGGGGCGCCGCTCCACGAGAGCTGCGGCGACGTGTTGCCGCCGTCGCCGACCTGGTCGCCCTTCAGGGGCTGGCCGTCGGTCACGTCGGTGCTGGTGACGATGAAGCTGGCCACCGAGGGCAGCAGCTCGTACGGATCGGGTGTGACAGCGCGTTCGAGAGTCATGGCTCTACGCTAGCGGCGTGGCCCAGATCGTACGACTCGACGACCTCGCCGATCCGCGACTGCGCGACTACACGGGTCTGCGGGACGTGCAGCTGCGTCTGCGGCTCGAATCCGACCGAGGGCTGTTCCTCGCCGAGGGCGAGAAGGTCGTGCGCCGCGCGATCGAGTCCGGGCACACGCCCCGCTCGTTCCTCATGGCCCCGCGCTGGCTCGACGGTCTCGCCGACGTGCTCGCGACGACGGACGCGCCGTGCTTCGTGCTCGACGACGCGTCGATCGAGGAGCTCACCGGCTTTCACGTGCACCGCGGATCACTCGCCGCGCTGGAACGTCCCGACCTGCCGACGCCGGAGACGGTGCTGGCTGACGCCCGGCGCGTCGTGGTCGTGGAGGACCTCGCGGACCACACCAACGTCGGGGCGATCTTTCGCAGCGTCGCGGCGCTGGGCTTCGACGCGGTGCTCCTGTCGCCGCGCTGCGCCGATCCGCTGTACCGGCGCGCGATCAAGGTCTCGATGGGCTCGGTCTTCTGGCTGCCCTACGCGCGCGTCGACGACTGGTACGCCGCGCCCGACCTGCTCCGGGCAGCGGGCTACAGGACGTTCGCGATGACGCTGGCCGACGACTCCGTGCCCATCGACACCGTCCCGCGCGACGTCGAGCGCCTGGCGCTGATTGTCGGCTCGGAGGGCCACGGTCTCAGCAAGCGCTGGGAGGAGGCCGCGGACCACCGCGTCACGATCCCCATGGCGGCCGATATCGACTCCCTCAACGTGGCGTCGTCGGTCGCGGTCGCGTGCTGGGAGCTGAGGGAGCGCCTCAGCGCTCGATGACGTCCTCGTCGACGAGGATCGTGACGGGCCAGTCGTCGGGGTAGTTGTCGGCGATCTCCTCGTGCTGCTTGTTGAGCTTCTTGCGCAGCCGCTCGGGGACCCGGTCGCCGAAGACGGTGCCGAACAGGTGGTCCGTCTCGTGCTGCAGGCAGCGCGCCAGCAGGCCCGTCCCGGTGAACTCGACCGGCTCGCCGTGCTCGTCGACGCCCGTGACGTGGGCGAGGTCGGGACGCGCGCACGTGGTGTAGGCGCCCGGCAGCGACAGGCAGCCCTCGTCGGCGTCCTCGAGGTTGCGCTCCCTGCCCTCGGGCAGCGTCAGGACGGGATTGCATACGACCCCTGTAACCTGGACGTCGTCGTCATCGGGGCAGTCGAACACGAAGACCTTCAGGTCGACCCCGACCTGGTTGGCGGCCAGGCCGACCCCGCGGGCGGCGTACATCGTGGCGACCATGTCGCGCACCAGCGTGTGGAGCTCCTCGTCGAAGACCGTCACGTCCGCCAGCTCGTGGTGCATGACGGGCGTGCCCCAGCGGGTGATGGGACGGACGGAGCCCCCGCCGGGCAGTGGACGGGACTGGGAGACGGTGGTAGTCACGGGTCAAGGTTATCGACCACCGGTCCGGAGCGTCGTGCTGGTCCTCGTCGATGATCTCCAAGTACCATTAGTATCTCGAGTGCAACTCGGAGTTACACAACCCGCGGACGGGCAGTCGGCCCACCCTCAGCATCAAGGAGTTCCTGTGGTCACTCGTCGCGATCCCATGGGCATCGGGCTGGCGGTCCTCAACCGGATCGCCAGCTCGCCGGCCGTCGACAGGCTCGGCCTGCGCAGGACGACAGAGCGTGCCGTGTACGAGGGCGCGAAGGGCGGGTTCCGAGTCGCCGGCGCGTCGTCGCGGGCGTTCAGGCGGGTCACCGGCGGCGGCAGGCCCACGCGGCTCGCGCGGACGTCCGACAGCGGCGTGTTCGACCTCGAGCCGACCGAGGACCAGCAGATGATCGTCGGCGTCGTGAAGGAGTTCGCCGCCGAGGTGCTGCGCCCCGGCGCCGCGGTCGCCGAGGCAGCCACGGACACCCCCAAGGAGGTGCTGTCGCAGACCGGCGAGTTCGGGCTGACGCTGCTCAACATCCCCGAGAGCCTCGGCGGGCTGTCCGAGGACCGCTCGGCCGTGACCGGTGTGCTCGTGGCGGCGGCGCTGGCCGAGGGCGACATGGGCCAGGCCGTCGCCTGTCTCGCGCCGGCAGCCGTGGCGACCGCGATCTCCCTGTGGGGCACGGACGCCCAGCAGCAGACCTACCTGCCGGCGTTCGCGGGCGACGACGTCCCGGCCGCCGCTCTCGCCGTCGCGGAGCCGCGGCCCCTGTTCGACCCCTTCGACCTCGAGACCACCGCCGAGGCCAACGACGACGGCTTCGTGCTCAACGGCGTCAAGTCGGGCGTCGTGCGGGGGAGCGAGGCCGAGCTGTTCGTCGTGGCCGTCGAGCTGGACGGCGGGGGCCCGATGCTCGTGCTGGTCGAGTCCAGCACCCCGGGTGTCACGATCGAGGCCGATCCCAGCATGGGGCTGCGGGCCGCCGGGCTCACCCGGCTGATCCTCGACGACGTGCAGATCCCGGCCGACGCCGTCCTGGGCGAGGGCTCGGCCGACGACTACCGCGAGTGCATCCGCCTCTCCCGGCTCGCCTGGGCCGCCCTGGCGCTGGGCACGGGACGTGCGGTGCTCGACTACGTGTCGGCGTACGTCACGACCCGCGAGGCCTTCGGCGAGCCCATCTCGCACCGCCAGGCCGTGGCCTTCATGGTCGCGAACATCGCGATCGAGCTGGAGGGCATGCGGCTCGTGACGCTCAAGGCCGCATCACGAGCCGAGCAGGGCCTCGACTTCTCGCGGGAGGTCGCGCTGGCCCGCCGGCTCGCCGGCGAGTACGGCATGAAGATCGGCACCGACGGCGTGCAGCTGCTCGGCGGCCACGGCTTCGTCAAGGAGCACCCGGTGGAGCGGTGGTACCGCGATCTGCGGGCCGTCGGCCTGATGGAAGGAGCAGTCCTCGTCTGAGGGCGAACACGCACATGATCAATCTCGAGACGCCGCGCAAGTTCCGGCCCTTCGTCCAGCAGGCCCATCAGGTCGCCCAGGAGTTCCTGCGGGCCAACTCCCGCAAGTACGACCTCGCCGAGCACGCCTACCCCAAGGAGCTCGACCTGCTCGCCTCGCTCGTCGACGGCATGGGCGCGTCGGGCCAGGGACAGGGCGCGGGCGCGGCGGGCGTCCGCCGCGACGAGGACGACGAGGCTGGCTCGGCCAAGGTCAAGAACGGCACCAACATGTCGTCGGTGCTCTCGGTCATCGAGATGTGCTGGGCCGATGTGGGCCTGCTGCTGTCGATGCCGCGCCAGGGCCTGGGCAACTCCGCCATCGCGTCGGTCGCCGACGACGAGCAGCTCGAGCGGTTCAAGGGCACGTGGGCCGCGATGGCCATCACCGAGCCGGGCACGGGCTCGGACTCGGCCAACATCACGACGACCGCGATCAAGGACGGCGACGAGTACGTCCTCAACGGCGAGAAGATCTACGTCACGTCCGGCGAGCGCGCCGACTCCGTCGTGGTGTGGGCGACGCTCGACAAGTCGCTCGGCCGCGCCGCGATCAAGTCCTTCCTCGTGCCCAAGAGCCTGCCGGGCATCCGCGTCGAGCGGCTCGAGCACAAGCTCGGCATCCGCGCGTCCGACACCGCGGTCATCGTGCTGGAGAACTGCCGGGTCCCGGCGGCGAACCTGCTGGGCAACCCCGACATCGACACCAAGCAAGGCTTCGCCGGCGCGATGGCGACGTTCGACAACACGCGTCCGCTCGTCGCCGGCATGGCGGTCGGCTGTGCGCGGGCGGCTCTCGAGGACACCCGCGCCCTGCTGGAGCGCGCCGGCGTCGTCATCGACTACGACCGGCCCGTGCAGGCCCAGTCGTACGCCGCCGCGATGTTCATCGCGATGGAGGCCGACTGGGAGGCGGCGCTGCTGCTGACGCTCGAGGCCGCGTGGCTTGCCGACAACCGCAGGCCGAACTCGATGGAGGCGTCGATGGCCAAGGCCAAGGCCGGACGCGTCGGCAACGACATCACCCTGCGGTGCGTCGAGCTGGCCGGAACGCTCGGCTACAGCGAGCACGAGCTGATCGAGAAGTGGTCTCGCGACTCCAAGATCCTCGACATCTTCGAGGGCACCCAGCAGATCCAGCAGCTCATCGTGGCCCGCCGCCTGCTCAACCTGACGTCGTCGCAATTGCGCTGACGCCGTAAGGTTCAGCCATGACGAGTGACCTCCCAGCTGACCTCGACGTCGACTTCGAGCTGACCCGTTTCGTCCGGCGGGTGCGCGCCAGGAGCATGCGTCACCTCGCCGAGATCCACCCCAAGCTCGACTACGGCACCTTCACGTTCCTGCTGGCGATCTGCGACGCGCCCGACGGCATCCGGGGCTCCGAGCTCGCGGAGGGCCTGGGCGTGCACAAGTCGACCGCGAGCCGCGCGATCGCGACCCTGGAGCGGCTCGACCTGGTCAACCGCATCCCCGATCCCGACGACGGTCGTGCTCAGCTGCTGGTGCCGACGCCGCCGACGGCCCAGCGTGTCGGCGACTACCGGCGCCGCAGCCACGAGCGGCTCGTCGCGATCATGGAGCACTGGGACCCCGAGGACGTCCGCCTGTTCGCCCGCAGCCTGACCCGGCTCAACGAGGGCGCCGAGCAGCTGTTGTGAGGATCTTCCACCTCACGACCGCCGCGGCGTGGCACGAGGCGCAGGCGGCGGGCTCGTACACCGTGTCGACGCTGGGCCTCGATCTGTCCGACGTCGGCTTCATCCACTGCTCCCAGGCCGAGCAGGTGGCCGGGGTCCACGAGCGCTTCTACTCGGCTCTCGGCGAGCCCCTGGTGCTGCTGACGGTCGACACCGACCTGCTGACGTCCCCGTGGCAGCTCGACGAGGTGCCGGGCCAGGAGCTGTCCTTCCCGCACGTGTACGGGCCGCTGAACGTCGAGGCCGTCGTGTCGGCCGAGCCCTACGTCTAGACCGTCAGCAGCGTCTTGATGGCCGTGCGCTCGTCCATCGCGCGGTAGCCGTCGGCGACCCGGTCCAGCGGCACCGTGAGGTCGAAGACGTCGCCGGGAGTGATGGTGCCCTCCAGCACGTCCGGCAGCAAATCCTCGATGTAGTGGCGGACCGGCGCCATGCCGCCGGCGAGCCCGATATTGCGGCCGAACATCGCCGGCACGTTGAGCTGGACGTCGTGCGGCACCCCGACGTAGCCAATGCGGCCGCCGGGACGCGCTGCGAGCATCGCCTGCTTCATGCTGTCGCCCGTGCCGACGCACTCGAGAACGAAGTCCGCGCCGATGCCGTCGAGGATCTCGCGGACGGCGGCGGCGCCCTCCTTGCCGCGCTCCGCGACGATCTCGTGGGCACCGAACTGCCGGGCCAGGCGCTGCCTGTCCTCGTGGCGGGACATCGCCACGATGCGCCCGGCACCGAGCCGCTGCGCGGCCAGGATCGCGCTGAGCCCCACGGCGCCGTCGCCGACGACCGCCACGGTGCTGCCCGCCGTCACGCCCGCCGAGACGGCCGCGTGGTGCCCGGTGGGGAAGACGTCCGAGAGCGTCAGCAGGTGGGCCACCAGCTCCTGGCTCGGTTGTGAGCGGGTGGCGACGAGCGTGCCGTCGGCCTGCGGCACGCGCACCATCTCACCCTGGCCGCCGCTGACGAACTGCCCCTGCTTGTCCTTCGCGCCCCAGAACCCGCCGTTGACGCACGATGTGTGCACACCGCGCTCGCACAACGCGCAGGTGTTGTCGGAGAACGTGAATGGCGCGATCACGAAGTCGTCGACGCGGATCGTCGAGACGGCCGATCCGACCTGCTCGACCACCCCGACGAACTCGTGCCCGATGCGCCGCGGGCGCGTGACCTCGTTGATGCCGCGGTAGGGCCACAGGTCGGAGCCGCAGATGCACGACGCGACGACGCGCACGACGGCGTCGGTGTCCTGCAGGAGCTGCGCGTCGTCGACGTCGTCGAGGCGGATGTCGCGGGGCGCGTGGAGGATGGTGGCTCGCATGCGCTCATCCTGCCAGCGGGGTGGGTGGGCGGCATGTGGAAGACTCCTCGGCATGACCGACAAGCCTGAAATCGACTTCATCGAGGGCCCCGCGCCCACCGAGCTCCAGATCACCGACCTCATCGTCGGCGACGGCCCGGAGGCCGTTCCCGGCGGACTCGTCGACGTCCACTACGTCGGCGTCGAGTTCGACACCGGCGAGCAGTTCGACTCGTCCTGGGACCGTGGCCAGTCCGCCAAGTTCCCGCTCCCGCAGCTCATCGGCGCGTGGCAGCAGGGCATCCCGGGCATGAAGGTCGGCGGACGTCGCCAGCTCGTGTGCCCGCCCGAGCTCGCCTACGGCCCCGCCGGCGGAGGCCACCGCCTCTCGGGCAAGACGCTCGTCTTCGTGATCGACCTGCTCGGCGTCTGACCGTCCGGGACGTCATGCCGTGCGTGGTCTAGGGGCCACGTGCGGTCTGACGTCCCCTCAGAGGTCGTCGACGAGCGCGGTGACGCGCTTGACCGACACCGGGAACGCCGTCCGCAGGTGCTGCGCCAGCAGGCCCAGCCGCAGCTCCTCGAGCGCCCACCGGACGTGCTGCACCTTCGGCGACAGCCGCGCCCACACCGACAGGTCCGCCGTTCGCGCGTGGAAGCGCGCCTCGAGGTCCTGCGTCGCGATCAGGTCGTTCGTCAGCGGCGCGTCGAGCCGGCGGCGCGCGGCCTGCAGGTACAGCGGCAGGCGGCGCAGCTGCGCGACGCCCGCATCGCGGATGAATCCGGGATAGATCAGCCACGACAGCTGCACCCGGACGTCCTCGCCGGCCTCGGTGGCCGGCAGGGGAGTGACGTCGCCGAGCGCCTGCAACGTCGACAGCACGGAGCGGACGGCCTGCTCGGTCTCGTCGTACGCCTCGGCGCGGACGGTGTCGTGCAGGAGCGAGAACGTCACCTCGTCCCACACGGGGCCGCCGTGGCGTACGACGAGCGCCTCGAGCGCGGCGAGCCAGCACTCCTCGATGACGGCGGCCGCGTCGCGGTGCGGCCCGGTCGACAGCAGCAGCTTGGCATGCAGGTCGAGCGAGCGTCCCAGCTGCGGCACCGGCGTGGCCAGCACGTACGACAGCAGGCGCGCCTGGCCCTTGACCATCGCGACCGACTGCTCCGCGGCGGAGTCGAGGATGCGCAGCGCGACCGTCGGGCCCTCGTCGACGAGCGCCGGGTATCCCGTGACCTGCCCGGCCGTGATCGTCTGCTCGATCGTGCCGACGTCCCACGACCGCAGGCCCGCGCGTTCCTCCTGCCGGGCGACGCGCGTGAGGTCGGCCCGCAGGTGGTCGGCCAGCTCCTCGCGCAGTGCGGCGAGATCCTTGCCACGGCCGATCTCGGTGCCGCCGTCGGTGACGCGGAACGTGACCCGCAGGTGCGACGGGAGCGCTGCGAAGTCGAAGTCGTCGGGCGACACGACCGTGCCGTTCAGCAGACGCATCTGGCGGGCCAGCTCCTGGCTGAGGTCGGATGCGGAGGTGTCCATCGCCTCGACCAGACGGGGGGCGAACTGGCCGGCAGGCACGAACTCGCGGCGCAGGCGCTTGGGCAGCGTCCGGATCAGCTCGGTGACGAGCTCGACGCGGTGCCCGGGCACGTGCCAGTCGAAGGCGCGGTCGTCGACCGACAGCAGCCGCTCGACCGGCAGGTCGACCGTGACGCCGTCGTCCTCCATGCCCGGCTCGAACGCGTAGGTGAGCGGGTACGCCTCCCCGTCGGAGTGCCACTCCCGCGGGAACTCGTCCTCGGCGTCACCCGTGCCGTGGCTGAGCATCGCCGGGTCGAAGGTCAGCAGATCGGGCTGCTCCCGTTTGGTCTTCTTCCACCACGTGTCGAAGTGCCGGGTCGACACGATGCCGGCGGGGATGCGCTCGTCGTAGAACGCGTACAGCGTCTCGTCGTCGACGCGCAGGTCACGGCGGCGCAGACGTTCCTCCAGCTCCTCGACGCCGGCGATCATCTTCTGGTTGGCGGCGAAGAAGGCGTGGTTGGTGCGCCACTCGCCCTGCACCAAGGCATGCCGGATGAACAGGTCACGCGACGTGACCGGGTCGATGCGGCCGAACTGAACCAGCCGGTCGGCGATCAGGGGGATGCCGTAGAGCAGGACCTTCTCGCGCGCCATGACGGCACCGCGCCGGGTCGACCAGTGCGGCTCGCTGTACGAGCGGTTGACGAGGTGCTCGCCGGCGACCTCGACCCACTCGGGCTGGATCTTCGCGGCGGTGCGGCCCCACAGCCGGCTGGTCTCGACCAGCTCGCCGACCATCACCATGCGCGGTGGCTTCTTCGCGAGGCCCGAGCCTGGGAAGATCATGAACTTGGCCTGGCGGGCGCCGAGGTACTCTCGGCCGTCGGCGTCCTTCAGGCCGACGTGCGACAGCAGCCCCGCCAGCAGCGCCTGGTGGACGCGATCGGGGTCGGCCCCGACGGCGCCGGGCTTGAGCCCGAGCTCCTTGGCCGTCCGGCGGAGCTGCGAGTGGACGTCCTGCCACTCGCGGATGCGTAGCCAGTGCAGGTACTCGTCGCGGCACAGTCGCCGGAAGGCCGAGCTCGACAGCTCGTCGCGCATCTCACGGATGTACTTCCACAGCGTCAGGTACGACAGGAAGTCCGAGTCGGGTTCGCGGAAGCGGCGGTGCATCTCGTCGGCGGCCTGCTGGTGCTCGAGCGGACGTTCGCGCGGGTCCTGGATGGACATGGCCGAGACGATGACCAGCACGTCGCCGAGGCAGCCCAGCTGATCGGCCGCCAGCAGCATCCGCGCCAGGCGGGGATCCGTCGGCAGCGTCGACATGCGCCGGCCGATCTTCGTGAGCCTCTGCCCCTCGAGAGCGCCCAGCTCGTACAGGAGGTTGAGGCCGTCGCTGACCGAGCGCGAGTCCGGCGGGTCGAGGAACGGGAAGTTCTTGATGTCGCCGAGGTCGAGCGAGGCCATCTGCAGCAGCACCGACGCCAGGTTGGTGCGCTGGATCTCGGGGTCGGTGAACTCCGGGCGACCGTCGTGGTCGTCCTCGGAGTACAGGCGGATGCAGATGCCGTCCGCGACGCGGCCGCACCGGCCCGCGCGCTGCGAGGCGCTGGCCTGCGAGATCGGCTCGATCGGGAGGCGCTGCACCTTGAGCCGCTGGCTGAACCGCGAGATGCGGGCCAGTCCGGTGTCGATGACGTAGCGGATGCCGGGAACGGTCAGGGACGTCTCGGCGACATTGGTCGACAGCACGATGCGCCGGCCCGGGTGGCTGCTGAAGATCTTCTGCTGGTCGGCCGCCGCGAGGCGTCCGAACAGGGGGAGGATCTCGGTGCGCGGGTACTTCTTGGCCGTCAGGTGGTCGGCGGCATCGCGGATCTCGCGCTCGCCGGACAGGAAGACGAGGATGTCGCCGTCGCCGGGCAGCTCGGAGACGGCCTGAGCGATGGCCTCCAGCTCGTCGTCCGCGCCGGTCTCGGACATCGGCCGGTAGCGGATCTCGACGGGGAACGTGCGGCCGCTGACCTCGATGACGGGGGCGTCGAACATCTCCGCGAAGCGCTCGACGTCGATCGTGGCGGACGTGATGACGACCTTGAGGTCGGGACGGCGGGGGAGCAGCTGCTTGAGGTAGCCCAGCAGGAAGTCGATCGACAGGGACCGCTCGTGCGCCTCGTCGATGATGATCGTGTCGTAGCGGGACAGCCGCCGGTCGCGCTGCAGCTCGGCGAGCAGCAGGCCGTCCGTGACGAGACGGATCGCGGTGGCGTCACTCGTCTGGTCGTCGAAGCGGACGGCGTAGCCGACCTCGGCGCCGAGCTCGACCTCGCACTCGTCGGCGATGCGCTTGGCGACCGACCGCGCGGCGATGCGGCGAGGCTGCGTGTGCGCGATGGCGCGTCGTCCGAGCTCGAAGGCGATCTTCGGCAGCTGGGTCGTCTTGCCGGAGCCGGTCTCGCCGGCCACGACCACGACCTGGTGGTCTCGGATCGCGGCAGCGATGTCGTCGTGCCGTGCCGTGATGGGCAGGGCCGGGTCGAAAGCCAACTTCATATTGCTAGTTTCACGTCAGACCCAGCGTATCGGCGAGCAGCAAGTAGCCGACGAAGGCCACGATGTCGATCAGCGCGTGCGCGATGACGAGGGGCATGACGCGCTGGGTGCGGTGGAAGAAGTAGCCGAAGATCAGCCCCATCGCGAAGTTGCCGAAGAACGGGCCGATGCCCTGGTACAGGTGATAGCTGCCGCGCAGCGCGGCGGCGGTGACGATCGTCGCCGCCGTCGTCCAGCCGAGCTGCTTGAGGCGAGTCATCAGGTAGCCGATGACGATGACCTCCTCGAGCACGGCGTTCTTGACCGCGGCGATGATCAGGAGCACGCCCGTCCACCAGTAGGTGAGGTCGGGGGCCGGGATGATCTCGGCGGTGATGCCGAACGCCCGGCCGATGAAGTACAGGCCCAGGCCCGGCAGGCCGATCAGCGCCAGAAGGCCCATGCCGGAGAGCAGGTCGACGCGGAGGTGGCCGCGGTCGAGGCCGAGCCTGTGGGTCACGCGCTCCCTGACCGGGTCGCGTGACAGCAGGTACAGGGCGAGCGCGACGGGCACGAGCGCGAAGGCGATGCCCAGCACCTGGTAGACGAGGTCGAACAGCTCCCGGTCGTCCTGCGAGGCGTTGAGCGTGGCCGTCTGCTCGCGCAGGCCGCCGGGCAGCGTCGCCTTGCGGATCAGGCTGACGAGCGCGTAGACGCCGGACGCGCCGAGCGACAGCCCGAGGACGATCCAGACCTCGAGCTTGAGGGTGGCGCGGTCCGGGGACGACGTGCGGTCGGACACCGGGTCAGAGGTCGTTCGTGCTGAACGTGTCGCACGAGTTGACGGTGCCGGAGTCGTAGCCGGTCATGAACCACTTCTGACGGGACTCGCTGGAGCCGTGGGTCCACGAGTCCTGGTTGACGTTGCCGCCGCCGAGCTCCTCCTGGATGTGGTCGTCGCCCACGGCCGCGGCGGCCGACAGTGCCGAGTCGATGTCGGCCTCGGTCAGCGGCTGCAGCAGCGTGTTGCCGTCGGCGTCCTGCGTCGTCGAGGCGTGATTGGCCCACACGCCGGCCATGCAGTCGGCCATCAGCTCGATGCGCACGCCGCCGCTCTGCGGTCCCGTCTTGCCGTCCTGCCCCTTCTCGAGGATGCCCAGGATGTTCTCGACGTGGTGCCCGTACTCGTGTGCCACGACGTACTCCTGCGCCAGCGCGCCGCCGTCGGCGCCGTAGGTCGAGCTGAGCTCCTCGAAGAAGCTCGCGTCGATGTAGACGCGCTCGTCGCTGGGGCAGTAGAAGGGACCGGTCTGGTTCGACGCCGTGCCGCACGGTGACTGGGTCTGGCCCTCGTAGATGACGGTCTTCGCGGCGCGGTACTGGCGGCTCACATCGGCCGGCAGCGCGTCGGCCCAGTAGTCCTGGACGCTGTTGACGGTGCCGATGATGCGGCACGTGTCGTCGCGGTTGGCGTCGGCTCCGGTCTTGCACTGCTCGAAGCTGATGGTGGACTCGTCGCCGCCGGTCTGCACCTGGCCGGTGTCGAAGGCGTTTCCGGTGCCGGTGCCGCCCAGCGACGTGAGGTCGACGCCGAGGAAAGCGCCGATCAGCACGATGACGAGTCCGCCGATGCCGCCACCGATCGCGAGTCCGCCTCTCGAGCCACCACCGGTGACCTGGCTCGTGTCCAGATTCGCGCCCTCGTTGAAGCTCATGACACCGAAGTCTACGCAGCGCTCTCCGCAGCGCATCAGGGCGAATCCGCCGATAGTGTCTGCGTGTGACCTCGACGGATACCAGCACCAGCTTCGCGATGCCCGAAGGTCTGTCGACCGGGGACGCGGCACGGCTCAGGGGCCTGCGCCGCATGCGCGCCCTCGCGCTGTCGCTGCTCGTGCTCGCGGCGATCATCTACGTCCTGACCCGCGACCACGACACCGGCTGGCTCGGCTACGTCAACGCCGGCTCGGAGGCCGCGATGGTCGGCGCGATCGCCGACTGGTTCGCGGTGACCGCGCTGTTCCGGCATCCGCTGGGCCTGCCGATCCCGCATACCGCGATCATCCCGAACCGCAAGGCGTCGCTGGGGGAGAGCCTGCAGGAGTTCGTCGCGGACAACTTCCTGCGCGAGGACGTCATCCGCGAGCGCATCGGCTCGGCGGGCGTCAGCCGGCGCGCCGGCGAGTGGCTCGTCGACGGCAACCACGTCGACCGGATCGTGAGCGACGGGTCGCGGATCCTGGCCGACGCGCTCTCGCACGTCAAGGAGTCCGATGTGTCCGCGGTCATCCAGGAGGCGCTGATCCCGCGGCTCAAGGAGGAGCAGCTGAGCCCCGTCGTCGGCCAGCTCCTGGACGAGGTGCTGCGCGACGACGCGCACCGCGGACTCGTCGACCTCGCCGTCGACGAGCTCGCCCGGTGGCTGGAGAGCAACCACGACGAGGTCGCGGCCCTGATCGAGAACCGGGCGCCCTCGTGGACCCCTCAGTGGCTCGACAAGCGCGTCGCGACCTGGGTGCACGAGCAGGTCGTCGAGTTCGTCGACGAGATCGGACGGACGGCGGACCACAGCGCCCGCCTCGCCCTCGACAGCTGGCTGCACGACCTCGCCGACGGCCTGCAGCACGACCCGGACACGATGGAGCGCTTCGAGCGGCTCAAGGAGCGGATGCTGTCGCAGCCGGGCCTCGGGACGACGTCCGTCCAGCTGTGGGACGCGCTGCGGCGCGCGCTGATCGGCTCGCTCGGCGACGAGACCGGACTGCTGCGGACGCGGGTCAAGGACGAGATCGAGCGGCTGGGCCGCCGCCTGATCGACGACGAGGTGTTGAGCGCGCGAGTGGATTCCACGATCGCCGACATCGCGTCCTACGCCGTCAACCACTACGGCCACGAGGTCGCCACGATCATCTCCGCGACCGTCAACCGCTGGGACGGCAAGGAGACCGCCGAACGGATCGAGCTGCACGTCGGCCGGGACCTGCAGTTCATCCGCATCAACGGCACGGTCGTCGGCGGCCTCGCCGGCGTCGTCATCCACGCCGTCTCCACCGTCATCTGACCCTCAACCCGACGGTCAGAGTCAGTCCACAATTGTGGACAACCTGTGGGTAACTCCCGGTGAACTGTGGGTGACGTGCGCCACACTGTGGACACTCTGGACGGTTCGGAAAACCTATCTCGATTCCCGGCAAAATCGCTTGCATGACGGGGCGAAGGGGGCGTACACCTGAGTTATCGCACTCCTTAGGGAGAGCAACGAAGGGATCGTTAGTCACACCCATGGTCATCCGCCCAGGCTGGTGACAGCCGGCCGGTGATGAGGTTGGCGGGGACGAGGATCGGTCCCGGACTTGAACGAGACATCACGCTCGATCACGAGGCCCCGGGAACTCACACGTCCCCGGGGCCTCATCTCGCGTGCTGGCATCGCAGGCAGATCGGCCGCCGCGACGCGACCGCTTCGCGACAGGGGAGACCGGGATTCGGAACCTCGGACACCCTTTGTTAGAGTTCAGTGCTGCACCGCGCTCATCAGAGCGCATGTCCGGGTGGCGGAATGGTAGACGCGCTAGCTTGAGGTGCTAGTGCCCTGTTAGGGGCGTGGGGGTTCAAGTCCCCCCTCGGACACCCAAGCGATAGTGGCCCTGAACTGCGGAAACGCGGTCGGGGCCACTTTGCATTTTCCTCCATGGGGGCACCGTGGGGGCACGTGCGGGCCTCGGGGAAGCACCGATGACACCTAATGAGGGTCAGAGGAGCACGACGATGGCATGGATCGAGCACAGAAAACGAGCCGATGGCGGGGTCTCCGCGAGGGTCGTATGGCGGTTTGGTGGTCGCCGCGGGGCGCCACGCGAAGATGAGACGTTCAGCGCGGGCAGCGACGCGCAGAACCGGGCTCGGGCCGAGGGTTTCAAGCAGATGGTCGAGGCGGCCGGGGGCCATTGGCCCGACGGGTGGGTCAAGGGTGAAGGATTCGTTCGCGCCCGTGGCGAGGAGCGGTACAGCCCACCGCCGAGCTTCGCGAACGTCGGTGAGGAATACGTGCGACAGATCGTGGACATCTCGCCCGGGCAGCGCAAGCGATACCTGTCGTCGATCCGCGTTCTTGCCAACCTGGAGGTGCGCGGCACACGGATCTTCGGCCGACCGGTGGATGCGATCGCGGAGCGGGACATCAAGGCCTGGCTCATCGACTGGGACCGCTCCCTGAAGACGAAAGCGAATTATCACGGGCTGCTCTATGGCGTGTTCACGTATGCCGCAGAACAGGGTCATCTGACGATCAACCCGTGTGCCCGTACCGCACCGAAACGATCGCGGGTAAGACAATCCCAGGCCGAGCTGCGGTTCCTCACCGAGAAGGAGCTGCGCACCGCCGCGCGCCTTGCCGGCGCCTACGGCGACATCCTCACCTTCACGGCGAGCACTGCCGGCAGGGAGTCGACGAACGCCAAGATCGTTGAGTCGCCGTCCCCGATGCTGGGGTAGGGGACGTTCTTGGCCTTGGCGAAGGCCTTCGAGGTCGCTGGGCTTTCGCGGATGGCGATGCCCAAGAACTCCACGCCGGTCGGTTTGAGCTCGGTGGCCAGGCGGCTCAGGATGGGCTGCTCGACGCGGCACGGAGGACACCAGGACCCCCAGACGTTGACGACCACGACCTTGCCACGCCATTGCGTGGCCGACAGGGGGTTGCCGTCCAGGTCCAGCCCTGCGACGTCGACGGGCTCGCCCCTTTCGTCTGGTGGCAGGCGGGTGATGCCTCCGGCGCCCTGGACCGGGCCGTCATCGTTCGGGGCTGGAGTCTCACCCCCGCAGGCAGCGGTCAGCACAAGCACGGCGGCGGCGATGACAGCGAGCACAGATCGGGTTCTGAAGGGGGCGGGTGCGTTGGTGCGGGTGTTCAGGGCCATGGGTTCTTTTCGCATCCTTGGAGTCCTTTGGTCTGCTGGAGCATCACGGGCGCTGGCGCGCCGGCCCTGGGGCAGCTCTGGTGGTCGCGGCCGAGGCGGTGGCCGACTTCGTGGTTGATGAGGTACTGGCGGTAGCCGCCGATGTCGTCGTCGTAGGCCGGGGAGCCGTTGGACCAGCGCAGGGCGTTCAGGACGACTAGGTCTCCGTTGCGGCACGAGACCTGTCCGTTGGTTCGCAATGGGGCACACAGTCGGTCGACGGTGTCCGGGGTGGCGAGCAGCACTCGGGTGGGAGCTGCGTCGGCCACCCGCTGGAACGTCGTTGCCGTTGCCGCCGACCAGCCGCGCCCGTCTGTCAGGGTTCGGTCAACTGTGGAGGCGATCTGGGCGGGTTCGTAGGTCAGCGTGTCCTCGACTTCCACGGTGTACGTGAACGCGCCCGCCGATGCGGCGTTGTCGGGTGCCGGCGCGATGACGAATCGGCCTGAACCGCTGCTCGGGACCGCCACAGGTGACCTGTCGTCGGCAGATGGCGGGGACGGCTGTGCCGAGGCCTTCGGCGTCGCTGGCGTCATCAGCGCAGCCGGGCTGGGGTTGCTGACCGTAGGCAGGAGCAGGGCCAAAAGATGATCCGGGCGTTGTTGAGGCCCGTCATCTGCCGCGGCCACGACCGCACCCGTAGTGATTATGAGAACCGCGGTGGCGGTGGCTGTTCGGGCAAGGCGTTGACGTCGCGTCAGGGTTCGTCGTCTTCGCGGCTTGGCACGCCGCTGTTGTGCCGGTGCCATCACGGTGCCGCCGCCGACGCGAGCCCCATGTTGGCCTGGCGTCGCTCTGCGGAGATGCTGCGCGCAAGCCCGAGCATGAGCTTGTCGTAGCCGCCCGATAACTGTCGTTCAGCGCGGGCGACGTACTCGCGGTTGTGCGCGACTGTCGTCGCGATGAACGCCAGGTCGAACTGTGGCCCGTCCAGCGAAGCGAGGGCGGCAAGCTCGTCTTTGCCGCGGACTTGCGGGTCATCTGCCTCGCCCTGGTGTGCCGCGTCTGGAGTGTCCGGGGTCTGGCCCCAGGCGCCGATGTAGCCGGCCACCATGGCTATCTCGGCACGTGCTTCGTCGTCCGTGCTGTCGACCGTTTCGAGGACTGCAGAGTCTGTGGTCTTGGCCCGGGCCAGGTCCGCTAGTTCGAGCGTTCGCTGGTGGGCGCTGATGACATCCTTGGCGTACTGGAGGTCTTCGGCGTTGTAGGTGTCGCTGGTGGAGCCGGTGCCTGAGCATCCTGCGACCGCAAGGGTCGCGGCCATGGCGGCAGCGGCGGACAGGGGTGTCCTGCGCATGGGTGTCCTAGGTCGAAGGTGTGTGTCTGACGGGTCCTGTCGCCGAAGCGACAGGACCCATCAGCACCTCAGGACGCAGGAACTCTGCAGCGGAGTCAGACCGGGGTAAGACGAACGTGTGACCCCGAAGGCGACGAGCTGCGCTCGTGGGTTCGACCACAGGGCCGCGTCGCGACGCCAGGCGCGCAGCAGGAGAACCGCGCCCACGCTTGCCATCGCCACGACGCACATGATGGCCAGGCCGCACTCGCCAGCGCGGCCAGTGTCCGGGACGTGTGAGGCGGCATCGGCGCCTACTGCGAGCGCCTGACCGCCAGCGGCCGTCGCCGCAGAAGACGACCCAGCAGCGCCGCCGACATCGTCGTGCGCGGCGGTCGCGACAGCGTCGTGCAACACCAACAGGATGAACGCCGCGGCAATGGCCACGACGGCGCGCGCCACCAGCTGGCGACGCTCGCGGGTGAGCCCCAGGACGTTCATCGAGGTCAGGTTAGCGAACATGGCAACGGCATTCGACACTCGTCGGGGTCCGCCGATAACCCGTCCAGCTCGCCGAGACGTCGGCAGACATCTGGTTTACTACGCGCAGTAGTAGTTCCGCGCCTCGTGCGCTGACCAGGAGGAAACATGCGACAGCTGTTCGTGCTGATGGGTGCCGCGGTGGCCGCCGTGGTGGTCTGGGCGCCGTCCACTGCTTCGGCGCACGCTTCGCTCGAGTCGTCCAGTCCTGCGCAGGGCGCAACCGTCCAGACCATGCCCGCCCAGGTGACGTTGACGCTCACCGAACCGGTACAGCGTCCGTCCCAGGTCGAAGTGACCGCACCGGACGGCCGGCGCGTGAACAGCGAAACAGCCACGGTCCTGGACAACACTGTCACCAGCGTCATCGACCGGCCGACCTCGCCTGGCACCTACCGGATGACCTACAGCATCGTGTCGGTCGACGACCACACCGTCACCGGCACCATCGCTTTCAACGTCCAGGCCTCCAACCCGTCCGCGGCACCGACCACGACCCCATCGGTGGACGAGCCCGCGCCCAGCGAGCCCACCGAACCCTCCCAGAGCCCCACGACACCAGCGGGTCCCAGCTCTCAGACGCAGGTGCTGCCCGACTCAGGCGGATCTTCGACCGCCAAGGACGCCATCACGATCGTCGGGTTCTCCATCGTGACCATGGCAGGTCTGGTCCTGGTCATCCGAGCCGGCCTGAAGTCCACTGGCGCCGAAGACGACGACTGACACGCTTGCCAACCAACACGTCTGGCAACTATCATCGCCGCATGACGATGACATTGGACCTTGTCGATTCAGCAGCCGAAGAGCCGCTGACCGCAGCTGCGTGCCTGTTCCACGGGTTCAGTGACCGCTCCCGGCTGGTGATCCTGCAGCACCTGCTGCTGGGTGAGCACCGGGTCGTCGAGCTCACCGAGCACCTCGGCTTGGCTCAGTCCACCGTCTCCAAGCACCTGGCGTGCCTGAAGGACTGCGGACTGGTCACATCCCGGCCTCAAGGACGGGCGTCGGTGTTCAGCGTCGCCCACCCCGAAGCGACCACGCAGCTGCTGGCAGCAGCCGAGACTTTGCTGGACCTCACCGGGTTCGCCGTCACCCTGTGCCCCAACCACGGAGTGAGCGCATGAACGACCTGGACCAGGCAGACAAGATGCGCCTCGGCCGGCGCGCCAAGATGCTGGCCGGCTTCTCGGTGACGTACAACGTCGTCGAAGCCGTCATCGCCATCGCCGCCGGCATCGCCGCCGGGTCCGTGGCCCTGGTCGGGTTCGGTCTCGACTCGGTCGTCGAAGTCTCCAGCGGCCTCATCATCCTGTGGCAGTTCTCCCACCGCATCCCCGAGTCACGCGAACAACGGGCGCTGCGACTGCTGGCGTTCTCATTCTTCGCCCTAGCCGCCTACGTCGGGTTCGAGTCCGTGCGAAGCCTGCTGACCGGCGCCGAGTCCGACTCCTCGACCGTGGGCATCGTCCTGGCCGCGGTCTCGCTCGTCGTGATGCCGTTCATCTCCTACGCGCAACGCCGCACCGGTAAGGCGCTCGGCTCGAACGCGGTCTACGCAGACGGCACCCAGACCCTGCTGTGCACGTACTTGTCCGCGGTGCTGCTGGTCGGCCTGGTCCTCAATGCGACGCTGGGTTGGTCGTGGGCCGACCCCATCGCCGGGCTCATCATCGCCGCCGTAGCCGTGCGCGAAGGACTCGAGGCGTGGCGCGGAGAAGGGTGCTGCTCACCCATCAGCCGCAACGCCGACGACGCCGCCGGGTGCGGCTGCACGGACTGCCAGGACGACTGCTGCGCACCGGCCGACGAGTCGCAGGTCATTCAGCTCGGCACGGGCAGGAGCCTCTGATGGGTTCCGGACACAGCCACGGTCCGCCAGCTGGTCATGCCGGCGCCAAGTACCGCGGCAAGCTGGCCAGCGCGTTCGGCCTCATCGCGACGTTCTTCGTCCTCGAGCTCGTCTACGGCCTGCTTGCGGACTCCCTGGCGCTGATCTCCGATGCCGGCCACATGGCGGCCGACGTCGTCGCCCTGGGCGCGGCACTGGCCGCGACCAAGATCGCGACCCGCAAGGACACGACCGGCCGCCGCTCGTTCGGGTCCTACCGGGCCGAGGTCTTCGCGTCCGGCCTGACCGTCCTGCTGATGCTGGGAGTGTCGGCCTACGTGGTCGTCGAGTCCATCAGCCGCATCGGCAGCGACCCCGACGTCTCCTCAGGGCCCATGGTCGTGGTCGGCGGGATCGGCCTGGTCGTCAACATCGTCGTCATGCTCCTGCTGCGGGCCGGCTCCAAGGAAAGCCTCAACGTCAAGGGCGCCTACTTCGAGGTCGTCGCCGACACCGCCGGGTCCGTCGGCGTCGTCGCCGCCGGCATCCTCATCGCCACCACCGGACAGGCATGGTGGGACACGGCCGTTGCCGTGGCCATCGGCTCGTTCGTCGCCGTCCGAGCCGTCATCCTCGGCCGACAGGTCCTGGCCGTCCTCGGCCAGCACGTGCCAGAAGGGATGGCCATCGACGCAGTCGCCGACGACCTGGCCGCTATCCCCGGAGTCACCGATGTCCACGACCTGCACATTTGGGTCTTGACGTCAGGCATGAACGTGGCCACTGCCCACCTCGTTGCCGACGACACCGATGAGTTCCCACGCATCCTCGAACACGCTCGCACCACGTTGAAGACCGCCTACGCCATCGAGCACGCCACCCTCCAGGTCGAACGCACCGCAGCACGCGAGTGCCACGAGATCGACTGGTGACCCACACCCAGGAACGAGACGACCGATGAAGAGCATGACCAGACAGACCAAGATCGCGATCCTGTTCGGCCTCATCGCAGTAGCCCTGTTCGGTGGGGCATTCGTCTACCAGAACCTCGCAGCCACCGAACCCGCCGACGCCACCGAACGCCAGGACATCACCGTCCGCGCGGATAGCCACCGTCTTGACACCGCCGCCGACGGCAAGGTCACCCTCGTGGAGTTCCTGGACTTCGAGTGCGAGGCCTGCCGTGCCGCGTACCCGTTCGTCGAGCAGCTCCGAGAGCAGTACGACGGCCAGGTCACGTTCGTCCTGCGCTACTTCCCGATCCCCAGCCACACCAACGCGAACAACGCCGCCTACGCGGTGGAGTCCGCCGCCCGCCAGGGCAAGCTCGAGGACATGTACAAGCGGATGTACGACACCCAGGCCGAGTGGGGCGAGTCCCAAGACTCCAAGGCCGACCTGTTCCGCAGCTACGCCCAGGAGCTCGGCCTCGACATGGCCCAGTACGACACCGACGTCGCCAGCCCCGACGTCACAGCGCGCGTCACCAAGGACGTGACCGACGGGGAGCGGCTCGGCGTCTCCGGCACCCCCTCGTTCTTCCTCAACGGCGAACCCCTGACACCGTCCACGACCGACGAGTTCATCGACGCCATCGACAGCGCCCTCGCGAAGTAGGACACCGGTGAACCTTCCTACAGCTCGCGGTGCCGCCGCGGCACAAGCCGAACCACAGGGATACGCATGAGCACGAGCCGTCCGGACACGACCGGGTCGTCGCTCCAGCGCGCTGTCCATGCCGCCGAGAAGCACCAGATTGCCCTGTACCTGGTTGCCATCGCAGCAGCAGTCGCCTTCGGCCTCGCCGCACCCGAAGGTGCGGGTGCGTCCTTGGAGCACGCCATCGAGCCGGTGCTGGCGGCACTGCTGTTCGCGACGTTCCTGCAGGTGCCGTTCCTGGACATGGCCGCCAGCTTCCGCGACGTCCGCTTCCTCGGGGCCGTGCTCGGGCTGAACTTCCTGGCTGGGCCGCTGGTCGTGTGGGGCCTGATCCAGTTCCTGGGCAACGATCAGGCCGTGCTCGTCGGAGTCCTACTGGTCCTGCTGACCCCGTGCATCGACTACGTCATCGTGTTCTCCGGCCTGGCCGGGGGAGCCGAGGACCGCCTCGTCGCCGCGGCACCGCTGCTGATGCTCCTGCAGCTGGTGCTCCTGCCGGTCTACCTGTACCTGTTCGTCGGGTCCGACCTGGCCGACATCGTCGAGCCCGGACCGTTCCTGCACGCGTTCATCGTCCTGATCGCCATCCCGCTGGGCCTGGCTGCGCTCACCCAAGCGCTGTCCAGACGGTTCGCAGCCGCCAAGGCCGTGGAAGCACTGATGGCCGCCCTGATGGTGCCGCTGATGATAGGCACCCTGTTCACGGTCGTCGGGTCCCAGGTCTCCGACATCACTGACCGGTTCGGCGACGTCGCCGGCACCATCCCGGTCTACGTGGCGTGGTTCGTCGTCATGGCCGCCGTCGGGGTTGGGCTGGGGCGCGTGACGCGGTTGGATCGGCCCCGGTCCATCGCGCTCGTGTTCTCCGGCGTCACCCGCAACTCCCTGGTCGTCCTGCCGTTGGCGTTGGCGCTGCCGGACGCCTACTCGCTGGCCGCGGTCGTGGTCGTCACCCAGACGCTGGTCGAGCTTGTTGCGATGGTCGTCTTTGTGCGCGTGGTGCCTGCCCTGGTCCGACCCCACCACACGGAGACGAGCAGCGGCTGAACGTGGTTCCCGATGGCAGCGAGCGAGTCTAGGCTGAACTCGTGGGCGAAACTCTGGCGGTGCTGGCCGCGGACCTGACCTGGATCCACGTGCGGCAGCGCACCTACGGGAACCTGCTGAACTGGGACCATGACGTCCCGCCGACAGCAGGACAGCACGTGATGGCCGCGGACGGATCCGGTCGCATGGAACTGGTAGTCGTCGACGTTCGCGGAGACGGGGTCATCGTCCTTGACGTACCAGTTCCTGAGGAGGCGCTCTAGGAAACGTCACCCCGTCCGAGCGCCGCTGCTGCCCGGACGTGAGGTGCGTCAACTTCTGACCCCTGGATCCACGAGCGGTGCGGGAGCACACTGGACGCATGAGCGTCGTGCCTCGCAAAAGTGCCGCAGAGCAGGCCAAGAACATGGCCCTCGGGGAGGCGCTCGCACGAGCAGTCGAAGAAACCCATCTCGGTGCCATCCTCGCCGCCAGGGGCATTACGACCGTCGCGTTGGACGAGGACGGACGCATGGTCGAGTACCGGCCCGACGGCAGCACTACCGTCCTGAGCTGAGTCCGGCCGTTTGGGCTGTGTCGGTGGCTGGAGCCACGATGGGACGGTGACTGACCCGACCGAGAAGTGGCGCCAGGCGTTCCGCGACCAGCAAGCGCGCCTGCTTGAGGTCGGGGTGCTGGATCTTGAAGCGCTCCGGTCCCGGCGACGCGACCCCAACACCGCAGCGTGGGCGCGAACGCAGGGGAGCGCAGTCCTGGTCCTCGCCCACGCCGACGGCCCCGTCTACCCGACGTTCCAGTTCACCGACACCGGCGACCTGCGGCCCGAGCTGGCACCACACGTGGCCGCCCTGCAGGATGCCGGGCTGCCAACATGGACGATCTGGGCGTGGCTGACTGCGCCTGCCGCCCTGCTGTCCGGCGACATCCCTGAGCAGATCATGGTCACCAACCCGCGCCGCGCAGGACGTGCGGTTCAGCGGTACGCCGACAGGTACGGCGTCGGAGGCTGACCAGCGCCCGCCTCCGCAGGGATGGCTACTTCGGTGTGATATTGACGTCGCACATCTGGTCGCCGTGCTGGAGACCGACCATCCCGTTCATCACCTCTGTAGGGACCTTCTCCGAGAACGGGACACGGACATCTTCGCCCGGACCAACTGCGACGGTCTTGGTCGCCGTGTATGCCTCCTGCCCGACAGGGAACCACTGGGCCGTGACGTCGACTTCACCCGCGACGGTCCCGGAGTTCGAGACGTTCCCGGTCGCGACCAACGAGTAGGTGGACGGCTCAATGACCAGAGGGAACTCGTTCTCACACGATGACGTCACCTCTAGGACGGCCTCGTCCGGGGGTGCCGGTGTCGCAGAGTCAGTGGTCGCCGAAGCCGCCGCGAGCGGTGCGGGAGTTGAGTCCGACTGAGAGTTCGTGCCGCACGCGGTGAGCATCGTCGCGACGACCGTAGTGATCGCGGCGCACGCCAGGTTCCTACGTGTCACCGGCGGCATCCCTTCGTAGATGGTGGTGCCCGAACAGGACTGTACGGGCCCATCTGCCCCCGCGAGACCGGTTCTGGCTTAGTCCACCTGGAAGTGCGCCAGGCCTTCCGTGCGCCGGACCGCGTCCTGGTACCGCCGGACTGCCCACGCCGAGAACTCCAACCCCGACAGGGCGCTGGCCAAGCTGGAGTCTCTGGGGTCGTGCGAGCGAGCCCGCAATGTCAGCAGGTCATGCCCCAACGGAGCGTCCGGGTCCTCGACCGCGAGGTCGAGGTCGTTGCGCACGGCTTCCACCTCCTGCTCAACCCGCCGCATGTGCTTCTGCGCTGTTCGCAGCTCGTGCAGCAGCTGCTTACGTAGGAGCCCCAGCAGGGACTGGTACGTCGGCAGACAGTCCGCTCGTAGGTACACGTGACCGGCTCGTCCGCGCTCGACTCCGCGGACGAGCACGTTGTCCTCGATCAACATCTTCAGCGCGTCCACGTCCACGCCCGTCTGGCGGTGGACCTCGGACAGCTTCAACAGCACCGGTGCGGCCTCGCCGCTATCAGATGGTGCGGGCTCGGGGGAGGGAACCGGCTGGTCTGTCATGCCCGCATGTTGCCACGTAGCGGGTGACCGAGGTGCTGATGCAGCCAGTACTCGTGTGCTGGAAGCGCGTGCGCCGCTACGGCCGCTCCGCGCGGCACCAGTCATCGCTCGGTACAGTCGCCGGGTGACCGGCGATGTTGTCATCCTTGGGGCGGGGTTCTCAAGGGCTGTGTCGAGCGCGATGCCGATGACTGCCGAGTTGGGTCAGGAGGTGCTGAACCTGCTGAGTGCTCGGGGAGCAAGCGGGCTCGAGCGTCTCGAGTTCGACGGCTCGCAACTTGAACGTTGGCTGTCCCGGCTTGCGGAACCCCAACCCGACCTGAGCGCGGCTAAGAACGCGGCCAACCAGTCGTTGTTCTTGATGGCGACGGAGGCGGTGCGCGATGTCATAGTCGCGCGCCAGCAGATGGCGCACGCTGACGAGATGCCATGGTGGCTGAGACGCCTGTTGGGGGTCTTCCACTTCCAGAACACCACGGTTGCCACGTTCAACTACGACACCCTCGTTGAGACCGCGGTCGATATGGCTGGCCTGTTCGACCGGGAGAGCCGGCGGGTCACGGGCGCCGAGATCATCCGGCACATGCCGCCCCCTCGAGAGCGCCCTGCTGAGGGGATGCGGTTTGGCATTCCGCGGTCAGACACGTTCCGGTACCTGAAGCTGCACGGTTCTGTGGACACGTTCTGGATACCCGGCGACGTCTCCGGAGCAAGCATCGGCCGATGGCACATGCCTGGTAGATGGGGCGAGCCGCGACTGCCGGATGACGAGGACCGCCGCCAGGTCCTGCCTGGCACGGCAGTACGCCACCGGTCGCCGGTCCCGAATCGCGCACGCTGCGCAGTGGTCTGAAGATGGCAGCGGTCGGTACCTGGTGCTCACGCCGTCTGCCAGAGAGGCGCAGTGACGTCGGCGAGTCGTCGGCCTCCGCACCTTCGCGCACAACGCGAGGAAGCGCGCGTCGGGCCTGAGCATCTCGTCACGTCATGGCTCAACGCCAACGCTTTCGCCGAGCCCACGAGCTGCTCGAGAAGACATCCTTACCGTCGCGGTCGCAGCGACCGCCGGCTTCGAGTCGGCCTCCACCTCGCGTGCCCTGCTCCGCCGCCGACCCGGCACGAGCCCCCCGGGCTTACCGCGCGACGTCCACACCCACTCCGCAGGGCCAGACGGACCTTCACTGAGCTAGTAGCCAGATCCGCCGGTCTTGCGCCGGGTCTGATCCGACGAGTCGACCGAGTCGCTGCGGTGTCTGTCGCCAGCCGGGACCAACAGGTAAGTGGCGGGAAGTGGGAGCGAAGACCACACGGGGTCCCGCAGGTAGCCGGAGCTAGTAGGTAGCCGCTTTGAGAGCGGCTTCGAGGTCCTCCCACCTGGGAATCTCCAGGCATCTCGGCGCAGGCTCGTCGCTGCATCGTTCCGATGGGTAGCCGGCAAGGCCGCAGATCTCGTCGACCTCGGAGTCCTGCAGGTCTCTGGTCGACGTTCTACTCACGTGCTGTGTGCCGCCTTCTGCATGTCCGCACGAGAAGCCGAAGGTGACCATCGAAAGCGTGAGGCCGGGGCTCACCTCGCTGAGGAACATGAGCTGCTCATGGGTGATCGGCCACACCGCACTGACGACCATCAACTCGACCTGACATTTACCTATGACCGCGGGTGCTGGCTCGGCGATGATGACGGGGTCACTGAACCTGACTTGGCGACGAATCGTTCGGGAACTGGTCCGTGTACCAGCCGGGCACGGATCGGCTGCCGACCTGGATCTTGTGCGAACGGGCGTAGACGAGGGCCGTCATGAGGCCGAACTCGACCTTGTCACCAACCCGCGCCTTGTTCAGCCGGGCGAAGAATCGTGTTTTGGCGCGGGCGGTTCCTTCGATGACGAGGATCTGGGTGTAGGTAGGAACGGTGTTCATCGGGCTTCTCCTGCAGGTTTGGCGAAGACGACGGCAGCGGAGAATTCCGCTACGTTGTCGACCTTCTTGGCTGTCGACCTGGATGGTCCTGTGTAGGGCAGGCACGTCAACCGTGCGCACAGTCGTCCCGCGCCGGCGCTCCTCTCCGTGCGGTGTCCGTTCCCTCTCGCTGTCGTGCATGCGATCTGGGGCACAACGAGGCGTGGGGAGTCTGACGGCTTCGGCGACGTCAACAGGAGGGAAGCTCGGCCTGGCGGCAGGAACTCAAACAGAGTGGGGCGTGCCCCTGCAGGACGACGGGCTTGCGGGCTAGCAGCGACGGCCCGTTCGCTATCGGGCGCCACCATAGGCCTGTTTCTGGCGCCGACGAGCCGCCGACGCTGCCGCGCCCTATGCCGAACCGGTAGTCCACTCATCGGCGCTCTGACGGCAGTTGATGTTCTCCTTCACGGCGTGTCGGTACAGACGTCCAGGTTCACGACGGGACCATGGTGCCTAACCGCAGATCGAAAGGGCCGCCGTGACCATCGACGTGATGCTCAACGGCGAGCCCCTGCCTGTGGACCGCGACGTGTTCGCTTCGCTGTTCGAGAACTCGGTCGCCGCCGATCGGGCTCCGGTTCGGACGGCCCTTGAGCGGAATCGCATCTCGTTCCGAGAGCTTGTCGAGATGGCGACAGTCGCCGAGATCCCGTACCCGCTGTTCTTCGCACCGGTGGAGGTCGTCCTAGAACAAATCCGTCTGAAGAACGAGAAGCTGATGGCTGGGTTCACGAAGCCGTCCTTCTCGATGAACTCCCGCAACATCGTGCGGCTGGCGGACGTGGAGCTGATCGTCAAGGACCTCTTGCGCAAGCAGATGATCTTGCGCGCCGACACGACCCTGATCCGGAACACGGTTGTCGGCTGCCTCGGCAGGCCGGGGACGTCGGTGCAGGAGGACGCCGAAACCCTTCGGCGTCAGCTGGGGTTCACGAACGACGATCTCAAGGCCGCCAGGTCCAAGGAGGCGGCCCTGGAATTGCTCATCAGCGCGCTGGAGGCAAGGCAGATCTTGGTCGGTAGGAGCGCAAAGAACCACATGCCGCAACAGATGCCAAGACGGGCACGCTTCAGCGGGATGACGATCAAGGACGCACGGGTCCCGTACATCTTCCTGGCCAGCGGAGACGAAGGCGAACGTCTCGAACCGACCGGTCGCAAGGTCTTCACACTGGTCCTGCTGACGGTCATGGTCGCGCGCGGAACCTTCGCTCCGGTCACCTATGACGGTCACACCAAGGACGAGACCGCGCCTCGCGAGTTCGACATCGCTGGCGAGGTCCTTCTCCCGTCGTCAGAGATCAGCACTCTAGACTTTGAGTCGCTGGCAGCGGTCAAAGAGGCCGCCAATCTCTACAAGGTCACGCCGAGTGCTCTGGCGATGAGAGCGCGGCGCCTGGACCTGTTGCCGCAGGACGCCTTCCGCGAACACATGGACCAGCTTGCTGACGAGTACGCGCGTCGCGTCGACCCCCCAAGACGCAACGCCAAGCCCGTCAACGCCCTGCGCAAGTACAACGGGACGGAGTGCTCGCGCCGAATGCTGGGGCTCCTGGACGCCGGCGAGATCGGACGGCGCGACTTCTGCAGGGTCATGTTCTCCAACAAGCTGAAGCCCGCTCAGATCGATGACTTCCGGGCGGCAGTGCGATGAGTACTCAGCGGTTCATGGTGGACAACAACGCGCTCACGTTCCTGGGTGAACGCCGCCGAAGAAGCGTGACGTTCAGGGAGAGGTGCCGCATCCCGGAGGATGTTCTCCGCGAGGCCGAGGGCGCCCCCGATCACGCCTCGCTCCTCAGCCTTGCCTTCGCCGTCACCCCCTCGGTCCTTCGCTACGTACGGAGGGTCATGGCGACCATCCCGCTCGGCAACACCGAACTCATCGATCTGTACGGGTACAAGGGCACCGCCGACCCGGTTCTGGTCGCCTCGGCGTTGGCAGCGCTCGACCAAGAGGCGTTGACCCTGCTACCCGATCGTTGGTCCATCGTGACCCTGGACAAGGCAGTGCTAGCTACGGCCGCCGCGTTCGGAGTGCACACAACCACCCCGACCGAGCTCGCGCACTTGATCGACGCCTCCGTCTGACACGGGCATCTTGCCGCGAAGCGCGTAGCCGCGTCGGCCGCAGACCCAGGTTCTTCCCGGGATCACGTCCAAACAAACGAATGGGCTGGAACGACGGGATCTAGGACCGAAAATGTGTGATCATTTCGCCAACATCGTGTGAAGCCCTCAAATAGCGGCATTTTTTGCCCTTCAGTTCCAGGGCGTTTGAGTTTCGTCACCACCCCACCGAAGCGATAGTGGCCCTGAACTGCGGAAACGCGGTCGGGGCCACTTTGCATTGTCCCCATGGGGGGCACCTGCCAGCCTCAGAGATTGCACGCAAGCACCTGACCCAAAGAGGACCTACCGAAAAGCCGGGCACGCAAGAGCTCCAGCCGGTCACGTCGGACGACTCAGCCTCGCCCACGAGGTCGTCGAAGGATCGCATCCCGTGATTCTGTGGAGGGCAACTGCGTGCGTGCCAAATGGTTAGCGCTCATCGGCCACGAGCGAGCCCACTCACGGTCAGATAAGTGCGGACCTTCGGCGTTGTCAGGTAAATCCCAGCGCGCGATGATCAGTCTCATGGAAACTGAGGCTGCGCTCTATGCCTATGTGAGCTACCGCGACGCACCAGCAGGGCTTCGCTGGCTAGAGCACGCTGGCTTCACCGTCGTCGCCCGACAGGACGGCCATGACGGGGAGGTTGTCCACGCGGAGGTACGCCTCGGCGATGTCGTCGTGATGGTGGCCAGCGCCGACGAAGAGTACGCCGTCCCGGAACTTCTCGGACGCAGCACGGGCGGGGGCTTGTACCTCTGGATGTCGGAGTCCTCAGATGTCGATGAGTGGCACACGCGCGCCATCACAGCTGGCGCACGCGACGTGATTCCCCCAGAAGACACCGAGTGGGGCACCAGGCGATGCCGCGTCCTCGACCCTGAGGGTCACGAATGGAGCGCAGGGACTTATCGTCCGGGCTCGACCTGGTGACGCTCGTTTCGATGACTGCGCTCAGCGTGAACTGCCCTCCAGGTGGTGTGCGCTCTTCGGCAGATCCGGGCGTTTGCAAACGGCACTTATGCCTCGGCGGTGCAGGATTCTGTCAAGCAGATTGTTGCGAGTTCGGGTGTCCTTCTTGTGGCCCGGTACCGAGCACTTTCGCGGGGGAAAGACGCCTGCCCTCAAGTCGCCTGAATCCGTGTCCGTGTGCTTGCGCTATCCGCCGCCGGCGTGGAGTTATAGCTAAAAGCCGACCGCGTCGCTCGAGGAACTTGGCCGGCGGTCCATGGCGGGTGCCAGGACTTGAGAGAGGGTCTGTGTTGCGCGGGCGCGCCTATTGACCTCGAACCATTTTCGTGTCAACGTCGACTATCATGAAATCGACTCGCTCCTACACGATGGGCGCTCGCGCTGAGGCCGTGGCCGAGACCCGGCGGCGCATCACCCAGGCGTTGTTCGACCTCGGGCGTGAGCGAATGTTTCCCGATATTTCGCTAGACGACGTGGCGGCCGAGGCTGATGTCAGCGTCCAGACCATCCTGCGGCATTTCAAGAGTCGTGCCGGACTGATCGAAGCGACGATGGACCACGCGATCGCCACCGTGACCGAGGAGCGCCACGCCCCGGTAGGCGATGTCGACGCGGCTGTTACAGCAATCGTCGGACACTACGAGGACCGTGGGCAAACGGCACTCCTGATGCTCGCCCAGGAGGCGTCGGATCCGCAGGTCGCCGAGCTGACCCGGCGCGGTCGGGCACTTCACCGCACGTGGGTGAGTGACGTGTTTGCGCCCTTCACCGGCCCTAAGGATCCGCTGATGGATCTGCTGGTCGTCGCGACCGACGTCTACACCTGGAAGCTGCTGCGCATCGATCGCCGGTACTCGAGAGACCGAACCGAGCATCTCATCCATCGGATGGTGACCTCGCTCCTTGAGGGGGGCCGGCACGAAGGAGAATCAGCATGAGCAACATCCTTTTCGTCACGTGGGACGGAGGTGGCAATGTTCCTCCTGCACTCGGCATCGCCGCCGAGCTGCAGCGGCGCGGCCACCGCGTCCGAGTGATGGGGCACCCCGTCCAACACGCGCAAGTGGCGAACGCGGGGCTCGACTTCACCGCGTTCCACACAGCCCGCACCTTCCAGGCAACCGACACCAGCACACCGATTGACTATGCCGGAGTGTTCGGCGACCGGGCGATGGGTCGCGACGTCGTCGAAGAAATGCAGCGCGAGCCTGCTGGCCTCGTGGTCGTCGACTGCATCCTATTCGGCGCGATGCAGGCGGTCGAGGCCGAAGGAGTGCCGTACGTGGTGCTGGAACACATGTTTGATGCGTACCTGGTCGGCAGGTGGCTGCGCGGCCCGATGGGCATCAGCATGGCCGTCAAGCGAATCCCGACGCGGAGACTGCTGCAGACCGCTACCGCACGATTGGTCGCGTGCCTGGCGGAACTCGATCCCGCCAACGGCAGCGGACGACCCTGCAACCTTCACTACACGGGACCCGTGGTGACCGGTGTCACGGCTGCGCCCACCGAGCCGACCGTGCTCGTTAGTCTCAGCACGGTCAACTTCCCGGGCCAAGCCAAAGCCATGCAGAACATCCTCGACGCGCTGGGGATGCTGGATGTGCGGGGCGTCGCCACGGTCGGGCCCGCGATCGGAACAGAGCGCTTGGCCGCTCCGCCGAACGTCGAGCTCCGCGGGATCGTCCCACACACCGAGCTACTGCCGACCGTGTCGATGGTGATCGGGCACGGCGGCCACGCGACCACGATGGCCGCCTTGGCCCACGACCTGCCGGTCCTGGTGATGCCGATGCACCCGATGCTCGACCAGAAAATGGTCGGACAGTCGTTGGTCAACGCCGGCGCGGGTCAGCTCTTGTCCAAGACCGCGAAGCCCGAGGCGATCGCGGCCGCAGCGGATGATTTGATGAGAGAGGGCCCCCACCGCGCCGCTGCCTCCCGGCTGGGAGCCGCGATACGCATGACATCGGGTGCCCGCGCCGGCGCCGATCTGGTCGAATCGGTGGGCACGAGCCGGGCCGTCGCCTGAGTTCGAAGCCCCGGCATGCTGCTGTCGGCAGATCCGACCGTCCGGCGGCGCCCAAACGCGGGGAAATGGCGCTGATCCGTTTGGACGGCCTTCCACTGCGCCGCCCTCGCCGCACACGCCTTGATCGTATTACGGTTGCTCGGGACTGCTTGAAGTGCGACCGAGCAATCTGACGCAGAGAAGTCCGACCTCGGCGCGAAAGGTCTCGCGATCCCCGGGGCTGAAGGAGATCTTGAAAGCTCGTGTTACGACTCCGTGGGGAGTTATTGCGGCCACTGGCCTTGTCGTGTTTCTCATTGGGTTTGCGATACTTCGGAGTTACTGCTCCCTCACTTCCAGAAAGCAGTCACCTTGCCGGCGACGCAGGAAAGGACCCACTGATGGCTGAAGGTACGAGGGAGGACCCCTGGGTCCTGACCACCCCGCCCGGCTCATCGGAGTACGCGATGTATCGAGATGAAGGATCCGAGCCAGCGCTGCTGGTCTGCCAGGTGGGCTCGACCAAGCTGACCTACCTCGCTCGTGCGATCGACGACCTGCATGCCTGGCTCCAAGCGCAGCAGGACTGGGTCCCGCTCGGTGCCGCTGATGAACTCAAGCCCGCAGCCCCCGGCACCGTAGAGGCCTGGGGCCGTGCCGAGGACAACCCGGTCGGCGGCTGGTACGGACAGCGCAAGGGCTACCGCGGGCGCTTCGGTATGTACCTCCCACCACTCCTCGAAGCGCTCGGTCTCGCCGAGCTGACCCACGACAAGCGCAACAACCGGATGCGAGCGTCGTGATCGCTCCACAGACGAGTGTCCGCCACACCACTCGCGCGACGCCGCCTCCGCCGAGGCCAACCACCGGCTGACCAACGTGCTGGTACCACACCGTCACCTGCTTCCCACCGGCGACGAGCTGATCTCTGAGATCATCGGAGTCGCGCTGCAAGGTGGACAGATCCGGCCAGCCTTGAGGCTAAAGCCACGCGGACGTGGGCCTGTAGCCGCCGAGCGGCTGGTGCTCCGCTGCTGGACCGGCACCAGAGGCTGGTGAGATACGCGAGCACGGGGTCTGGGCGCTGGGAGCGGCTGGCCGAGTACGTGCCCGGGCTTGCTGCGGAGGCGCGGCGGCTGGCTTCGCGCGCCACCGCGTTTGGCGATGACGATCAACTGGCTGAAGCCTCGATACCGCGAGGCGTGTCGAGGCGTCATGCGGTGACGTCGCGCCGGGAGACGACGACGAGAGTGACGGCGGCCGCGACACCGGTATAGAGAATGGCTGTGAGCACGGCGCGCCCGATGCCGAGTTCGGCGGTGCCGCCCTGGATGAGGGAGGCGAGGACCTGGCCGGGGAAGACGCGATAGCCGGTCTGCCAGGACTGGACAGTGATGTTCTCGATGGGGCCGGCCCAGGCGAACCCAACGCCTAGGGCGAGCGGCACGGAGCGCAAGATGACGGCGAGGGTGGCGCCAAAGACGGCCCAGCCGGTCACCCCACCCAGCACGGTGGCGTAGTCGCGCAGCCCTGCTGCGAGGCTGTCGAGGGAGAACCAGTCGGTGGTAGACACGTCTTGGGTGGGGGCCACGACCAGCGACGCGACCAGGGTGCAGACTTCGGCGACGGCGATCGCGGCGGCGGCCACGAGGAGGATCGCGGTCAGCTTGCCGATGATCACCCGCAGGCGGTGGGGATCGCGCACCAGGAAGGCCCGGAAGGTGCCGCCGGAGAACTCGCCGGCGAGCAGGGCGATGAAGGTGACGAACACGAAGAACCCGATGAACGACGCGCCGACGGCGAACGCCTCGGTGCCGCCGCCGTCACCGTTGAGCGCCGCCAGCGTGGTCCCCCCTTGTCTGGAGGAGATACCGGAGGTCTGTGCCGTCGAGAACACTGTAAGCGTCGCGACAGCCGAGAACAGCACGCATCCCGCCGCGGTGACGAGGACCGTTCGGCGTCGAACCAGGCGGAGCAGCTCAGCGTGGATCACTCTGATCATCGGCCAGCTCCGTGCACCATCGCGAGGTAGCTGTCCTCAAGCGTGGTCCGCAGCGGGCTGAGCTCCACCAGGACCATCTCGGCGGCGAACGCGGCCCGGTTCACCGATGCTGCCACGTCGCGGATGCCGGTCGAGCTGGCCTGCACGACCAACCTGTCGTCGTGCAGTACGACGTGATGGCCATCGGCGACCAGCAGATCACGCAACACGGAAAGGTCCCGGGCGCGTTCGGGTACGACGGCCAAGCCCGCAGAGGCGCCGTCGAGCAGGGCGCGAGTCGGTCCCTGGTATAGGGAGCGGCCGGTGTCGATGAGGACGAGCCAGTCACAGACCTGTTCGACCTCACTGAGGTCGTGCGAAGACACCAAGACCGTCCGGCCGGTACCGGCGAGCCGACCGATGAGGGACCGCATGTCCTGGACACCTTGGGGGTCGAGGCCGTTGGCAGGCTCGTCGAGGATGAGAAGCTCGGGGTCACCGAGGAGCGCGGCCGCGATACCGAGCCGCTGCTTCATCCCGCGGGAGTAGCCGCGGTAGCGGTCATCGCCCCGACCACCGAGCCCGACCATGTCGAGGAGCTCCGGAATCGCCCCGATGGACTGCCCGGCGACGGTGGCGAACACCCGGAGGTTTTCGGCGCCGGAGAGTGAGGCATAGAAGGCGGGGCTCTCGAGGAGGGCACCTACCCGTTGAAGGTAGGCCGCGGGCGTGGTGATCGACCCGCCGAGCACGGCGCCGGTTCCTGCTGTCGGCCGAACCAGACCGAGCAGCATCGCCATGGTCGTGGTCTTGCCGGCACCGTTGGGGCCGACAAAGCCCGCGACCACCCCGCAAGGGAGTTCGAGGTCGAGGTTGTCGACCGCGGTCCGAGCGCCGAAGCACTTGGTCAGCCCCGAAACGGACACGGCGGTCGACGTCATCGTTCGATCCGTCGACGAAGGGGCCCGCTACCCGGGCCGGGCAGAGCGCGCACGATGAGTCGCACGTCGACGCGCTGCGAGGCGAGCGTGTTCATTGCGGTTTCGCAGAGGTCATGAGAAATGTCGGGTGATGCGCGGGCTCCGGCAGCGCTCGGAACGTCCGTGCGACGGTGGGCATCTTGCCGTAGCGGCTCAGGTACGCGTCGATGAGCGGCGGGCGTTGGTCGACCGGTACCTCGGTTGCGGTGAAGTCCTCGACGTGGCCCTTCTTCTCCAGGCGCCCCTGTCCCGAAGCGCGGAGGTTGAGCGACCAGTCGGTGTCGCCGGCTGCTGCCAGGAGATAACGCCGACTGTCGCTCAGTCATGTCGGCTCCC
>JAOPXY010000105.1 GCA_025964895.1 Aeromicrobium sp.
AGACGCTGGCCGGCATCGCCGATCTCGCCCGCAAGCACGATCTCGTGCTCATGTCGGACGAGATCTACGACAAGATCCTGTACGACGACGCGGTCCACGTGCCGATGGCGAGCGTCGCGCCCGACGTGCTGACGCTGACGTTCAACGGGCTGTCGAAGGCGTACCGCGTGTGCGGCTACCGCGCGGGCTGGGTCGTCGTGACCGGTCCGCTGGAGCGTGCGCAGGACTACCTCGAGGGCATCACGCTGCTGTGCTCGATGCGGCTGTGCCCGAACGTCCCCGCCCAGAACGCGATCCAGGTCGCGCTGGGCGGCTACCAGTCGATCAACGAGCTGATCCTGCCCGGCGGACGGCTGCTCGAGCAGCGCGACACGGCGGTCGCCGAGCTGCGCAAGATCCCGGGCGTCAGCGTCGTCGTCCCGAAGGGAGCGCTGTACGCCTTCCCGCGGCTCGACCCCGAGGTCCACGCGATCAAGGACGACGAGCAGCTGGCCCTCGACCTGCTGCTGCAGGAGAAGATCCTGCTGACGCAGGGCACGGGCTTCAACTGGCCCGACCCGGACCATCTCCGCATCGTGACGCTCCCCTGGGCACGCGACCTCTCCGAGGCGATCCAGCGGCTCGGCAACTTCCTGAGCAGCTACCGCCAGAACTGACCCCCGGCGCGATGGTTGCGCAGATCGACCACCTGTCAGCCGAAAGTCGGTCGCGTTCTGTCACAGGCCGCTGACAAGGTGGCGGTATGACTGACATGATCCGCGCCACCGGGCTGGTGAAGAAGTACAAGCAGGTCGAGGCGCTGTCAGGTCTCGACCTGACGGTGCCCGAGGGCAAGGTGCTGGGCCTGCTGGGGCCGAACGGCGCGGGCAAGACGACGGCCGTGCGCATCCTGGCCACGCTGCTCAAGGCCGACGGCGGGACCGCGGAGGTCGCCGGCATCGACGTCGCGAAGGATCCCGACGGGGTGCGCGCCCGCATCGGCCTGTCGGGGCAGTACGCGGCCGTCGACGAGCACCTCACGGGTTTTGAGAACCTGCAGATGGTGGGCCGGCTGTACGGCATGCCCAAGGCGAAGGCGTCGCAACGCGCCCGCGGCCTGCTGGAGCGCTTCGGCCTCGAGGACGCAGGTGACCGGCCGTCCAAGACCTACTCCGGTGGCATGCGGCGCCGGCTCGACCTCGCCGGCGCGCTCGTGGCCGAGCCGCCCGTGCTGATCCTCGACGAGCCGACGACGGGGCTCGACGTCCGCAGCCGCCAGGAGATGTGGACCGTCATCAAGGAGCTGGTCGCTGCCGGATCGACCGTCCTGCTGACGACTCAGTACCTCGAGGAGGCCGATCTGCTCGCCGACGACATCGTCGTGATCGACCACGGCCGGGCGATCGCCCGCGGCACGGCCGACGAGCTGAAGTCGCAGACCGGCGGTGAGCGCATCGAGATCGTGCTGACCGACGGCGCCCAGCGCGACGCCGCCTCTCGCATCCTGGCCACTGTCGCGATCGGCGAGGTGCAGACCGGCGACAGCGAGCGCGAGCTGACCGCCGCGGTCGACGGGGGCGTTCCCCAGCTGCGGACGGTCCTGCAGCAGCTCGAGAGCGAGCGCATCGACGTCCTCGACGTGGGTCTGCGGCGCCCGACGCTCGACGACGTGTTCCTGAGCCTGACCGGGCGGGCCGCCGAGCCCGACCCCGAGTCCGCCGACGCCGGCGCCGACACCGAGGAGGTGCGGGCATGACCACGCTGGCCCGCCACGCGACCGACGGATGGGTCGTCGCCAAGCGCAATCTGATCAAGATCATCCGGGTCCCCGAGATCCTGGTGTTCGTCCTGATCTCGCCGATCATGTTCGTGCTGCTGTTCGCCTACGTCTTCGGCGGCGCGATCGACCCCGGCGACGGCGTCAACTACCGCGAGTTCCTGATCGGCGGCATCTTCGCCCAGACCGTCGTGTTCGGTGCGACGTTCACGGGTGCGGGGCTCGCCGAGGACATGCAGAAGGGCATCATCGACCGCTTCCGGTCGCTGCCGATGTCGCGCTCGGCGGTGCTGGTGGGTCGCACGACCTCCGACATCGTCTACAACGTCCTGTCGCTCATCATCATGGCGCTGACCGGCCTCGTGGTCGGCTGGCGCATGCGCGAGGGCGTCATCGACGCGCTGTCGGGATTCCTCCTGCTGCTGCTCTTCGCGTACGCGATCAGCTGGATCATGGCCTATGTCGGCCTGCTGGTGCCCAGTGTCGAGGTCATCAACAACGCCTCGTTCATCGTCATCTTCCCGCTGACGTTCGTGTCGAACGCGTTCGTTCCACTGGACTCGCTGCCCAGCGGGGTGCGGACGTTCGCGGAGTGGAACCCGGTCTCGACGGTCACCCAGGCCTCGCGCGAGCTGTTCGGCAACATCGGTGGCCGGGCGCCGCAGTCCGATGCCTGGTCGATGCAGAACCCGGCGATCTACACGCTGATCTGGGTCGTCATCATCGTCGCGGTCTTCGTCCCGCTGTCGGTCCGCCAGTACCGCATCGCCAGCAGCCGCTGACGGACCGGCCCGACCAGAACGGCTCGCGCGAGGCGTCAGTCGTCGCGCACGGCCTGCCGGACGTCGGCGGCACCGTTCTCGTCGGCGTCGAGCGTCCGCCCCGTGCGCTGGCCCGCTCGCGACAGCGCCAGCACGATGCGTCCGCGCTCCCCGTCGGGCGGGTTGGCCTGCTTGAGCACGTGGCTGGCCTGGTCGAGCTGGTGTCGGGCCCGATCGGACCGGAGATCAGCTCGGCGTGCAGCGTCATGATTCCCCCTGGATGCAGACGAGTGCTGATCGATGATGGCCTGAACCGGCCCCGACGCACCACCACGACGCGCGGGGAGGTCAGCGACCGTCCCGCCGGCGCGCGGCGAACTCGGCGGCCTCGGTCAGCCGGAACCGGGCGATGTCGGCGATCAGGTCCAGCGGCAGCGGGTCGTCGAGCGGGAAGCGCACCGCCGACTTGGTGACCTTGTACGGGGCCAGCTCGGCGTCGAACCGCACCCGGACACCGGCGGTCGGGAAGAAGGACAGCGTCGTGTGCTCCTCGTGGGCGGTGAGCTGCACCACCACGACCCCGTGCTGCACGTAGGCGGGGACGTTGTGGCTGATCGTCTCCTCGGCGCCAGGGAGCGCCTCGCGGACGACCCGGCGCATCTCGGCGAGTCGGGGCTCCACCTCGTACGTCGCGGCGGCCAAGTAGTCATCGACCGTGGCGTACGTCTGCTTCTCGCGGTCCGGGTGGTTGCTCATGACCCCAGTATGGGCGCAGCCGATGCGCCGAAGCCGCACGCCCGGGCGAGGCACGCGGTAGCCTGCGGTCCACATCGATGACTCCGGGGGGAACAGTGGACGGACTGGACAGGCGCACGCTGCTGCTGGGATCGGCGGGCCTGCTCGTCGCGGGATGCGGCGGTGGCGACGGCGGCGGCAAGGGCGGCGGCGAGGCGACGGCGGCCGCGACGGCGAAGGGCCCCAATATCGTCAAGCCGAAGGCCGGCAACGTCGTCACCGAGGCCGACGCCGCGGCGCTGCGTAACCGGCTCAACGCCGCGATGCAGTCCGGCGACGTGAAGCAGCTCGTCGCCACGATCGATCCCGGCGACTACGACCTCGCGACGTTCGAGAAGTTCTGGACCCGACGGATGGAGAACTTCCGGCGGCTCGGCTTCGTCGACGGGCAGTGGTACGTCGGCGTGCCGGGCGGACGCACCCGCAACGGCGCCGGCGGCCGGGTCGAGTACTCCGGCGAGCTGGTGTTCGCCCACACGGTCAAGGGCTGCGACGGCCAGCAGGTCGTGGAGAACATGTCGGCCGACTTCCGCAAGAAGTCCGAGGACGCGCCCCTGGAGCTCATGCACGTCGGTGAGATCGACGAGAACTTCGATCCGTCGCTGTGGGACGTCGCCGACCTGGAGACGATCGAGACGAAGCACGCCTGGATCGTGTTCCGGCGCAGTGACGCCAAACGCGCCAAGGACTTCTCCGCGCGCATCGAGGCCGGCGCGGCCCGGGCGTTCGACATCATGCCGCGGCCGGCGGGCGTCGACAAGATCTTCTACGGGCTCACCTGGCCCGCGATCGACGGCAAGCTGTGGGGCGGCGTGGCCGTGGGGGACGCGGACGCGCACGCCTACTACCACCCCTTCCTCGACCCGGCCGAGCTTGCGAACGGGCAGAAGAGCGCCGCGAACCGCTCGGGCCTGCCCATGGCCACAGGACGGGTGGGGCTGCACGAGTCGTCGTTCTCGCGCCCCGACTTCGAGGACGTCGCGTGCCACGAGGGCGTGCACGTGCTGGCCGACCAGTGGTACGCCGCGGGCGGCACCCCGACGTGGGTCATCGAGGGGCTCGCGGTGTGGGGCGAGCTGGGCGCCGACGGCGTCATGGCTCGTGACGGCGCACGGATCAGATCGACGTTCGGCCAGTTCGAGTCGATCGGTCTGAAGGGGTACGACGAGTTCCACGAGTCATCCATGGAGCTCGAGTTCTACCAGTGCTCGGCCGCCGTATACGCGTACCTCGAGAAGGAGAGCGGCCGCGACGCCGTGCTCGAGACCGCGCAGGCGTTCTACGGCGCCGAGACGCGGGAGGCAGGCGCCAAGAAGCTGGGTCGCAGCGAGAAGGACCTGTTCGCCGCGACCCGGAAGTGGCTCGGCGCATGAGGCGCGTCGCGGCCATCGTCGCCGTCGTCGTCGCGCTCGCGCTGACCGCCTGCACGGGCGTCGACGACGGCAAGGACGAGCCGACGAAGAAGGACGAGAAGGCGTCCTCGCTCCCGCTGCCCGCGAAGGCCCCGTCCGCGCGTGGCCCGGCGGTCGGCCCGGCGCTCGAGCCGAAGGTGCTGCTGGCGGCGTCCGACGACTTGGAGCAGCTGACCGGCTCCCTCGACACGGCACAGGTGCAGCGCCGGTCCGATGCGTTCATCAGCGGCAACACCGTGGTCGGCTACTCGGTCGACAACATCTCCGGCTACGCCCTCGACTCCGGGAAGCAGCTCTGGACGGCCGATCTCGACCTCCGCGGCGGCACCGTGTGCTTCGTGTCGCAGCCCGATCGAGCGGTCAAGACGTTCACGGTCGCCTACGGCGAGTCGAGCTTCTGCCCGAATCTCGCGACGATCCGCGTCTCTGACGGCAAGGTCGTGTCGACGTCCGACAAGCTCTCGGGCATGACCCAGTTTCAGGGCGGGCTGGCCGGCGGCACGGTCAACCACCTGTTCACGGTCAAGGGGCAGGACTTCATCGTCGACATGGACGGCGTCGTGTGGAAGATGGTCAAGGGCGAGCCTGAGCCGGTGACCCGCCTCGAGGGCGACAGCTACTTCGACCTGCACCCCACGCCCGAGGGCGACGTGCTGATCGGGTCGCGGCTCAGTGACGACGCCTGTCGCGTCGACGCGTACGAGCTGCCGTCGTTCGAGCACACCTGGACGACGGACAACGCCGCGCTGTTCCCCGAGGTGACGAAGGACTGCATCATCTCGGCGGCACCCGGCAACTCCGCGTGGCTGGCGCAGGAGACCGGCGACCGCTACTACCTCGTCCAGGTCGACCCGGCGACGGGCCAGGTGCTGGGCCGCGCCAACGCGCCCAAGGACTCCGGCGGCAAGGCCGCCGTCGGCGAGTTCGACCTGGCGAGCGCCTCGAACCAGTTCGACCAGGCCCTGGGGCTCGACGGCGGCGACACGATCTTCACCCAGGTGCGCGGCATGACCCGGTACTCCCTGAAGACCGGCAAGATCGTGTGGGACCTCGACCTGAGCCAGCTCCAGCTCGACTCGACCGAGGAGTTCCCTCTCACGACGGTCCTGCCGCAGGGCGTCACGGCCGACGGCTACGTCGTCGCCTCGGTCAGCAACAACACCGCCGCCGAGATCGTCGCGGTCGACGTGAAGTCCGGTGAGCTCGCCGGCCGGTGGCCCGTGCCGCCGGAGTACCGCAACGGCTTCCAGGTCGATCCCGGCATGACGCTGTTCGGCGGCGGCCTGGTGCTGACCCGCAACTTCGAGGCGTGGGACTTCACCTTCGCCGACTACAGGGACGTCAAGCCGCCCGAGGGCGACCTCTACGACATCGGCGTCTTCACCTTCCCCAAGGCCGGCGACTCCGCCTCCGGTACCGCCGCCACCGTGGTGCCCACGGTCGGGCCCACCGACGTCGATGCGACCGGTCTCGGCGGCGTCACGTCGCCCGCCGCGGCGGGCGACGCCGACCGGCGCGCCGGCGCGATCCGCACCGGCTCGCTCCTGATCGCGTACGCGGGCAACGTCCTCACCGGCATCGACCCGAAGACGGGCAAGCAGGCCTGGAGCGCGGACCTGGCCCCGGACCCGGCGGCACGGGTCTGCGCGACCCCGGAGCCGGTGAAGTTGGTCGAGACGCTGTTGATCGCCGTCCGCGCGGCCGAAGGCGCAGGCTGCGACACGGTGCTCAACGTGCAGGTGGCCGACGGAACCGTCGTCGACCGGCTCGCCGTGCCGGCGGCGGCGAAGTCCGCGTCGCGCATCGTCGCCCACGAGGGCGTCATGTACCTCATCACCGGGGACCGGAAGGTCAGCCGGGTCGAGGGGGGCGCGCTGGTCCCGCACGCGACGCTGGCCCACCAGCCGTACTACCTCGAGCGGACCCCGCAGGACCCCTCGCTCCTCATCAGCACCGCGACGCTGAAGGGCGGCCGCGAGTGGGCGATCGAGGGCTACCGGCTGCCGTCGTTCGAGCCGGTGTGGTCGACGACCGCGAGTGCGGCGTTCGGCGCGAAGGTCGACCCCGACAACACCGTCGACGCGTTCCGGGGCAACGGGCTGTGGGTCTCCACGACGTCCGGCGACATCTCGGAGCCGGACGCGACGATCAAGGACTCCCTCGTGCTGCTCGACCCCGCGTCGGGCGCGGTCGTCAAGCGCATGGGCCCGACCAAGCGCGACTACGCAGGCACCGACCTGGCGCAGTTCTCCCTCGTCGACGCCATCACGTCGGGGTACGTCTCCGCGGGATTCGACGACGGCGACGTCGTGCTGTCGCAGGACGCCGGCATCGTGCGCTACTCGCTCGCGGAGCAGGCCGCGCAGTGGACCGTCGACACGTCCTCGATCCAGGAGTCGATGGAGCGCGACCGCGGTGCGTCCACGGTCGTGTCGCACTTCGACGTGATCGACGGGGGCACGACGGTGCTCGTGACGATGAGCAACGACACGTCGGTCGAGCTCATGACGCTGGACGCGAAGGACGGCACCATCACGGGTCGGTGGAACGTGCCGGCGCAGTTCCGCAACGGGCTGCAGGCGTCGCCGGACGTGACTTTCGTCGCGGGGCGCGTGGCGCTTTCGCACAGCGACTACTCGTGGGACTACGCCTTCGCGCAGTCCGGCCGCGCGGTGCCCCCCGAGCAACGCTACGACGTCGGCCTGTTCTCGCTGCCGGCGGCGAAGAAGGGGAAGGCAAAGTAGGGCCCGGCGGACGATCTTCGGTGGCAGGACGGGCGCCGATCGGCGTGCCGCCCCGAAGCGTCGGTGGGCTCGACTAGTCTGTAGACCTTCCCATCACGACCCTGTTCTTCCCACGGTGATGCAAGCCCGGAGGCCATTTCTCGATGTCGAGCGACTCGTCATTCGTGCACCTGCACGTGCACACGGAGTACTCGATGCTCGACGGGGCAGCACTGCTCGACGGCCTGTTCGAGCGCACCGCCGAGCTGGGCATGCCGTCCATCGCGATGACCGATCACGGCAACCTGCACGGGGCGTACGACTTCTACAGCAAGGCCAAGGCGCACGGGGTCAAGCCGATCATCGGCATGGAGGCCTACCTCACGCCGAACATCCCGCGCACCGAGAAGAAGGCCGTGCAGTGGAACAAGGGCGCCCGCGACGCCGATGTCGCCGGCCGCGGCGCCTACACCCACATGACGCTGCTGTCGGAGACGACCGAGGGCATGCACAACCTGTTCCGCATCGGCTCGTACGCGAGCCTCGAGGGGCAGTACCGCAAGCCGCGCGCCGACCGCGATCTGCTGCAGCGCTTCGGCAAGGGCCTCATCGCGACGACCGGCTGCCCCTCGGGCGAGATCCAGACCTGGCTGCGCATCGGCAACTACGAGAAGGCTCGGGCGTCGGCGGCGGAGTTCCAAGACATTTTCGGCAAGGAGAACTTCTTCCTGGAGCTGATGGACCACGGCCTCGAGATCGAGCGCACGGTCCGCGACGGCCTGCTGCGGCTCAAGGACGATCTCGGCCTGCCGCCCATCGCCACGAACGACTCGCACTACACCAGCCCCGAGGACGCCGAGGCGCACTCGGCGCTGTTGTGCGTCCAGTCCGGCAGCACGCTGACCGACCCGAACCGCTTCAAGTTCGACTCCAACGACTTCTACATCAAGTCCGCCGCCGAGATGCGCGATCTGTGGGAGGACCGGTTCGACCTCAAGGAGGCGTGCGACAACACGCTCCTGATCGCCGAGCG
>JAOPXY010000072.1 GCA_025964895.1 Aeromicrobium sp.
GCACTGGTCGACCTGCACGAGGCCGGCTGCGACCTGATCACGATCACGCAGTACCTGCGCCCCTCGGTGCGTCATCACCCCGTCGAGCGGTGGGTCATGCCCGAGGATTTCGTCGAACTCAAGACCGAGGCCGACGAGATCGGCTTCGCCGGCGTCATGTCCGGACCCCTCGTCCGCTCCTCGTACCGGGCCGGATCGCTGTACAAACAGGCCATCGAGTCCGGACGCGGCATGGGCGCGGCGGCCGTCGCGCCGTAGACTGGCCGGCATGTCGACCACCGTTCCCGAACCCGCCAAAGGCCGCCTGGGCCAGATGCGCCAGGCGTACCAGATCACCAAGCGCAGCGACCGCCGCATCGGCCTGATCCTGCTGCTGACCTTCCTCGTGGTGGGCGGGGTGTTCGGGGCGCTCGGCTACTTCCTGTTCGGCGACGGCACGATCGGGCTGATCATCACGATCGTCTTCGCCCTGCTGACGGGTCTGCTGGGTGTGCTGATCGTCTTCGGCCGCCGGGCCGAGAAGGCCGCGTACGCGCAGGTCGAGGGCCAGCGCGGTGCCGCGGCGGGCGCGCTGCAGATGCTGCGTCGCGGCTGGGAGGTCAAGCCGGCCGTCGCGTTCAACAAGAACCAGGACGTCATCCACCGCGTCGTCGGCCGCCCCGGCATCGTCCTGGTGGGCGAGGGCAACCCCAACGCGGTGCGTGGGCTGATCGCCGCGGAAGTCAAGAAGCACGCGCGAGTGGGTGGCGACGGCGTCCCCGTCACCGGCATCATCGTGGGTCACGGCACCGGCGAGGTACCGCTGACCAAGCTGGTCAAGCACGTCCAGAAGCTGCCCAAGAAGATCAAGCCGGCCCAGATGTCCGAGCTGGTCTACAAGCTCAAGGCGCTCGACGCGATGCGTCCCGCTGCCCCCATGCCTCGCGGCCCCGTGCCGACCAGCATGAAGGGCTCCCGCAAGGCGATGCGCGGCTGACCCCTCGAGTGGTGCGGACAGTGCCGCGAGCGGTGCGGACCGGACGTTCTGAGACGGAGTGTCTGACCAGGACGCACCTCTCGGGGACGGGTTCGCACCGCTCGCCCGCCCACCCCGAGCCGCACGCCGGGCGCTCGGGATCCGGGCTCAGCCCTTGATGACCCGTGAGCCGGCGGCCAGGTCGTGGATGCCGCGCTTGTCGTCGGTCATGACGATCGCCGGCAGCACCATCGCGAGCAGCACCGTGCGCAGCAGCGCGCGTGGCACGCCGATGGGACGCCCGTCCGGGTTTTCGACCTTCATGCCGAGCAGACGCTTGCCGATCGAGCGTCCGAGCAGCCCGGTGAGCACACCCACCTCGACGACGAAGAACGCGATGATGATGAACGTCTCGCTGGGATCCTTATCGATGGGGGCCGGCGGGTAGTGCACGCCGGCAAGGGTGACGGCGCTGAGCGCCGCGATGACCCAATCGATCAAGAGGGCGCCGAGACGGCGGACGAGCGAGGGTATCTCCACGCGCGAAGCCTAGCGAGCAGCCCCCGCATGGCTCGTTGCGGGCATTTGTAACACGGATGAAACAATTCGGACTCGATGGGGAAACTGCGCGCTTTTAGCGTCGACGATACGGTGCAGTGACGCACTTCCCTGCCGTTATCGACAACGACGGCCGCTTCGGGCGGCCAAGGAGGCCACATGTTCGGCAATGCCGACGAGCTGTTCAAGTTCATCAAGGACGAGGGCGTCGAATACCTCGACGTCCGCTTCACGGACCTGCCGGGCATCCAGCAGCAGGTCACGCTGCCGGCCTCGACGTTCGACGCCGACATGGTCGAGAGCGGTGTGGCGTTCGACGGCTCGTCGATCCGTGGCTTCCAGACGATCGATCAGTCCGACATGGTGCTGTTCCCGGACATCGGCACGGCCTACCTCGACCCGTTCAAGGCCCGCAAGACCATCGCGATGGACTTCTTCGTCCACGACCCGATCACGGGCGAGGCCTACTCGCGCGACCCGCGCAACATCGCCCGCAAGGCCGAGGCGTACCTCGCGACGACCGGCATCGGCGACACGGCGTTCTTCGCCCCCGAAGCGGAGTTCTACATCTTCGACCGGGTCAACTACGGGACGATGGCCAACAAGTCGTTCTACGAGATCCAGTCCACCGAGGCCGCCTGGACGACGGGCAACTCGATCGATGACAACCGTGGCTACCAGGTGCGTTACAAGGGTGGCTACTTCCCGGTCGCGCCGACCGACAAGACCGCCGACCTGCGCAACGACATGATGACCAACCTGACGAACGCCGGTCTGGTCCTCGAGCGCGGCCACCACGAGGTCGGCACGTCCGGCCAGGGCGAGATCAACTACAGGTTCGACACGCTGCTCAAGGCCGCGGACGACCTGATGAAGTTCAAGTACATCGTGCGCAACACGGCGTGGGCCAACGACAAGACCGTGACGTTCATGCCGAAGCCCATCTTCGGTGACAACGGCTCGGGCATGCACGTGCACCAGTCGGTGTGGAACGAGGGCGAGCCGCTGTTCTACGACGAGTCGGGCTACGGCGGGCTGTCGGACGTCGCGCGCTACTACATCGGCGGCATCCTGAAGCACGCTCCGTCGCTGCTGGCGTTCACGAACCCGTCGACGAACTCGTACCGCCGCCTGGTGCCCGGCTTCGAGGCTCCCATCGCACTGGTGTACTCGGCCCGCAACCGCTCGGCCTGCGTCCGCATCCCGATCACGGGATCGAACCCGAAGGCCAAGCGCATCGAGTTCCGCTGCCCCGATCCTTCGTCGAACCCGTACCTCGCGTTCTCGGCGCTGCTCATGGCCGGTCTCGACGGCATCAAGAACAAGATTGAGCCGGCCGCCCCGATCGACAAGAACATCTACGAGCTGCCGCCGGAGGAGTACGAGGCCATCGACATGGTCCCGACGTCGCTCAACGCGGTGCTCGACTCGCTCGAGGCCGACCACGAGTTCCTGACGCAGGGCGACGTGTTCACGCCCGACCTGATCGAGACGTGGATCGACTACAAGCGCACCGAGGAGATCCTCCCCGTGCAGCTGCGGCCGCACCCGCACGAGTTCGAGCTGTACTACGACATCTGAGATCAGACGTCACGAAACCCCGGGAATGCACTGCGTCCCGGGGTTTCCCTTGTATGACGACGGGGCCAGTTCCGCAGAGACTTCGCAGGAGATCTACCGATTCGTCGGGCTGGACGACCTTCACGTCGAGACCCGGCGCGATCAGAAGGCGACACGAGGTCGATGGCCAGGCCACCCACCACGACGCCACGGTCCGACGCCGCCGCCACGGGCGCGACCCGGCGAAGGACGGCGCGGACACGAGCCATCGCCTGCGTCGCCGAGAACGGCTTGTCGAGGTAGTCGTCGGCCCCCGCGTCGAGGAGTCGGACGATCTCGCGCTCGTCGTCGCGAGCAGTCGCGATGACGACCGGGACCTGGCTCGTCGCCCGCACCATCGTCAGCACATCGGAGCCGTCGAGATCAGACAGGCCGAGGTCGAGCATGACGGCGTCCGGCCGGTCCGTCGCCAGGATGCGGATTGCCTCGACCGCGGTGCCGCCAGCGGTCACGGTGGCGCCCTGTTCGGTGAGTCCACGCGTGAGCGTCGAGCGGATGGCGGCGTCGTCCTCGACCAGCAGGATCCACGTGGAGCCGGGCGACGCGGGTGGTCCCATTCCAGAACCGTAGCCATGGATGGCCAGTCCCGCAGGATTGGGCTGGACATTCCACCACTCCGACCCCTCTGCACCTGGACGCATGCGACCGATCCTGCACGCTGCTGCTGCTGCGCCGCGTCAATGCAGCATCAAATCGGCGTCAAACATGCCGGATCGGTGGCCCCCGCCACGGCCTCACCGGTCCGCCGCCGTCTCGCCCATGCCGGTGGCGAGGATCTTGGTGATCCACAAGAGCGCCGTGGCCTCGGGAACCTTCGTCAGCAACGTGCGGGTCATCGAGTATCGCGACGGCGAGATCTCGGCGCTGTCGCGCGTCAAGGCTTCAGTCATGACACAAGGGTCGGGTTGCCAACCTGCCAGCGACCTCACCGCGGGACACCAGGCCCCGGCAGTCAGGTCGGGTGCAGGTTGATGCGGCGACTCTGGGCACCCACGCCCAACCCGGAGGTTCAGGTGTCCGTCCTCGAGCAGCGATCAGCCCCGCCGTCAACGAACGCCGAGGCCGACGGGCTCTCGTCGTGGACCGTGCTGGCGCCGCAGGCCCCGGAAGGCGCTGCGACCGTGGCGCTGCTGTACGCCACCGTGAGACGGTCAACCGCGTCAGCCGGCGCCGCGCTCCTTGCCGGCGCGATCGTCGCCGAGATCGCGGCCCCCTCCGCGGCCAACCCCCGTGTCACGGCGCTGCGGTTCGCCGCGACGCGCCCGTGGATCTACCGTCGGAGCACGCCTGGAGGAGCCGCGTGAGAGTGCTGCTGGTCGAGGACGAGCGACGCCTCTCCGACACGATCCGGCGCGGTCTGACCGATGAGGGCTTCGTGGTCGAGACCGCATACAACGGTGTCGACGGCCTGTGGCTCGCGACAGAGGAGACCTTCGACGCGGTCGTGCTCGACATCATGATCCCAGGCATGCACGGCTACGAGGTCGTCAAGCAGCTGCGCGCCCGCAACGTGTGGACGCCGGTCCTGATGCTGACCGCCAAGGACGGCGAGTACGACCAGGTAGATGCATTCGACCTCGGTGCCGACGACTACATGACCAAGCCCTTCAGCTTCGTCGTCCTGGTGGCGCACCTGCGGGCGCTCATCCGGCGTGGGGCCCCTGAGCGCCCCATCCTGCTGACGGCCGGTGACCTCACGCTCGACCCGACCACCCACCGGGTCACCCGTGCCGGGGACGACGTCGCGCTGACTCCCCGCGAGTTCGCGCTCCTGCACTTCTTCATGCAGGAGCCCGGCACAGTACGGACCAAGGCGCAGATCCTCGACCACGTGTGGGACCCGGCGTTCGACGGCGACGTGAACGTCGTCGAGGTCTACGTGCGCTACCTGCGGGTCAAGCTCGATCATCCCTACGACCGCCACAGCATCGAGACCCTCCGTGGCGTCGGCTACCGGCTCGACCCGGCCGGCGGCTGATTCAGCGGCACCGTGAGCACGACCCGTGCGCCACCCATCGGTGCGTGGTCCATCGTGACGGTGCCGCCGTGGGAGGCGACGATCTCTCGGACGATCGCCAGGCCGAGCCCGCTCCCGCCGCTGTCACGGCTGCGGCTGTCGTCGAGACGGACGAATCGCTCGAACACGCGATCTCGATGTTCCCGCGGCACACCGGGGCCGTCGTCCTCGACAGCGATGCGGGCCGATCCGTCCGTGACGTCCAGCCCGACGAACACCGTTCCGGAGGCGGCGGCCGCCGCGTTCTCGACCACATTGCGGACGGCCCGGGCCAGCCGGCCGCGATCACCTCGCACGCGCACCGGGACGACAGCGGTCGTCACCTGGAGACGCTCGTGGGAGCGCAGACGGCGCGCCTCGTCCTCGACGATGTCGTCCAGGTCGACGTCCTCGACCTGAAGGACCATGCCGCGGTCGTCGGCCTTCGCCAGGAGGAGCAGGTCGTCGACCAGTCGAGCCATGCGGGCCACCTCCGCGGTCATCACCGTGCGTGTCTCGACCCAGCGATCCGCCGACGGCGACTCGCCGACGACGTCGAGCGACGTCGAGAGAGACGTCAACGGGCTGCGCAGCTCGTGGCTGGCATCGGCCACGAAAGCGCGCTGCAGCCGGTGTCCCGTGTCGAGTCGTTCCAGCATCTCGTTCATCGTCTGCGCCAGTCGTGCGATCTCGTCGTCCGAGTCGGGCACCGGCACCCGCTCCCCGAGGTGCTTGGCGCCGATGTTGGCCACGCGCAGCCTGATGCGCTCGACGGGACGCAGCGACCGACCCACCACGATCCACATGCCGATCGCGACGAGGACGCTTCCCACCGGCACGAGAACGACCAGGTACCGCACCAGGGCTGAGACCGATTCGCTCTGAGACCCCACGGACGTGGCGATGACGATGGTGCAGAGCTGTCCGTCCACGGTGACTCCCAGCGCGGTGACGATGAACAGGCTCTCGCTGCCGAGAACCGGGATGGTCTGCTTCGTCGCGTGAAGGGTCTGCCCGCTCCGCGGGGCAAGGTTCGTGAGCGGCCGTCTGGCAGCCTGCTGGGACGAGGCACTCACCACCCGGCGGGAGCCGTCGAGCACCTGAATGACCTGGTCCTCGCCCGTGTTGTCCTCGAGGTCGACGGACAGACCGGGTGTGTCCGAGTCCGTGATGAGTCGGGCGATGTCCTCGGCTCGGCTGTCGGCATTCTCCTTCGCCGTTGCCGTCAGTGCGCGTTCCAACAGCAGGATCAGCAGCAGCGAACCGATGATGGAGCCGATCAGGATGACGGCTGTGCCGGCGATGGTCGACCGCACCCGCACACTGGCCGTCCACCGTCCGATCGACTGCCGTCCTCGTCTGGTCACCCGGGTCATGGTGTGCCGTAGCCGCTGAGCGCGCGCTGAGGATCGGACCCGGTCAGCGCTGTCTTCGCACTCAGCGCGGCCACAGGTCCGACGGCGCACTGTGGTTCCAGCGGCCGCACCAAGCGGCCGACCACCGAAGGGAACCTAATGTCCATCAACAAGCGCAACATCGCGGTCGTCGGAGCGACCGCTGTCATCGCGATGCTCGGAGTGGGTGGCGTGATGTCGGCCAACGCGAGCAGTTCCTCGCCTGCGCCGTCGAGCACGTCGTCGACCACCACGGACATCCCGGACGCCCAGGAGGACGGCGAGACCAACGACGACGGAGCCAACGAGCCCAACGAGGCGGACGAGAAGGGCACGGAGACGGCCGACGACAAGGCCGAGACCGGCGAGACCAGCGACGGTCCCGACGTCGGTCCGGACGCCAACCCGAACGAGCCCGGCCACCAGGACGCCGACGACAAGTAGTCACCACCGGCCGCTCGCGCGGGCAGCGCCCACGTGGACGAACCTGCCTGCGCGAGCCGGCCACCGCTATCTGTGCGCTCATCCTGCTCGGGCCGGCGTCGGCAGACCGAAGGCACCCGCGAAGTCGGGCTCGGTCCTCTGCTTCCCGAGGCGCGGGGTGTGGCCGACGTCGGCGAGGAGGCCTCCCAGCGAGTACAGCGTGACTGGGACGTCGGTCGAGACGTGCGAGAGAGATGGGTGGATGACGACCATCGGGATGTCGTTGGCACCGAGAAGGTTGTCCTCGTCGGCCGTGACGACGATGAGCAGGTGACCGCTCGCCCAGTCGGGGCCGTCCTGCAAGAGCGCCACCTGGTCGGCGATCCAGTCGTCGGCCTGCTTGATCTGCGTCGACCCCTCCGCGTCGCAGCGGTCGTGCGCGTTGTGACAGTTGTCCGGGATCAGCGCACCGACGTTGGGCAGGTCGCCCGCGGCCACGTCCGCGGCCAGGGACCGGGCATCGACCGTGTACTGCGCGAAGTTGGCTGCCTTGGCGGCAGTGGCCACGAACGGGACCGTGAACACGTGCCGGGGCGCGTACGCCCCGACGTTCTGCCGCCGGTCTTCCACGGCTGACGGCAGGTTGTCCGCGTACACCTTCATCGTGCGTCCCGCGCTCAAAGTGTTGTTCCAGACGTCCGGTCGCTTCAGCGTAGTGACGTCGTTCGTCGAGAGATACTTGCCGCCGGTGCTGAGACACACGTAGTTGGGCTGCGACGGGTGACCGCACGGCGCCAACGCCTTCGGTGCTGTCCCGTACTGCGTGGCCAGGGCCGTCAGACGCGGCGCGCCCGACTTGATCTGACCAGCTGAGTGATTCTCCAGCACGATCACCATGACCTTGTCGACGGCGGCTCCCGTCACTGCGGGAGCCGGAGCCGTAGTGACCGGTGGTGCCGGGACCGTCGGGTGCTGAGGCAATGGCGTCGGGTCCGATCCGCAGGCCGACAACAGCACCAACGGCAGCGCCAGGGCGAGCGCACCGCGCGCCACGGGATTCATCGCACGCCAACGACGTCGTCGAGCTGCTCCGGCGGTCGAACGTGGGCGTCGGCAGCCGCGGTGAACACGAATCGGCGGTACGACCAGAACCGGAAGATCGTCCCGAGCCCGATGCCGATCACGTTGGCCGAGATGTTGTCGGCCAGGCTGCTCGTCAACCCCAGCAGGTGATGCGACACGAACAGCGTGACGACCGAGAAGCCGAGCCCGATCAGGTTGAACACCACGAACAGCGCCACCTCACGGCTGCGGTCACCCGAGTCGACGTCACGCCAGGTCAGCGCGCGGTTGCCGACGTACGTCACGACCATCGCGAGGGCGACAGCAGCGACCTTGGCGAACGTCGGGTCGTGACCGGCGAACAGCGGCAGGCTCCGCAGCAGGTTGAAGCCGCCGACGTCGACGACGTAGCCCGCCCCACCGACGGCTGCGAAGCTGACGACCTCGGGACTGGTCAACCGGGCGACGAGCTCACGCAGTGACATCGGACCGCTGACTCGACGGCCGGTGCAGGTGCGACCGGATCTGCCTCCATCGCCAGACGAGTGCCAAGGCGACCGCTTCGCGCACGATGCCGGCCGACATCTTGGACTGGCCGGTCGTGCGGTCGGTGAAGGTGATCGGGACCTCGGTGGTGGTCAGGCCGAGCTGGCCTGCCCGCCAGGTGTTCTCGATCTGGAAGGAGTATCCATTCGACTGCGAGTCCAGCACGTCGAGCTGTAGCAGCGACGCACGCCGGAAAGCCCTGAAACCAGCTGTGGCGTCACGGACCTGTAACCCGAGCACGGTGCGGACGTAGGTGTTGCCTGCCCAGGAGATGAGGCGACGGCTCGCGCTCCAGTTGCTGACCCGTCCGCCTTCGACGTAGCGGGACCCGATCGCGATGTCCGTGAGGTCAAGGGCAGCGATGAGCTCGGGAATCTTGGCAGGCGGGTGGGACAGGTCGGCGTCCATCTGGACGATGACGTCGTATCCGCGGTCGAGTGCCCAGGCAAACCCGGCGCGGTACGCGGCACCCAGACCGCCCTTGTCGGCTCTGTTGAGCAGGGTGATCCGGCGACCGAAGTCCGGGTGGCCGGCGACGAGCGCGCCCGTGCCGTCCGGGCTGTTGTCGTCGACGACAAGGATGTCCGCGGACGGGACGGTGCGGCGCACGGCGTCCAGCATGATCTCGATCCCGCCGGCCTCGTTGTAGGTGGGGATGACGATGACAGCGTTCACGGCTGCGCCTCCTTCATGCTCGTGACCAGAGACGTTCCCTGGCAGGTAGTGATTGGTCGGGGCGCAGCACGGTCGATGCCGTCGCGCAGGTAGATGATCCGGTCGCAGATCGTGCCGATTTTGCGGTAGTCGCGGGCGATGACGTCCGCGGTCTTGGTGGTCTTTAGACCCCAGCTGCGGACGCTGCGGCTGGTGACGAGCCACGTCGGGGCGTCGGGGCCGGAAAGGACCGTGTCGAGCTCGGTCAGGGACGGGTCAAGCGTCTTGACGGGCAGGCTCCACAGGTGCTCGTACGGCGAGCTGAGGCCGGAGGTCTGGACGACGTCCGCGTGCCCGTAGAGATTGACGATCGTGTCACCGGGCTGGGCGACCGATGCGACGGCGGTGCCGATTTTCTCCCCCTCGCTGCCCTGAGGCAGCGCCAGACTTCCTGCCCACACCAGCACTGCGGATGCGACGGTCAAACCCACGACGGAGCGGACAAGAAACGCCCGGTCGGCTGCGATGACGCCCGCGGCCAGCGAGACCGGCACGATCAGGCCGATCAGGTAGTGGTGCCAGAAGTTGCCGCCCACCAGGACCGACGCCGTGGAGAACAGGAGCAGCGCGCTGACGGCCCACGACAACGAGCTGCGACGCCGCCGGCGTGCTGCGTCGAGGACGACGAGGACCATCAGCGGGACGACCATAGCGGACACCGCGACCGCCACGAGGCCGCACAGCCGGGCGGTGGAATGGACCCGACCGCCTGCGGCGATGACGTGACCGGCCTGGACGCGGAACGGGTACATCGCGTCGAACACCCCCCGCAAGGAGGTTCCGTGCGCGGTCGTCCACACCGAGAGGGCCGCCAGCACGGCTGCCGCGCCGAGCGCGGCAGCAGTGGACAGTAACGCGAACCGACGCCACGTGACGTCGGACCGGACGGCCGACATCACGAGCGCGACGGCACCGAACACGGCGACGTCGGCGAAGTTCTGCTTCACCATGAGGGCGCACATTGCACAGCCCCCGGCCAGCACGGCCCAGCGCACGCCCTGCCCCTTGTCCGTGGCGCGCAGAGCCGAGACGACAGCGATGATGCCACCGATGACGAACGGTGCGGCGAGCATCTCGCCGTTGACGGCGTAGCCGCCGAGCAGCGGTGACACGCAGAGGGCTGCGGAGGTCAGCGCCGCCCAGCGGGCCGCCTGCACGCCGTGGATCAACCGGGCCGCGCGGGCACAGCCAAGGACGATCAGGAGCACGGCGAGACAGCCGATGACACGCAGGGCGGGCACCCCGCCCAGCAATGATGCGGCGCGGAAGATCGTCACCAGCAGCGGTGGTCGGTCGACCCAGTAGCTGCCGTAGAGCGACGAGCCCCCGCCGTCCCACTGTCCGCCGACGAGCAGGAAGCCTGACTCGTCCGGGCCGGGAGCATGACCGAGCAACGGCAGCCGGGCCAGCACCGCGACGGTCGCCGCCGCTGCCACGGTCCACGCCGGCAGGGTGAAGGTGCGGTGACCGCCGGACGTCCCACGACGGACCGTGGGAGAGGGATCGGCGAAGGTCGTCATGCTTCCACCGTCAGGCTCAGAACCTGCACATGACCTGACTGCATCGACGTGTACCGCCCGGGCAGGCGGCGCCATGGTGCACGATGGCCGCATGACACTGGTCGGCATCTGCGAGGACGATCCCGACGTCCGTCGCGTCCTCACCGATGCCCTCAAGATGGGTGGCCACCGAGTGGTGATCGCCCGCAACGGGCGTGAGGCCGTGGAGAACCTCGGCCGTGACAGTGGTGTCGAGGTGCTGATCCTGGACATCGGCCTGCCGGACGCCGACGGTCGTGACGTCTGCCAGGCCTTGCGCGCGAACGGCCAGCACGCGCCGGCCTTGTTCCTCACAGCTTTCGACGCGGTGCACGACCGGGTGTCGGGGTTCCATGCCGGTGGGGACGACTACGTGGTCAAGCCGTTCGCGATCTCCGAGGTGCTGGTGCGGGTCGAGTCGCTGGCGCGACGCGCGCGACCTCAGCCGGCCAGCATCAGCGGACTGGTGCTGAACCCCGACCGTCTCTCCGTGCACGTCGAAGACCGCGAGGCCACGCTGACACCGACGGAGTTCCGTCTGCTGGCGGCGATAGCGAGGGAGCCCGGGTCAGTCGTCCGCAGGCGGACGGCCGTCGCCGCCGCCTGGCCGGACGGTGCGATCGTCCACGAGAACACCATCGACTCCTACATCCGCCGCCTACGGGTCAAGCTCGCGTCCATCGACTCGCCGGTCGAGCTCACGACCGTTCGCGGCGTCGGGTTCACCCTGCGATGAAGTCCCCCGGGCGCACGCTCCAGTCGCGCATCGTCTGGACCACCACGGTCGTGACGGCGCTGGCGATGGCGGCCATGATCGGCACCGTGATGCTGATCCTGCAGGCACTGAACATGAACAACGTGGAGCAACGCCTCACCGACCAGGCGTCGGCCATCTCGACCACGATCGTTGTCGCCGACGGGAGCATCACCGCCTCCGAGACGCCGAACGACAGCATCGACGACACGACCTGGATCTACGACGCCAACGGCGGTCTGGTGGAGGGTCCGAAGGCCGGACCCAAGGTCACTCAGGTCGTCGAGTCCCTGTCGCAGAGCACGAAACACAGGCGTGTGGAGAAGGACGAACGGGTGTTCCTGGCTATACCGGTGCGCGACGACGGGGCGACACAGGCCGTCGTCGTGGTCGAGGCCTCGCTCGAGCCCTACGAGTCCACCCGCAATGCGGTCTTCTTGGGTCTGGTCGGGCTCGGCGCCGTCGTGACGGCGGGCTCGGCTGCGGTCGCGGCGTGGACGGTTCGCCGCACCTTGGCGCCCGTTGAGTCGATGGCGACCCGGGCGGAGGACTGGTCCGAGCACGACCTCGACGCCCGATTCGACGCCACCGGCACCGACGACGAGTTCGCCCGCCTCGGTCGCACCCTCAACGTCCTGCTCGACCGGGTCGCCGGTGCTTTGCGCAACGAACAGCAGCTGACCGCTGAGCTGGCTCATGAGCTGCGTACGCCCCTCACGGCGATCCGCGGCGAGGCCGAGCTCACCCGCATGGCCGGCCTCCCGCCCGAGGTCGACGAGAGGCTCGGACGGGTCATCGACCTGGTCGACCGGATGAGCGCGACCATCGCCTCCTTGCTGGCCATCGCCCGAGGCGAGCATCGGACCGATGCACGGACGACAGCCGCGGAGCTGGTGGCGTCCGCGACCAAGCACGCTCCTGCTCGCGATAACGTCGAGATCTCGTTTCTGGACTTGGGCGACCACGACGTGCCCGCGCCGCTCGAGCTGGCTGCGCGCGCGCTCTCTCCGGTGGTCGAGAATGCGGTCCGGCACGCGCGATCGACCGTGACAATTTCCGTCGCCGTAACCGAGCGGACCATCGACGTCCTCGTGAGCGACGACGGTGACGGCATCACCGCTGCAGATCCCGACTCGCTGTTCCAGTCAGGCACCCGTGGGCCCGACAGCACCGGCGCCGGCCTCGGTCTGGCGCTTGCACGACGCGTCGCGCGCACGCTGGGCGGCGACGTCCGGGTCACGTCGACGGGCGCGCCTACTACGTTCGCCCTGACGCTCCCCCGCTTCTGAGCGGACGAAACGCACAGTCAGGTTCCTGTCAGGTTTCCCGCCGCACTGTGTGTGCATGAGCCCTTCACCCATCACCACCCCGGACCGGTCGACGACACACGTCGACCACGGCGCGTGGACCCGCATCTTGTTGAACAAGGTCCCCCAGGTCACTGTGCTGTTCTGGGTGGTCAAGATCCTCTCGACCACGGTCGGTGAGACAGCAGCGGACTTCCTCAACGACAACGTCGGCCTCGGACTGTCGGCCACGACCGCGCTGATGGCCGTCCTGCTCGCGGCCGTGCTCGTGGTTCAGTTCTCCGCCAAGAAGTACGTCCCGGTCGTCTACTGGCTGGCCGTCGTCCTGATCAGCGTCGTCGGCACGCTCTTCTCGGACAACCTCGTCGACAGCTACGGCGTCAGCCTCTGGACCACCAGTGCCATCTTCGGCGCCGCGCTGATCGCATCCTTCGTCGCCTGGTATCGCTGCGAGAAGACCCTCTCCATCCACACGATCGTCACGCGCCGTCGCGAGGCGTTCTACTGGCTGACGATCTTGTTCACGTTCGCCCTCGGCACGTCGGCGGGCGACCTCGTCGCCGAGAAGCTCGCCGTGGGCTACCTACCTTCGGCACTGATCTTCGGCGGTGTCATCGCCGTGGTCACGGCCGCGTTCTATCTGCTCAAAGCCAACGCTGTGCTGGCGTTCTGGGCCGCCTACATCATCACGCGTCCCTTCGGCGCCTCGATGGGCGACTTCCTCACCGCATCGAACAAGGACGGCGGTCTCGGTCTCGGCACCAACGGCACGAGCGCCCTCTTCTTGGCGATCATCGTGGGCTGCGTCGCCTGGTTCACCATCAAGGCCAAGCGGGACGAACGTCAGCCCGAGGCTGCCTGACCCCTCCCTCCCCCGACCGACCCGCCCGGCCGCCCCCGCGACCGGGCGGGTCTCCACCACGGAAGGACCCAACCCATGCTCCTCGACCGCAGACACGTCACCGAGCTGACGGGACCGGCAGCAACCATCGCGGTCGCCGGTGTCGCGTTCACGGCCCTCGCCGACTCCGTCACAGACGGGGACGGACTGTCGAGCGTGGACTCGACGGTGACCGGCGACGTCGTCGCGCACCGCACGGGCACCCTCACCACCGCCGCGCACGTACTAACCTTCCTGGGCAGCGAGGTCGTCCTGGCTGTCCTGGCCCTCGGG
>JAOPXY010000084.1 GCA_025964895.1 Aeromicrobium sp.
CGGTGGGCCCGCAAGCTCGAGCGCGCCGGCTGCCACGTGGTCTACGGCCTGGTGGGCCTCAAGACCCACTGCAAGCTCGCGCTCGTCGTGCGCGACGAGGCCGACGGCCTGCGCCGCTACGCCCACATCGGCACCGGCAACTACAACCCCAAGACCGCGCGGCTCTACGAGGACTTCGGCCTGCTGACCGCCGATCCGGCCATCACGCACGACCTGACCGACCTGTTCAACAACCTGTCGGGCTTCGCGCAGGACTTCTCGTACCAGCGGCTCATGGTCGCCCCCGCGGGGCTGCGCGACGGCATCATCGAGCGCATCGACACCGAGATCGCGCACCACCGGGCCGGACGGACCGCCGGCATCCGCATCAAGGTCAACTCGCTCGTCGACGAGACCATCATCGACAAGCTGTACGAGGCGTCCGGCGCCGGCGTGCAGGTCGACCTCGTCATCCGCGGCATCTGCACGCTGCGCCCCGGCGTGCCCGGACTCAGCGACAACATCCGCGTCCACAGCATCCTTGGACGGTTCCTGGAGCACAGCCGCGTCTACTGGTTCGCCGGTGGCGGCGAGCCGGAGGCGTGGATGGGCTCGGCCGACCTCATGCACCGCAACCTCGACCGCCGCGTCGAGGTGCTGGTGCGCGTGCCGTCGTACGACCACACCCAGATCCTCGGCGACCTGCTCGCCCGGTCGGTCGACCCCGAGACCCGGTCGTGGCACCTCGGCCCCGACGGGCAGTGGAGCCGCCACGAGGGCTCGTCAGACCTGCAGTTCGAGCTCATCGCGAAGGCCCGCGCGCGGCGCTCCCGCTAGCCCCGGCGTCCGGCCTGCGGGGTTTCCCAGGATAACCCCGGGTTCTGCGCGGCCTGACCCCCTTTCCTGGCACGTCACCCCTGTTGCAACAGGGGTCAGGTGCCGGGGAACGGGGTTCTCCTGGGAATCCCGACCCGGGGAAGGGAGCCCTGGCGGCTACGGGCAGCCGGCGAACAGCAGGGGTCCCTCGCCGCTCATGAACGCGCCGGCGTCGGGATCCAGCGCGAACCGCAGGGTCGCGACGCTGCCGGACGCCGTCGCGTCCCGCAGGTCAAGAATGTTCTCGACGCGCCCCGAGCGGCCGATGAACGGCCCGGTCGAGAGGGCGGAGCGGACGCGGAGCTGGTCGCGCGCCTCGGCGGGCGAGCCGAACGCTGACGCGAAGCGGATCGACTGCCGGCGCGCGCCGTCGACCAGGCCACGGCCCGAGAACGTCGGCTCGGCGAGCGCACCGGTCCGCGCCTGGGCCGCGGAGGCCTGCGCCTGCACGTCCGCGCCGAGGTCGTCGAGCGACGTCGCCCGGCACCCGAAGCCGCCCGCCTGCAGCAGAGCGGTGTCGGAGCCGGCCAGGGCGGCGGCGACGTCGGCCAGTGGGCGCACCGATAGGGCGGACGTCTCACGGCCGCGGACCACCGACAGCACGTCGAACACGTAACCGGGCCGGTCCGCCGCGATCACGAGCCGTTCGCGGGGCACCAGCGCCAGGTTGTGCAACGTCCGCGCGAGTTCGGGACCGACCGCGGTGCTGCCCGCGTCGTCGATCGTCCACACGTCACCGTCGCGGGCGTAGCCGATACGGCGCAGGCGTGCCTCGACGGCGTCGATCGAGACGCCGTCGGCGAACCGGGCCACCATCGCAGCGCCGGCCGGCGCCTGCCCGTACGACTCCCACTCCAGGTCGGCCGCCGACCAGCCGTACGCGGCGTGCATGTCGTCGATGACGCCGCCCAGCACCGAGCGCGTCGTCAGGTCGCGCAGCGAGGCGTCGTCGGTCAGGGCGGCGCGGGCTGGCGCGGACGTCCCGTCCAGCCCGAGGCCCTCGCGGATCGCCGCCCAGTCGGTGAACCCGGCCACGAGCGTGCCCGCGGGAAGCACGTCCAGCGCCGACGTCAGTGACGATCGGGTGTCGGGCTCGCGGCCCGACGCCCACGCGCCGATGCCGATCGCGACGGCGGCCACGAGCACGGGACCCAGGACTAACCTCAGCACGGATCCGGGTCGCACCACGTCCACACCTCCCCCGCCGTCCGTTCATCTGCTCAGGGGAGGATATGCCCCATGGCGAGTGAACGGATCACGACGGCGGCCGGCGGCATCGTGTGGCGGAAGCGACCCGGCCCCCGCCGGGCCGATCCCGGCGTCGAGGTCCTCGTCGTCCACCGCCCGTCGTACGACGACTGGACGTTCCCCAAGGGCAAGACCGATCCCGGCGAGACCCTGCAGGCCACCGCCGTCCGCGAGATCGCGGAGGAGGCCGGCCTCCGCGTCCGTCTCGGCCACCCCCTGCAGGACATCTCCTACCCGATCAGCGGCGGCACCAAGCACGTCTCGTACTGGACCGCCCGCGTCGTCGGTCCGGACGAGGACACGCCGTTCGTGCCGAACAAGGAGGTCGACGAGACCCGCTGGGTAGCGCTGCGCCAGGCCCGCAGGCTGCTGACGTACGACCACGACGGCGAGCTGCTCGCGACGTTCGACGACCTGTGCGCGCGCCAGGCCCACCGCACCCGCACGCTGATCGTCCTGCGCCACGCCAAGGCCGTCTCCCGCACCGACGAGATCGACGACCTGGCCCGCCCGCTGACGTCGTCGGGGGCCACCCGCGCCCAGGACCTCGTGCCCCTGCTGGGTGCCTACGGGGTGGGACGCGTCGTCAGCAGCCCGGCGATCCGCTGCGCCCAGACCGTCGAGCCGTACGCGCACTCGATCAGCACCTTCCTGGAGATCGACGACCGGCTCTCGGAGGACACACAGCCCGGCCAGGTGCGGCGATCGGTCGACGCGTTGATGGATCGCAAGCGGCCCGTCGTGCTGTGCTCGCACCGGCCGACGCTGCCCTGGATCCTGGACGCGATCGGCGTCCCCGTCCAGGAGCTGGCTCCCGGCCAGGCCGTCGTCGTCCACCACCGCAAGGGCGTGGTCCACGCCACAGAAGACCTGCTCTGACGGGCCCCGATCTCGACCGTTACCGCACCGTTCACCTTCTGTTCACTCTCGGTCGCAGATCGATACATCTGCGCTGCCTACCGTCATGCCGGTAAGCACCACATGTATCCCAGAGAGGGACCTCCCGTGATCCGCAAGAAGCTCCGCGTCGCCGCCCCCGCGGCCATGCTCGCCCTCGCACTCGGCCTCAGCGCCTGCGGTGCCGGCAACGAAGACTCCTCCTCCGACGACGGCGCCGCCCCCTCCGGCGACAGCGTCTCGGGGACGCTCAACGGTGCCGGGTCCAGCGCCCAGGAGGCAGCCGTCGGCGCCTGGAAGGCGAAGTTCCAGACCGCCAACTCCGACGCCACGGTCAACTACGATCCGGTCGGCTCGGGCGGCGGCCGTGAGCAGTTCATCGCCGGCGGCGTGCAGTTCGCCGGGTCCGACGCCTACCTCACCGACGAGGAGCTCACGGGCGCCAAGGAGAAGTGCGAAAGCGACATCGTCGAGGTGCCGACGTACGTCAGCCCCATCGCCGTGGTCTACAACCTCGACGGCGTCGACGACTTGAACCTGTCCGCCGAGACGATCGCCGGCATCTTCGCCGGCAAGATCGCGACCTGGGACGACGCGGCGATCAAGGCCGACAACCCGGACGCCGAGCTGCCCAGCACCAAGATCACACCCGTCCACCGCTCGGACGACTCGGGCACGACGCAGAACTTCACCGACTATCTGAGCAAGGCCGCGTCCAGCGTGTGGACCGACGAGGCCGCGCAGACCTGGCCCATCAAGGGCGGCGAGGCCGCTGAAGGCACCTCCGGCGTCATCGCCGCCGTCGGCGGCGGCGACGGCACGGTCGGGTACGCCGACGAGAGCCAGGCCGGCGAGCTCGGCAAGGCCAACGTCAAGGTCGGCGAGGACTTCGTCGCCCCGACGCCCGAGGCCGCGGCCAAGGTGCTCGACACCGCCAAGGCCGTGGAGGGACGCGATGCGACCGACATCGCCGTCGACATCGACCGCACGACTGAGGCGGCGGGCGTCTACCCCATCGTCCTCGCGTCGTACCAGATCGCCTGCCAGACCTACAGCGACGCCGACACCGCGGCCCTCGTCAAGGCATGGCTGACCTACGTGACCAGCACCGACGGACAGTCCGCTGCCGCGGACGCTGCCGGCTCCGCTCCCCTCTCCGGCGACTTCGCCACGAAGGTCCAGGCCGCGGTCGAGACGATCAAGGCTGCCTGACCCGAGCCGGCCCTCGGGCCCGGGGAGACCCCCGGGCCCGCGGCCCGACGGTGGTCTCCGGACCGTCATCCCCCTGTTCAAACCTCATCGCTGAAAGGCACCGCCTGTGGCCAGCACGCTGGATCCCCGTCGCAAGCGCTCGACCATCGTCCGTCCCGGTGACCGCATCTTCTCCGGGCTGTCGACCAGCGCGGGAATCCTGATCCTGATCGTCCTTGCCGGCGTTGCTGCCTTCCTCACGATCGAGGGCATCCCTGGAATCTTCGCCAGCCCCGACGACGTCAAGAGCGGCCAGAGCTTCCTGCCGTACGTGTGGCCGCTGGTCTACGGCACCTTGATCGCCGCGACCATCGCCCTGATCATCTCGGTGCCGATCGCGATCGGCGTGGCCCTGTTCATCTCGCACTACTCGCCTCGCAAGCTGGGCCAGGTGCTCGGCTACCTCATCGATCTGCTGGCCGCCGTGCCCAGCGTCGTCTACGGCCTCTGGGGCATCGGCTTCCTGGCCCCGAACATGGCCCCCATCTACCAGTGGCTCGAGGACAACCTCGGGTTCATCCCGTTCTTCGCCGGTCCCGCGTCGGCCACGGGCCGCACGATCATGACGGCCTCCATCGTGCTCGCGGTCATGATCCTTCCGATCATGACCGCGATCTGCCGTGAGATCTTCCTGCAGACCCCCCGCCTCCACGAGGAAGCCGCCCTGGCCCTCGGAGCGACCCGCTGGGAGATGGCGCGCATGGCGATCTTCCCGTACGCACGCTCCGGCATCGTCTCCGCCGCGATGCTGGGCCTCGGCCGGGCGCTGGGCGAGACGCTTGCCGTCGCGATGGTGCTGTCGGTCAGCGCCGGCACCGTCACCGCCAACCTGATCAGCAGCACCAACCCCAGCACGATTGCCGCCAACATCGCGCTCAGCTTCGGCGAGGCGAGCGGCAAGACGGTCAACGTGCTGATCGCCAGCGGCCTGGTGCTGTTCGTGATCACCTTCCTCGTCAACTTCGCGGCGCGGGCCATCGTGGACCGCCGCAAGGAATTCTCCGGAGCCAACTGATGACGACACTGACCAATCCTCCGGGACCTGCGAAGACGCCGGGCCCCGTCGACGTCCACCAGGAGCTCTACGGCGCGCGGCTGCCGTCGTGGGGCCCGCGGGCCGTCCTGGGTGGCGCTGTCGTCGTCGCGGCCGCGCTCTACGTCCTGGCCGGCGTAAACGTGATGCTCGCGGCCCTGATCGTCTTCGCGATCAGCCTGCTGCTGCCGGTCTGGTCGGTGGTCGTCGAGGGACGCCGCAAGGCCACCGACCGGCTCGTCACCGTGCTGGTCACGTCATCGTTCGTGCTCGCGATGTTCCCGTTGTTCAGCATCCTCTACACGGTCATCACCAAGGGCACGAAAGTTCTCGGGGTCGACTTCTTCACCTTCTCGATGCGCAATGTGGTTGGCGAAGGGGGCGGCATCTACCACGCCCTCGCCGGCACGCTGCTGATCACCGGGGCCGCCACCGTCATCTCGGTCCCGATCGGCATGTTCACGGCGATCTACCTGGTCGAGTACGCAGACGGCAACCGGCTCTCCCGCTGGATCCGCTTCCTCGTCGACGTCATGACCGGCATCCCGTCGATCGTGGCCGGTCTGTTCGCGTACGCCCTGTTCGTCCTGTTCTTCGGCGAGGGTGTCCGCATGGGCATCGGCGGCTCGGTCGCGCTCTCGGTGCTGATGATCCCGGTCGTCGTCCGGTCGACCGAGGAGATGCTCAAGCTCGTGCCCAACGAGCTGCGCGAGGCGTCGTACGCGCTCGGCGTGCCCAAGTGGCGCACGGTCTCCAAGGTCGTGCTCCCCACGGCGCTCGCCGGAATCGTCACTGGCATCACGCTCGCGATCGCCCGCGTCATCGGCGAGACCGCTCCCCTGCTGATCATCGCCGGGGCCACCGACTCGGTGAACTTCAACCTGTTCGACGGTCGCATGGCGTCGCTGCCGGTCTTTGCCTACACCTCGGTCCGCAACCCCGGCGTGCCGCCCGAGTTCAGCATTGACCGCGCGTGGGGCGCCGCCCTTACGCTGCTGCTGATCGTCATGCTCCTCAACCTCATCGCCCGGCTCGTCTCCTACTACTTCTCGCCCAAGGGCGAGCGTTAACCCCGGAAGGTTCATCCCATGGCCAAGAGCATCGACGTCTCGGACCTGAACATCTACTACGGCGACTTCCTCGCCGTCGAGGACGTGACGATCCCCATCGCGGCGAAGTCCGTCACCGCCTTCATTGGCCCCTCGGGCTGCGGCAAGTCGACCTTCCTGCGGTCGCTCAACCGCATGCACGAGGTCATCCGCGGCGCCCGCGTCGAGGGCAAGGTGCTGATCGACGGGCAGGACCTCTACGGCTCCGACATGGACCCGGTCAACGTCCGCCGCATGATCGGCATGGTCTTCCAGCGGCCGAACCCGTTCCCGACGATGTCGATCTACGACAACGTCCTTGCGGGACAGAAGCTCAACAGCAAGCGGATGAAGAAGTCCGAGGCCGACGACATCGTGGAGCGCTCACTGCGCAGTGCTGGCCTGTGGACCGAGGTCAAGGAGCGGCTAGACCGCCCCGGCTCGGGCCTGTCGGGGGGTCAGCAACAGCGTCTGTGCATCGCCCGCGCGATCTCGGTGGAGCCCGAGATCCTGTTGATGGACGAGCCGTGCTCGGCGCTTGACCCCATCTCGACGAGCGTCATCGAGGACCTGATCCACGAGCTCAAGAGCCAGTACACGATCGTCATCGTGACCCACAACATGCAGCAGGCGGCGCGCGTCTCCGACGAGACCGCGTTCTTCAACCTGTCGGGCGTCGGCAAGCCCGGTCGCCTCATCGAGGTCGGCCGCACCGAGACGATCTTCTCCAACCCGACCGACCCCGCGACCGAGGCCTACATCCAGGGCCGGTTCGGATAACTGGGTCGTGGTTTACCCGGTTAACCGGGTGATGTGAAACTCCCCCGGGTGAATTCGCCCGGGGGAGTTCGCTTCTACCCGGTTAACCGGGTAAACCGACTCCTCAGTTCCCGGGGATGACGAGGCGGAGGACGACGTACGTCACGGCGCCGACGGCGGCCGCGGCGGGGATCGTGATGATCCAGGCCGTGATGATGCCGCGGGCGACGCCCCAGCGCACAGCGCTGAACCGCTTCGTCGCTCCGGCGCCCATGACCGCGGAGGTCATGGTGTGCGTCGTCGAGACGGGCGCGTGCGCACCGATGGCCATGCCGTAGAGCACGATCGCCGCGGTCGACTCCGCCGCGAAGCCGCGCGGCGGGTCGAGGGCGATGATGCGCCGCCCCATGGTCCGCATGATGCGCATGCCGCCGGACATCGTGCCGAGCGAGATCGCGCTGGCCGCGGCAATGATGACCCACAGGGGGATGTCGTCGCCGCTGTGCTCGCCACCGGCGATCAGTGCGAGGACGATAACGCCCATCGTTTTCTGCGCATCCTGCAGTCCGTGGCCGAGTGAGAGGGCCGCGGCGGAGACGGTCTGCGACAGGCGGAAGCCGCGGTTGACCGTGTGCGGATTGGCCTTCCGGAAGACCCACATGATCGCCAGCATGATGAGGAACGCGCCGCCGAAGCCGAGCGCGGGACTGACGACCATCGGGATCGCGACCTTCTCGATGACTTTGTCCCAGTCGACCGACACGCCGGCGGCGAGACCGACGCCGATCAGACCGCCGATCAGCGCGTGCGACGAGGACGACGGGATGCCGAAGTACCAGGTGATCAGGTTCCACACGATCGCCCCGACGAGGGCGCTCAGCACCACCGTGAGGGCGTGATTGGACGACATGTCCTCGAATCCCGTGAGGATGTCCTTGATCGTCTTGGCGACCCCCACGCCCAGCAGGGCGCCGACGAAGTTCAGGATCGCCGCCATCAGCAGGGCCAGACGGGGCGTCAGGGCACGCGTCGAGACCGAGGTCGCGATCGCGTTCGCCGCGTCGTGGAAGCCGTTGGTGTAGTCGAAGAAGAGGGCGATGGCGACAGTGGCGATCACCAGCGCCAGGGTGAGGTCCACTACTCAGGACTCCTTGACGGCGATCTGCTCCACCGTGTTCGCGACGGACTCGAGCGCGTCGATCGCGTGCTCGAGGGAGTCGACGACGTCCTTGAGCTTCAGGACCTCGAGCGACTTGTAGGTGCCGCTGAACAGGTGGGCGACGATGCGCCGGTAGGAGCGGTCGCCCTGGTTCTCGAGGCGGT
>JAOPXY010000129.1 GCA_025964895.1 Aeromicrobium sp.
TTGGCAGCCGCGGTTTTGTGCTCTCCTGCCGCCGTCGATGCGAGCCGGCGCCGCCGTCTGCGGTAGTGTGCCGCTGATCCTGAGGGCGAATAGCTCAGCTGGTCAGAGCATCCGGTTTACACCCGGAAGGTCGGGGGTTCGAGCCCCTCTTCGCCCACATCGATGGATGGCCCCGACCGCTCCTTGGTCGGAGCCATTCACCGATTTCGGACGGGGCGCGAGAACCCCTCGGGTGGGGGCGCCCCCTGCCCGATGCGCAGCGGAGTGCTTGGGGGTTCGAGCCCTCTTCGCCCACATCTCGCGACCCACTTCGACAGCGTGTCTGATCGTCGCTGACCTGCGGGGGCGTCTAATGTCGAGGAGCGGCGGGTCGCCGCGCCTGTCTGAGCTCGGGGGATTCATGAAGCCACGTCACACCTCTCGCGCCGCGCTCGCGGCGATCGTCCTGTCCGTCGTCGCGCTGGTGCTCGCCGGGCTGGCGTCGCCGGCCAGTGCTGCCGCCAGCACCGGCACGCTCAAGGGCGTCGTGACGCTCAGTGGGTCCCCGGTCAAGAACGCGAAGGTGCAGCTGTACACACACCTGCGCAGCGAGTTCGACGACTCCTCGTTCGCATACGACCGGGTGAAGACGGTCTCCACGGACAGCAAGGGCCGGTACTCCTTCAACGGAGTCAAGTCCGGCACATGGAATGGCGGCCCCAAGTACCTCTACGCGGTCCTGGTGACGGACCGTTCCGGCAAGGGCGCGAAGACCTTGAGGTACGTCGACGTCAAGAAGGGTCGGACGACCACCCGCAAGGTCGGCCTGAAGCCCGCGGTGATCCTCACCGGCTCGGTCGCCCGCTCCGACGGTGGATCTCCCGCGGAGCTGGTGGTGAACGTGTCGTCCAACGAGACGCGGAACGACACTGATCCACTGAACCAGGAGTTCTATCCCGACTCCACCACGCCCGTGCGGTCCAACGGAACGTTCACGGTCGAGGGGCTGGCGGCGGGAGAATTCCAAGTTGTCGTCAAGGGCGACGCGTACCTGGCTCAGTGCTACGACTTCGACACCAGCACGCTCGAGGAATGCCGCAACCGGCCCGGGACAGACATCGTGCTGAAGGCGGGCGAGCGTCGGACGCTGGCGCCCGTCGTGGCGACGAAGGTCGCGCCTCCTGTCGCCACCGTGACCGGGAAGGTCACGGACACGACCGGCCGTTCGCTGAAGGGCGTCGAGGTCACGGTCCGTCAGATCGGCAAGGGCCAGGTCGGCGGTGCGGCGGTCACCCGATCGAGTGGTCGGTTCAGCTACAAGGGTCGTCTTCCCGCTGGTACCTACGCGGTGCGCTACGACGACCCGAAGCATGTCTGGGCGTCGCAGTACCGCGGTGGCGGGGCTCAGTCCGTGTCGCGAACCTTCGAGATCGTGGGCGGGGAGACCATCCGGGGTGTCGATGACGAGCTGAAGTCGTCCACCAACAACCAGATGACCTACAAGTCCGGCCGCGGGTTCATCGAGATGACGTTCTCCCTCACCCGACGGGTCTCAGGCGGCCGCCCCAGCGGGACCATGACGCTGACCTCCGACGGAACGTCCCAGACAGCCGTGGTCAGGAAGGGCAAGGTCACCGTTCGGCTGACGGGACTTCCCGGCTCTCGGCACGAGGTGCATGCGGCCTACTCCGGAACCAGCAACACGGCGGGATTCACCAGGAGCTTCTCGCCGAGGTGAGTCGCGAGTGACGCCTTCTGGCAGCGATCTCGTCGCCCGCCTGCGATCTGCCGGCAGCGTGTTCGCCGAGGAGGAGGCGGACGTGCTGACGGCGTCCGCCGCGTCGCCGGAGCAGCTCGAGTCGATGGTGCGCCGGCGGGTGGCCGGTGAGCCGCTCGAGGTGATCGTGGGGTGGGCCGAGTTCTGTGGCCACCGGGTCGTGGTCGAGCCGGGCGTGTTCGTCCCGCGGACGCGCACGAGCATCCTGGTCGACGAGGGAGCCCGGCTGATCGGGTCCGGCGCCGTCGTCGTCGACCTGTGCTGCGGCACGGGAGCGGTCGGACTGGCCCTGCACGCGCGCGTGCCGGACGTCGAGCTGTATGCGAGCGACATCGAGCCCGCGGCCGTGCGGTGCGCCCGGCACAACCTCGCGCCGATCGGCGGTCGGGTGTTCGAGGGTGACCTGTTCGATGCGCTCCCCGCCTCCTTGCGAGGGCGGGTCGACCTGCTGGTCGTCAACGCGCCGTACGTGCCCACCGACGCGATCGCGACGATGCCCCCTGAGGCACGCGACCACGAGCCGCACATCGCACTCGACGGCGGCGCGGACGGTGTCGACATCCACCGTCAGGTCGCTGCGGGAGCGCGGCAATGGCTGGCACCCGGCGGGCACCTGGCGGTCGAGACGAGCCGGCGACAGGCCGGGCTCACCGCGTCGGCCTTCGAGTCCGCGGGCTTGACCGCCCAGACGGTCACCTCCGACGAGACGGACGGGACAGCGGTCGTCGGATGCAGGAGTTCCGACACCGTCCGGTGACATGATGTCGCCCATGAGATCGACCCTTCTCGCGCTCGGGGCGGCCGCGCTGCTGCTGACGGGCTGCTCATCGGATGCGCACGAGTCGCCACGGTCGGCGCCGACCACCGCCACGACGACGACCCCCATCATCGCGCCGACCTCTGCCTCGGAGCTCGTGGAGGGGAAGGACTACGACGTCGTCGCGACGCTCCCCGCTCAGATCGACCTTTCGCGCGTGCTCTGGTCCGGCGTCGACGCGGCCGGGACGGCTTTCGGGGGCATCGCCGTCCCGGACCTGGACGCGGACCACAGCAGGATGGGTCCGGTGGGTTCGTACGCCCAGCCCGTCCTGATGAGTCCTGCCGGCGAGCTGATCCGCATGACCCCGCTCCGTGACTCGGGTACCACGACGCAGATGCTCGGCGGCGACGTGAACGACGACTGGGTCACGTGGCTGGAGTCCGCGGACACGAACATCGGCATGGGGTCGTGGACGCTCTACTCGTACGAGCGGTCGACGAAGAAGCTGCGTCTGCTCGCGTCCTACCGTGACGACGTCGTTCGTGAGGACACCTTCCTGGACTACGACGGCCGCGCGGAGATCGTCGGCGACGACGTCGTCTTGGGAACGGCGTCAGCGAGCCGGTCGGGCAAGGGGAGCGCAATCCTGACGGTGCCGCTCGACGGGTCGGCGCCCCTGTCCGAGCTCGTGCTGCGGGCGAGTGAACCGGACGCCGACGAGACCGGATTCAGCTTCGTGATGGCCAGGAAGACGCTGATGTACCGGGACGCCACGACGGGTGAGACCCGGCAGCTCCACACCGGCGGCGGTCGCGGCGAGTGCCAGTTCTACCGGTCGAAGGTGCTCGTCACGTGCGAGAAGGCGTCGGACGGCATCGCGGTCACGGTCGCCGGTACCGACGGCGAGACCACGTTCGGCCCGTTCCGCCACGGCGTCAGCTACGTCGAGCTGCGGGACGGGTGGGCGAGATTCGTCGCGCACGCCGACGGCGATCCGCAGATCTACGCGGTGGACGCCGCGACCTCGACCCTGCACCACGTGTCGACGTCGCAGAACGGCTGGCGCCTGATGGGCAACGGATACGCCTTGGTCGTGCAAGGCGACGTCGACAAGGAACCGACGGGACATCAGCTCATCAAGCTCCGCTGACGGGCCGTGTCGGAGCCGCCTGACACGATGGGCGGATGACCACCGAGACCGGTTCGACGCAGACCGATGCCACCCTCGCCCTGCGACGCCTCACCGGTCGCGTCGACGCCGTGTTCCACGACGGGCAGCTCGAGGCGATCACGGCGCTCGTCGACGGGCACCGCCGGGCGCTGGTCGTGCAGCGCACGGGGTGGGGCAAGTCGGCGGTCTACTTCATCTCGACGCTCCTGCTGCGCCAGCGCGGCGCGGGCCCGACGCTGCTGGTGTCGCCCCTGCTGGCGCTGATGCGCGACCAGGTCGCCGCTGCCGCTCGCGCGGGCGTCCGGGCGGTGGCGATCAACTCGGCCAACCCGCACGAGTGGGAGGAGACGCGCGCGAAGCTGGCGGCCGACGAGGTCGACATCCTGCTGGTGTCGCCCGAGCGGCTCAACAACCCGCGGTTCCGCGACGAGCAGATGCCGGCACTGGTCGAGCGCATGGGCATGCTGGTCGTCGACGAGGCGCACTGCATCTCCGACTGGGGCCACGACTTCCGTCCCGACTACCGCCGGCTCGCCGAGCTCATCGCGAAGCTGCCGGACGACCTGCCGGTCCTGGCCACGACCGCGACGGCCAACGCCCGGGTCGTCACCGACGTCGCCGAACAGCTGGGCAGTGCCGGCGACGTGCTGACGATCCGCGGCTCGCTGGCGCGGACATCGCTGCGCCTCGGCGTGCTCGAGCTGCCGGGCGCCCGTGACCGGCTCGGCTGGCTGCTCAGCCATCTGGCCGAGCTGCCCGGCAGCGGCATCATCTACGCCCTCACGGTGTCGGCCGCCGAGGACACCGCCCGACTGCTGCGCGAGGGCGGCCACACGGTCCGCGCGTACACCGGGCGCACCGATCCCGAAGAGCGCGAGCAGCTGGAGCAGCAGCTCAAGGACAACCAGCTCAAGGCGCTCGTCGCCACCAGCGCGCTCGGCATGGGATTCGACAAGCCCGATCTCGGCTTCGTCATCCACCTCGGCGCCCCGTCGTCGCCCGTCGCCTACTACCAGCAGGTGGGACGTGCGGGCCGCGCGACCGACAATGCCGACGTCCTGCTGCTGCCCGGTCGCGAGGACCGCGACATCTGGTCGTACTTCGCGACGTCGTCGATGCCCAGCGAGGAACGCGCCGCCGCCGTCATCGACGCGCTCGGTGAAGGCACGCTGTCGACTCCGGCGCTGGAGTCGCGGGTCAACATCCGCCGCTCGCCGCTGGAGCTCCTGCTCAAGGTGCTTGACGTCGACGGCGCGGTGCGCCGGGTGCAGGGCGGGTGGACGGCCACGGGCGTGCCGTGGGTCTACGACCGCGAGCGGTACGAGCGCATCGCCGAGGCGCGGGCCGCCGAGCAGCAGTCGATGCTGACGTACGAGCGCGACTCGACGTGCCGCATGGAGATGCTGCAGCGCGATCTGGACGACCCCACGGCATCGGCGTGCGGACGCTGCGACAACTGCACGACGCCCTGGTACCCGACCGGCGTCGACGCCGGCGCGTCCCAGGTCGCGTCCAGCACCCTCGACAAGGTCGGCGTCGAGATCGAGCCGCGAGCGCAGTGGCCGACGGGCGCGGAACGGCTGGGGGTCGAGGCGAAGGGCAAGATCGCCGTCGAGGACCGGGCCGAGACCGGACGCGCCGTGGCGCGACTGACCGACCTCGGCTGGGGCGGGGTGCTGCGCGAGCTGTTCGCGGCAGGCACCCCGGACGGACCCGTCACCGACGAGCTGCTCGGCGCGTGCGTGCGCGTGCTGAAGGACTGGGGGTGGGCCGAGCGCCCCGTCGCCGTCGTCAGCATCCCGTCGCGCTCACGTCCGCAGCTCGTGACCTCGCTCGCGCAGGGCATCGCCGGCATCGGCCGTCTGCAGGACCTCGGCGCCCTCGATCTCGTGGGGGACGGCTCCCGCGGCGGCCCGGGTGGCAACAGCGCCTATCGCCTGGCCGACGTGTGGGGGCAGCTCGCCGTCGGGCCCCAGCTCGCGTCAAGCCTGCAGGGGCTCGGCGGCAGGCCCGTCCTGCTGATCGACGACCGCGTCGACAGCCGCTGGACGCTGACCGTCGCGACCCGCGAGCTGCGCCGCAACGGCGCCGGCGCTGTGCTGCCTCTCGTCCTCGGACAGGTGGCCTGAGTACGTTGGACCCATGGAACATCGATATCTCGGACACAGCGGTCTCAAGATCTCGGAGATCGCCTACGGCAACTGGCTGACCCACGGATCACAGGTCGAGGAGGACGCCGCCACGGCCTGCGTGAAGCAGGCACTGGAGGAGGGCATCACGACCTTCGACACCGCCGACGTCTACGCCAACACCAAGGCCGAGTCGGTGCTGGGTCGGGCGTTGCAGGGCCAGCGCCGCGAGTCGCTGGAGATCCTGACCAAGGTCTACTGGACGACCGGTCCGGCCGGTCCGAACGACTCCGGGCTGTCGCGCAAGCACATCATGGAGTCGATCAACGGCTCGCTGACCCGTCTGCAGACCGATTACGTCGATCTGTACCAGGCCCACCGCTTCGACGTCGAGACGCCGCTGGAGGAGACGATGCAGGCCTTTGCCGACGTCGTCCGGTCGGGCAAGGCGCTCTACATCGGCGTCTCGGAGTGGACCGCCGAGCAGATCCGCCAGGGCCACGCCCTCGCCCGGGACCTGGGCATCTCGCTGATCTCGAGCCAGCCGCAGTACTCGATGCTGTGGCGGGTCATCGAGGACGAGGTCGTCC
>JAOPXY010000119.1 GCA_025964895.1 Aeromicrobium sp.
GATCGGCGACTACCAGCTCGCCCGCTCCGAGGGTCTCGTGCTGCGCTACCTGTCGGACGTCTACAAGACCCTGGGCCGCACGGTGCCCGAGAAGGCCCGCAACACCGAGCTCGAGGACCTCACCGAGTGGCTCGGCGAGCTCGTCCGGCAGACCGACTCCTCCCTGCTCGATGAGTGGGAACAGCTGATCGCGCCGGGCGTCGACCCGCTGGAGGTGCGTCCGCAGGCGATGGCGTCCGAGACGCCGCGGCCCGTCACCGGCAACCCGCGGGCGTTCCGGGTGCTCGTGCGCAACGCGATGTTCCGCCGCGTCGAGCTGGCCGCGTTCGGCCGCTGGACCGAGCTCGCGGCGCTCGAGCCCGAGAGCGACTGGGACGAGCCGGCGTGGATGGAGGCCATGGCGGCCTACCGTGAGGAGTACCCCGCGGTCACCGGATTCGCGACGAACATCGGCACCGGCCCGGGCTCGCGCGGCCCGGAGCTGTTCATGGTCGAGGAGGGTCCGACGACGTGGACCGTCCGCCAGACCTTCGACGACCCCGAGGGCGACCGCGACTGGGGCATCACCGCGACCGTCGACCTGGCCAGGAGCGACGAGATCGGCGAAGCCGCCGTGACGGTCGTGTCCGTCGGTCCTCGCTGACCTGCTTCGTGCGCGTTCGAGTCCCGTCAGTCACAAGATTCCCAGGATGACCCCGGAATCTTCCCGCCGCACCCAGGTTCCTGGCGCCGCACCCCTGTTGTAACCGGGGTGACGTGTCAGGAACCTGGGTGCGGCAGCCGCCGCCGGCAGAATTCGGGGTTCTCCTGGGAATCAGGCAGCGCTTTCCCAGGCGAAGGCCTGGGCGTCGACCTTGCGGGTCTCCCACCAGTACTGGAAGGTGAACTTGGGCCAGATGGTCCGGTTCTTGCCCTGGCTGTCGAGGTACCAGCTCGTGCAGCCGCCCTGCGTCCAGATGCCCTTCTCGACGAGCCGCTGGATCTCGGTGTTGAAGGCGGTCTGCGCCTCCTTGGTGGGCTCGGCGGCGGCGGCCTGGCGGCGGTCCATCTCGTCGAGCAGACGGATGATGAACTTGGTCTGCTGCTCGATCATGAACACGACCGAGTTGTGACCCAGCGCGGTGTTGGGCCCCAGCATGAACGCGAGGTTCGGGAACCCGTTGACCATCATGCCCATGTACGTCTCCACGCCGCCCTCGCGGAACTGCGCGGCCAGGTCGACGCCGCCGCGCCCCTTGATGTCGAGGTAGTCGAACGCGTCGATGACGTGGAAGCCGGTGCCGTAGATGATGACGTCGGCCTCGTGGAACACCCCGTGGCCGTCGACGACGCCGTCGGTTCGGATCTCGCGGACGCCGTCGGTGCTGAGGGTGACGTTGTCGCGGAGGAAGGTCGGGTAGTACGTGTTGGACTGCAGCACGCGCTTGCAGCCGAGCCGGTAGTCCGGCGTCAGCTTGGCGCGCAGCTCCGGATCGGGGATCTTCTTCTCCAGGTACTTCGTGACGATCTTCTCCGCGAACGGCAGCACGTCGAGGTGGCCGTTGAACGCGATGGCGCGCGCCTCGAGCCCCCAGTACAGCGCGTTGCGGTACGCACGCTGCGCGCCCGGGACGGTCTCGAAGACCTTCTTGCGCCACTGGGGCGTCGGCTTGTCCTTCTTGGGCAGCACCCACGGCGGCGTGCGCTGGAAGACCGTCAGCTGCGACACCTCCTGCGCGATGATCGGGACGAACTGGATCGCGCTGGCGCCCGTGCCGATCACGACGACCTTCTTGTCCTTCAGGTCCACGCCGTGGTCCCACGCCGCGGAGTGGAAACGGGGACCCTCGAACGTCTCGGCGCCGGCGATCTCGGGAACGTTCGGGATGTGCAGCCCGCCGACGCCCGCGACGACGACACGCGCCTCGTAGTCCTCGCCGGACGCCGTGCGGACGGTCCAGCGCTGCCGGTCCTCGTCCCACGACGCGCCGGTCACCTCGACGCCGAAGTCGATGTACGGACGGATGCCCTGCTCGTCGGCGACCCCGCGCAGGTACGCCCAGATCTCCTGCTGGCCCGAGAAGCTCTTGCTCCAGTCGGGGTTCAGCTCGTACGAGAAGGAGTACATGTGACTGGGGATGTCACACTCGCACCCGGGGTAGGTGTTGTCCCGCCACGTGCCGCCGACGTCGTGGGCCTTCTCCAGGACGACGAAGTCGTCCCGGCCCGCGTCGCGCAGCTTCATGGCCATGCCCATGCCGGAGAAGCCGGTGCCGATGATGACGATGTCCTTGGAGATCACATTTCAGATACTAACGGTATCTGAGTATCATGCAAGGGTGTCGATGACCACAGGTTCGGCGGACGAGGGAGACAGCGTGGCGACGGACAACGTGAGGGTCACGCGGGCCGAGCGCCAGGCGCAGACCCGCGAGAGCCTCATCGAGGTGGCCCGCGAGATGTTCCTCGCCGACGGGTACGCCGCGACGAGCCTCGACAAGGTCGCGGTGCGCGCGGGCTTCTCGAAGGGCGCGGTGTACTCCAACTTCGCCGGCAAGGAGCAGCTCTGCATGGCGGTGCTCGACAGCATCCACGAGGAGCAGATCCACGGCGTCGTCACGGCCTTCACGCAGGACACCGACCTCGACGGACGCATCGAGGCCTTCGCGGCCTGGGCCCGTGAGGGCCTCGGGCAGCCCCGCTGGACGTCGCTGGAGGTCGAGTTCGGCGCGATCGCCCGGCAGAGCCCCTACGTCGCGACCGAGCTGGTCAAGCGGCACCGCGAGATCCGCGCCGCGATCGCCCAGCTCGTCCGGCAGGTCACGGCCGAGGCCGGTATCGAGGACGCGATCGACCCCGACCAGGCCGCGACGACCCTGCTGAGCCTCGGCATCGGCCTGGGGACGCTGCGCTCGCTCGACCACTCGATCGACGTCGGCGTGTTCGCCGACACGATGCGCGCCCTGCTCCGGGGCTCCCCGCGCTGACCGTGGGCGTCGGGGTCAGTGAGCCGTCAGGGCCGCGCGGTGACCCGCAGGATCTTGTCGTTCGACCCGTTGGACGTCGTCAGGTAGAGCGCGCCGTCGGGTCCCTGCACGGCGCCGCGCAGCCGTCCGTAGACGCCGTCGAGGGCCACGGGCTTCCACGTCTTGCGCAGCGACCCGCCCCTGCTGAACCGCAGCAGCCGCAGCGACTCGTCCTTCAGCGACGCGACCGCCAGCGCCCCGCGCCAGTCGCCCCACGACGAGCCGTTCAGGAACGTACCGCCGCTCGTCGCGAACGTCCGGTTGCCGGAGCGCCACTTGGCCGTCCGCTGGGCGCCGGGCAGGGAGCGGTCGGTCATGGGCGAGTCGACGCCCTCGTTGTAGGAGGGGTCGCCAGTCACCCGCGGCACGGGATTCCAGCCGTAGTTGCCCTTCTTGATGAGCTTGTTGACCTCGTCGTCGCGGTAGCTGCCCTGCTCGACGGACCACACGGTGCCGTCGCTGCGCCGCGCGAGGCCCTGCACGTTGCGGTGCCCCCAGGTGAAGACGCGCTGCTTCATGCGTGACGAGCTGCGGATGTACGGATTGGTCTTGACCGGCCGCCCGCTCGTGGCGTCGACGCGCAGCACCTTGCCGCCGCCGGACGTGAGCCGCTGCGCATTGCGTCCCTGCGCCGCGTCGCCGGTGCCGATGTACAGCTGGTTGCGTGCGCCGGTCGTCAGCGCGCAGCCGCCGTGCCGTCCCGTCGTCGACGGCAGCCCCGACACGAGCGTGCGGACGTACGACGCGCCGGTGCCGGCCCGGTTCAGGCGCCACCGCACGACGCGGACGTCCTGCTTGCCGCCGTGGCGGTAGCCGTGGCACGTGATGAAGCCGCGGGTCGACGCGAAGTCGTCGGCGACCTCGACCGACATCAGCCCCGTCTCCCCGCCGGCCCACATGTGGCGGGGCGCGGTGAAGATCGTCCGGACGCTGCCGCCGGGCGTGCGCAGCAGCAGCCGCCTGGAGTCGCGCTCGGTGACGAGCATCGACCGGTCGGGCAGGAAGTCCAGATCCCACGGGTGCTGGAGACCGTCCTCGACGACCGAGACGGTCAAGGACGGCCGCTCGGCCGCCGCGGGTGAGGCGATCGCGAGCGGGAGGGCGAGCAGGAGGGCGGGAGCGAGCCGCCAGGAGCGCTTCATCGACCCAGTGTGCGCCGCGTCATGCCCGGTCGCACGTCACGGAAGGTGGATCGTGACCCGCACGAGGTTGTGGTCGGATGCCCGGGTGCCGACGTAGCGGCGCTTGTTGACCTTCGCGACGATCTTCCAGTTCGACGCGCCCATCGACGGCCGGATGAAGATCCGGTCGATGTGTCCGCCCCACCGGCTCGGCGTCCTGACCTGGCTGCCCCAGCCGTTGGAGCTGCTGACGTACGGCCGCGTGTAGGTCGTGGAGTTCTCGAAGGTGTCGATCCACCCCTGGCGCGCCATCTCGCGACGCGGCGGGTCGTCGGTCGCGCCCCGGTATGAGTTGAAGTCGCCGAGGAAGATGATCGGCGCATCGCCTGCGACCGCCTTCGCGCCGCTGATGAGCTGCTTGGTCTCACGCCCGCGCAGGCGCCCGGCAGCCTTCGTGGGACCGAACGTCAGGTGTGCCGAGACGAAGACGTACCTCTTGCCGGTCTTCTTGACCCGCAGCGCGGCCCACGCCGCGGTCGCACCGGTCGGCGACCCGATCCGGCCCTCCTGCTCGACGGCGATCTGGCGGGTGCGGCACACGGCCTGCTCGGTGACCCAGCCGCTCGTGCGGAACTCGTACCACTGCTGCGTCGCGGCGTCGAGGTGCCGCGGGAACCGCCAGGTCGACGTGTCCTCGACCCCGGCGTACGGCTCGACCTCGCAGGAGTCGACGGGACGGCTCTCGATCCCCATCTCCAGCGCGGACGTCCGGTAGTAGATCGCCTCGTCGAGCTTGCGCTCGCGCTGCGTGTAGTGGGCGTACCCGTGCGACCGCAGCCGCTGCGCGAGCTTGTCGGCCTTGCCGGTGATCTCCTGCACCGCGACGACGTCCGCGTTCGCGTCGAGGATGCGCCGGACGATCGCGTCTTCGCGCTGCGTCGTCCAGTTGCGGCAGTTGTCGGCCGCGGCGCAGACGTTGAACGTCGCCACCGACACCTTGGAGTCGGTCTTGCGCAGGCTGCGGCGCAGGGTGTGCCCGCAGATGGCCTCGGAGCGCCGACCCACCTGGCCACCCCGGACGGCGCGCACCGTGAAGCAGTAGCGGGCGTTCTTGCGCAGACCCCTGATTTTCAGGGTGGTGCGGTCGCCCCGGGACGTCCGGGTCTCGTTCGACCGGCCCGCACGGGCCGGGGTCGAGCCGATGAAGACCGTGTAGCGCGTGGCTGCGGACACCTTCGGCCACGTCACGGTGAGCGTGTGCGGCGAGGACGCCGTGATGTACGGGGTCACCACCTTGGCCGGCCGGGCGGCCGCGGGGGACGCGAGACCGGCGACCAGGACGAACGACCCGAGGGCCGCGACGAACAGCTTCAGCGGCGAGGGCACCGGAGCATATTAGGCCGGTCGGCGACCCGTTCGTGGTGTTGGTCGCCGCGTGTCACCGACCGGTTTGCTCAGTAGCCGCCGTTGTCGCGGAAGCGGTCGTAGCTGGCCTGGATCTCGGCCTCGGCCTCGACCCGTCCGGTCCAGGTCGAGCCCTCGACGGACTTGCCGGGCTCGAGGTCCTTGTAGACCGTGAAGAAGTGCTCGATCTCGAGCCGGTCGAACTCCGGCACGTGGTGGATGTCGCGCAGGTGCTCCTGGC
>JAOPXY010000192.1 GCA_025964895.1 Aeromicrobium sp.
CCTGCTCAACATGGAGGCCGAGCTGCACGAGCGGGTCATCGGCCAGGACGAGGCCATCAAGGCCCTGTCGCGGGCGATCCGTCGCACGCGGGCGGGTCTGAAGGACCCGAAGCGTCCCGGTGGATCGTTCATCTTCGCCGGGCCCTCGGGCGTCGGCAAGACGTGGCTGTCCAAGGCGCTGGCGAACTTCCTGTTCGGCGACGAGGACTCCCTCATCCAGCTCGACATGTCCGAGTACAGCGAGAAGCACACCGTCTCGCGCCTGTTCGGCTCGCCTCCGGGCTACGTCGGCTACGAGGAGGGCGGCCAGCTCACCGAGAAGGTGCGCCGCAAGCCGTTCTCGGTGGTCCTGTTCGACGAGATCGAGAAGGCTCACCCCGACATCTTCAACTCGCTGCTGCAGGTGCTCGAGGAAGGTCACCTGACCGACGGTCAGGGACGCGTCGTCAACTTCAAGAACGCCGTCGTCATCATGTCGACGAACCTCGGTGCGCGGGAGATCTCCAAGGGCGTCAACCTGGGCTTCAGCCAGGCCGGCGACACCGCGGGGTCGTACAACAAGATGTAGGAGCGCGTGTCGATCGAGCTCAAGCAGCACTTCCGGCCCGAGTTCCTCAACCGTGTCGACGAGATCATCGTCTTCCCGCCGCTGACGCAGGACGAGATCCTGCAGATGGTGGACATGATGATCGGGTCCCTCGAGAAGCGTCTCGCGGAAAAGGACATGAACATCGAGCTCACGATGGAGGCGAAGGACCTGCTCTCCAAGCGGGGCTTCGATCCGGTGCTGGGTGCTCGTCCGCTGCGTCGCACGGTGCAGCGCGAGATCGAGGACGTCATGGCCGAGAAGCTGCTCTACGGTGAGCTGCGCGCCGGTCAGATCGTCATCGTCGGTGTCGAGGGGACGGGCTCGGAAGCCGTCTTCACCTTCGAGGGCCGCAACAAGGCCGAGCTCGAGCTGGAGATGCCCGACGTGCCCCCGGCCGTCGAAGCCGCAGCCGAGTAAGTCCAACCCAGATCTGCGGGCTTCTGCATCACATTGCCTCCGGGGGACGGTGCAGGAGCCCGCATTTCTGCGTCATGTGGGCAGTGCGTAGCTCTCATCGGTGATCGGCTCGACGAGACCGTCGGCCACCAGGGCGTCGAGGCAGCGCTCGCGCTGACGGGCGTCGGGCCACACGACGTCCAGCATCGTCTTGGGCACGGGGGCATCGGTTTCGCGCAGGACGGCCATGAGCCGGCCGCGGCACTGCCGGTCCGTCCCGTCCCACGCCTGGCCGCGGCGCGCCGGACCGTCGTGCGCGGGGTAGCCCGCCGCCCGCCAACGGCACAGCGACGCGACGGGACACTCGACGCACCGCGGCGACCGCGCCGTGCAGACCAGGGCGCCCAGCTCCATCGTCGCGGCCGCCCAGACGTGCGCGTCCTCGGCCGGCAGCAGCGCCGTGGCGAGCTCGCGCTCGGCCGCCGTGATGCCGGCGGCCGGGAACTCCACCCCCGACACGACCCGCGCGAAGACCCGGCGGATGTTGGTGTCCATCACGACGGCGCGGCCGCGGTGGGCGAATGACGTGATCGCGCCCGCGGTGTACTCGCCGACACCCGGCAGGGTCCGCAGCTCGTCGATCGATGCGGGCACCTCTCCGCCGTGCCGCTCGACAATCGCGACCGCCGCCGCGTGCAGCCGCAGGGCCCGCCGCGGGTAGCCGAGCCGTCCCCAGGCGCGGACGGCCTCACCGGTCGGCTCCGCCGCCAGGTCTGCCGGTGTCGGCCAGCGCGCCATCCACGCCGCGTAGACGGGCAGCACGCGGGCCACTGGCGTCTGCTGAAGCATGAACTCCGACACCATGACGGCCCACGCCGACGCATCGCGGCGCCACGGCAGGTCGCGGGCCTCGCGGCCGAACCACGCGATGACGTCGTCGTGGAACCGGGCGAGATCGGCGCGGGGGAGGCGAGCGCTGGACGGTGGCATGGCGCGTCGATCTTCCCACGTGGGGCCGCACGCCTATCGTGAGACCGTGACCCAGCGCCGCCTGCCAGCCGAGATCTACTGGCGCCGACGACTCCTCCTCGTCGCACTCCTGATCGCGCTCGCGTGGGGCGTCCTTCAGCTCACCGATCGCGGCGACGACGCCGAGCCCGCGGCGGCGACCCGGACGACCTCCGCCCCCACGGCGACGGCGACGCCGACGCCGACGCCGACGCCGTCGGCCGCGGCCACGACCCCCGAGCCGCAGGACGATGGCCTCGTCGACGTCGCACTGACCACCGCCGACACACCGTGCGACCCGGAGGAGGTCCGCGTTACCCCGACCGTCCGCTCCGGGCAGCTGACGAAGGGGCCCGTCGACATCGGTCTCGTCGTGAGCTCGACCGCGAAGCGGGCCTGCACGCTGACCCCGGACGATGCGGAGGCCATCGCCGTCATCAGCGCGAACGGCACGCCGATCTGGGACTCGACCGTCTGCAAGTCGTCCCTGCTGACCGGGCCGGTCGAGATCTCGCCGCAGTGGTCGACGCTCGCGTCGATCCAGTGGACCGGCCGCGGTTCCGGCTCCCGGTGCACCACCAACGAGGGCTGGGCGACGCCGGGCAAGTACACGATCCAGATCGGGACGCTCGGCGGCGAACCGGGCAAGACGACGTTCACGCTCGACCCACGTCCGGCCGCGCCCAAGACGCCCGCGGCCGCCACGCCGAGCGCAGCGGCTCCGGCCGCCACACCCGCTCCGGCGACACCCGCTGCGACGACGCCCGCTCCGGCGGCCACGCCGACGGGCTAGACGTACCGCTCGAGGATGCTGGACTCGGCGAGCCGGGACAGGCCCTCGCGGACGCCGCGCGCCCGCAGGTCGCCGACGCCGTCGACGTTCTGGAGATCCTCGATGCTGGCCGCGAGCAGCTTCTGCAGGGAGCCGAAGTGCTCGATGAGTCCCTCGACGACCGAGATCGGCAGCCGCGGGATGCGCGCCAGGAGGCGGTAGCCGCGCGGTGCGAGGGGACCGTCGAGGGTCTCCTCGGTGCCGATGCGCAGGGCGCGGGCGACGGAGCCCAGCTCGACCAGGTTGGTCGACTCGATCGCCGCCAGCTCGGCGAGGACGGCCTCCAGCGGGCGTCCTCGGCGTCCGGTCGGCATGTAGTCGCGGATGATGAGCTCGCGCTCGGCGTCGACGCCGGCGATGAGCTCCTCCAGCTGCAGCGCGAGGAGGCGCCCGTCCGTGCCGAGCTCGAGGACGTACGTGTCGATCTCGCCGGCGATGCGGCTGACCATCTCGAGGCGCTGCGCGACCGCGGAGACGTCGCGCACCGTGACGAGGTCCTCGATCTCGAGGGCGGACAGCGCGTCGGAGACCTCGTCGAGGCGGTTGCGGTAGCGCTCCAGCGTCTGCAGGGCCTGGTTGGCGCGCCCCAGAACCGCGCCGGTGTCCTCCAGCACGTGGCGGACGTCCTCGAGGTACAGCGCGATGATGTGCATCGACGCCGACACCGAGATGACGGGCACGCCGGTCTGGCGGGCGACGCGGTCGGCGGTGCGGTGCCGGGTGCCGGTCTCCTCGGTGCGGATCGACGGATCCGGCATCAGGTGGACGCCGGCCATGACGATGCGGCTCGCGTCCTTGTCGAGGATGATCGCGCCGTCCATCTTGGCGAGCTCGCGCAGCCCCGTCGCGGTGAACGGCACGTCGAGGGCGAATCCGCCGGTCGAGATGGCCTGGATGCCCTTGTCGTGACCGATCACGATGAGGGCGCCGGTGCGTCCGCGCAGGATGCGCTCGAGGCCCTCACGCAGGGACGTGCCGGGGGCGACGGACGTCAGGGTCGCGCGCATGCGCGTCGCCACGTCGGGTGTGGTGCCGCGGTCGGCCGCTGCTGCCATGATCTCGTTCCCCCTCGCCGGTGTGGCTGACAGTCTACGGGCCGCGGAGGCCGGAATCGGCCGACGCCGTCGCCCCGGCCGGACGGGCCGCGCCCCGCACGTTGGTCTCGGCGAGACGGCGGAAGGCGTCGAGCAGGCTGCCGACCTCGAGGATGTCGAGCTGTGCGCCGGGATGGGCCTTGCGGGTGCCCGATGGCGCCAGGAGGTAGGTGTATCCGAGCCGCGACGCCTCCGCGATGCGCTGCCCCATCATGGGGACGCTGCGGATGTCGCCCGACAGCGTGACCTCGCCGACGGCCGCGAATCCGTCCGGGATCGTGAAGTCCTGCGACGCCGATGCGACGGCCAGGCACACGGCGAGGTCGGAGCTCGGGTCACGCAGCCGCATGCCGCCGATCGTGGCGGTGAACAGGTCCTTGTCCTGCAGCCTGATCGACGCGTGCCGCTCGGTGACGGCGACCAGCATCGCGACGCGGGACGGGTCGAGCCCGCTGACCCCCCGGCGCGGGTTGGGGATCGTCGACGTCGACACGAGCGCCTGCACCTCGGCCAGCAGCGCGCGCCGGCCCTCGATCGTGATCGTGACGCACGTGCCCGGGACGGGCTGGTCGCGGGCACTGCGAAACAGGGCGCTGGGGTCGGCGATCTCCTTCAGACCGGCGTCGGTCTGCTCGAAGCACGCGATCTCGTCGGCCGGGCCGTAGCGGTTCTTGACGGCGCGCAGGAGGCGCAGGCTGGTGTGCTTGTCGCCGTCGAGGGCCAGCGTCGTGTCGACGGTGTGCTCGAGGGCGCGGGGCCCGGCCACGGTCGACTCCTTCGTGACCTGGCCGACCAGGAACAGCGGGATGGACCGCGACTTCGCGGCCCGCGTCAGCACCTGCGCGACCTCCATGACCTGTGAGACCCCGCCGGCCCGTCCCTCGACGTGGGCGGACGCGACGGTCTGCACCGAGTCGACGATGACCATCGCCAGCTCGGTGGCGTGCTCGTCGATGTGGCCCAGGATCGTGCCGAGATCGGTGTCGTCGGCGAGGTACAGGCCCTCGCTGAGGGCGTCGATGCGCCGCGCCCGCACGGCGATCTGGCTGATCGACTCCTCGCCGGACACGTAGAGGACCTTCTTGCCGGTGCTGCGGGCGACGCGATCGGCCATCGTCAGCAGGATCGTCGACTTGCCGGCGCCGGGCTCGCCCGACAGCAGCAGCACCTGCCCGGGCACGAGCCCGCCGCCGATGACCCGGTCGAACTCCGGCAGGCCCGTCGTCAGGCGCGAGCGCTCGGCCGACAGGTCGACGTCGGTGATGCGCCGGGCCGGACGGGTTGGGCGCTCGCCCTGCGTCGACGTCCTGGTGCCGGGGGCGGGACCGGCGGGTGCCTGCTCGACGAAGGTGTTGAACTCGCCGCACTGCGGGCAGCGGCCCGACCACTTGGACGCCGTGGCGTCGCAGCTCGAGCAGCGGTAGGACAGCCGCTGACGAGCTGCCATGGGATCTCCTGGGGACGTGGTGAAGGGGCGGGCGGGGTGAGCGCACCGGCTCCCCAATGTATCGGCCGGTACCGACAGCCCGCGCCGGCGAACCGCGGGGTTGTGCGTCCGGTGCACGGATGGGCACCTCTCGCGACTAAACTCCCGGCATGACGTCCGTCGCCGTGGCCACCCGGTACCCCGCGCCGCCCGTCCTCCGATCCGCGACGATCGCGGCCAAGATCGGCCTGTTCCTCCTGCTGGGGCTCGCGCTGCTCGTCCCCGGCTTCGGCAATCTCGACGGCAAGGGCCTCGTGCCACGGGCGGTCGGCTACCCCGTCGCGGCGCTCGCGATCCCGTACATCTGGTTCACGTGGTGGCGCCAGCGGGCCTCGTTCCCGTGGACGGCCGACTTCCTCATCACGTTCGCGTGCTTCAGCGACGTGTTCGGCAACTTCTTGAACCTCTACGACTCGGTCGAGTCGTTCGACAACCTGATGCACCTCGTCAACACCGGCCTGCTGACCGCGGCGGTCATCCTGCTGACGATGCACCGGTCCTCGACGCTCGGCGCCGTCGTCGAGCGGTCCTTGGCGTTCGGCGTCAGCGCGGCCCTCGTGTGGGAGATCGCGGAGTACTTCGCGTTCCTGCGCTGGTCGCCCGAACGGCTCGGCGCCTACGCCGACACGCTGAGCGACATGTCGCTGGGTGCCGTGGGATCGGTGCTCGCGGGAGTCGTGGTGCACCGCATGTGGAGCCGCGGCCGCCTCACCGACGTCGCGCCGCAGCTCGAGCTGGCCCACCAGCAGCGCACCGGCCGTTCCGCCGCCTGACGAGCACCCCTAGACGCGCACGTCCCCGGCGGGGGTCCGGAACGTCACGGCCATGACGCCGGGCAGGCCGTGCGGCGCGGTCCAGTTGACGTCGATCGTCTCGAGCGCGTCGACGGCGGGCTCGCCGAGCCACTCGGACAGGCGGTTCGGGGAGCCGGCGATGTCGATCGCGACGAGCTCGATCTCGGACTCGGCCATCTGCGACGGATGCTCGGACGGGTCGATGTCCCAGCACGTCACGTACGGCAGCTGCGGATCGGCGCGCATGCTGCTGGTGCCGATCTGGCGCCACTGCAGGTTGAAGCCGTCGGGGCGGTGCCGGTTGCCGGGGACCGCGTGACGGCCGATGCGACGCTCGACCTCGCTCATGTCGTCGACGGAGACGCACCAGGCCATCCAGCCGCCGCCGGCGTCGGAGCGCTCGCGGACGACTTTGCCGAAGGCGGCCTTGTCGGACGCGGGGTGGTCGAGCACCTCGACGACCTCCAGGTACTGGCGGTTCTTGAGCGGCAGGATCATGTTGCGGGTGCCGAAGCGCGGGTGCACGCCGCCGTCGATGAACTGGGCATTCAGGAGTCGACCGAGCTCGGCGGTCGTCCCCGCGAGTCCGTCGGATCAGACGTCGAACGAGACGTGATCGAGATGAATACCGCATACTGACCCAACCGACGACCGGACGGATCAGGGGGTCATCGAGGGGGATCGGCGAGGTGTGGTGTATTGGCCCCGCGCAGCTCGTGATCCCTGCAATGACGGGCGAGCTCGGCGTATCCGGCCTCACCCATGAGAGCGGTGAGCTCGTCGCGATTGGTCACGTAGACGGGTTCGGGCGCTATGTGCGCCTCGGTGTTGGACGAGCAGTACCAGTCGAGGTCGGCGCCCCCCGGACCCCAGCCGGCCCGGGTGTACTCGCCGATCTGCGTCTCGGTATACGTCGTCCCGTCGCCGCGGTCGACGTCGCGGAACTGGCGCCTCAGGGGCAGCTGCCAGCAGACGTCGGGCTTGGTGGTGTGCGGCTTGAGATCGTTGTCGAGCGCGTACCCGTGCAGCGCGCAGCCGTAGCCGCCTGAGAAGTCGCGGGAGTTGTGGAAGATGCACGCGCCCCGGAACGCGCGGGTCTTAAGCTCGCCGTCGTCGTCGGTCTCCGTCCACCCGCCGCGGTGCCCCTCGTCGTGGTGCTCCCACTGGCTCGGCGTCAGGCGCTCCATGATCGCCCGCGTGCGCTCGGCGTCCTCGTCGTCGGCGAAGTGGGCGCCCAGCGTGCAGCACCCGGCGTCGGGGCTCGTCGCGTAGATGCCCGGGCAGCCCTGACCGAAGATGCAGGTCCACCGGGATGTCAGCCACGTGAGGTCGCAGCGGAACACCTCGTCGGCGTCCGCTGGATTGCCGAACTCCACGAATGTCCTGGGGAACCCGATCTCGACCTCTGGCATCTCATCAACTCTAACCGGCGCTGCCTCGCCTGGTCTTGCGAGCGAGGGGTGCGAGAATGTCGATATGCGCATGGGCGTCCTGGACATCGGATCGAACACCGGACACCTGTTGGTCGTGGACGCCTTCAGGGGTGGGCCTCCGATCGCGGCGCACTCGTACAAGGAGCCCCTGCGGCTCGCCGAGCAGCTCGACAGCGACCACGCCGTCACGGCCGAGGGCATCAGCCGCCTCGTCAAGTACGTCGTCGAGGCCCGGTCGGAGGCCGAGGACAAGGGCTGCACCACGATCCTGGCGTTCGCGACCTCGGCGGTGCGCGACGCCGTGAACGTCCATGAGGTCATCGGCGCGGTCAACGAGGTCAGCGGTCTCGACCTGCAGGTGCTGGCGGGACCGGACGAGGCCCGCCTGACGTTCCTCGCGGTGCGGCGGTGGTTCGGCTGGTCAGCGGGCCGGTTGGGCGTCTTCGACATCGGGGGCGGATCGCTCGAGATCGCCGTCGGCGCCGACGAGTCGCCCGAGGTCGCTCAGTCGATGCCGCTGGGTGCCGGCCGCCTGACTCGCGAGTGGATCGGCGCGGGCCGCACGACGTCCGAGCTGCGACGGTTCGTCCGCTCCGCGATCGCCGACGAGGCCGGCGCGATCCTGCGCGGTGGTGCCTTCGACCGGGCCGTCGCGACCAGCAAGACCTTCCGGTCGCTGGCCCGCATCTGCGGCTCGGCCCCGTCGTCCGACGGGCAGTACGTCCGGCGCGTGCTGCGCAAGAACGACCTGTCGGCCCTCGTCGACGACCTCCGCACGATGCCCGCCGAGGCGGTCAGCCGGCTCCCCGGTGTCTCCCTCGACCGCGCGCACCAGATCCAGGCCGGCGCGATCGTGGCCGAGGCGACGATGGACCTGTTCGCCCTGACCGAGCTCGAGATCTGCCCCTGGGCGCTGCGCGAGGGTGTCCTCCTGGAGCACCTCGACCACCTGTGAGCCCCGGCGCCGCATTGAGGCCCACCGCCTAGAGTGGGAATCGTGGCTGTCCCGATCCGTGTCTCGCTGTCGACGTCATCGGTCTACCCGGGATCGACGGCCAGCGGCTTCGAGGCGGCGGCCCGGCTGGGCTACGACGGGGTCGAGGTCATGGTCGGCATCGACGACGTGAGCGCCGACATCACCGCGATCAAGGCGCTCAGCGCGTTCCACGAGATGCCCGTCGTGTCGGTGCACGCCCCGTGCCTGCTCGTGACCCAGCGGGTGTGGGGCGCCGATCCGTGGGGCAAGCTGCATCGCAGCGCCGAGATGGCGCACGAGGTGGGGGCGTCGGTCGTCGTCGTGCACCCGCCGTTTCGGTGGCAGCGCGACTACGCGCGCACCTTCGTCGACGGCATCGCCGACCTTGAGGCCGAGCACGGCATCACCTACGCGGTCGAGAACATGTACCCGTGGCGCACCGGCAAGCGCGAGTTCCAGGCGTACGCGCCGGGCTGGGACCCCGTCGAGCAGGACTACGCACACGTCACGCTCGACCTGTCCCACAGCTCGACCGCGGGGGGCGACCCCGTCGCGATGGCCGCGGCGGCGGGCGACCGGCTCGCCCACGTGCACATCGCCGACGGCTCCGGCTCGGCCAAGGACGAGCACATGGTGCCGGGCCGTGGCACGCAGCCGTGCAAGGAGTTCCTGGAGGCGGTCGCGGCCTCCGGCTTCGACGGCGAGATCGTCGTCGAGATTAACACCCGCAAGGTTAAGGACCAGGCCGAACGCGAGACCGATCTCCTCGAGGCCCTCGCCTTCACCCGCCTCCACGCCATGGCCTGACCCCGCTGGGTGTGGGGCGGTGGCTGAGGCACCTTTCCCGGCGCGTGGCGGTGGCTGGGGCACGTATCCCGTCAGGCGGCGGTGGCGCCGACACCTATGAGCTGCCCCGACAGGTGTCTGATCCACCGCCCCACCCCACCGTCCTCAGCCCGAGGGCGTGAGCCGGCCGGCCAGGACGGCGCCGGCGATGATCTGCAGCTGGTGGTACAGCATCAGCGGCAGGACGATCAGGGCGACGGTGTCGCCGGCGAACAGCACCGACGCGATCGGCAGGCCGCTGGCCAGGGACTTGTTCGAGCCGCAGAACAGCATCGCCATCCGGTCCGGCCGCGGGAACCGCAGCACCCGGCCGACCAGCACCATCCCGCCCATCGCGACGGCGAGGAGGACGGCGCACACGAGAGCGACCGCCAGCACCGACCACACGCTGAGGGACGACCAGATGTGGGCCTCGGCGCCCTCGCTGAACGCGACGAACACGACCAGCACGATGCTGCCGCGGTCGAACACCTTGAGCCGGTCGTCCTGCCGGGCGACGAAGCCGCCGACGAGCGGGCGCAGCAGCTGGCCCAGCACGAACGGCACGAACAGCTGCAGCACGATCCGGATGATCGACCCTGCGTCGATCCGCGCGTCGGAGGTCATGAGCAGCGCGACGAGGGCAGGCGTCAGGAACACGCCCAGCAGGTTCGACATCGAGGCGCTCACGACCGCACCGGCGACGTTGCCGCCCGCGATCCGGGTGTAGACGATGCACGACTGCACGGTCGACGGCACGAGGCACAGCAGCAGCACCCCGGTCGCGAGCGACGGCCGCAGCAGATTGCCCTGCAGCAGCTGGGTCGCCAGGCCGAGCAGCGGGAACACGACGTACGTCGTCGACAAGATCACGACGTGCAGCTGCCAGCGGGTCAGCCCCGCCATCGTCTCCGCGGTCGACAGGCGCGCCCCGTACAGGAAGAACAGCAGGCCGATCGCGACGACCGACGCCCACCGCAGGACGTCCAGCACGACACCGGTGGCCGGCAGGAACGACGCGACGATCGCCGCGCCCAGGAGGGCCACGATGAACGGGTCGGGACGCAGGCGCACGCCCCGACACTAGTGTGGTGCGCATGACACAGCGCATCGCGATCCTCGGCGCCGGCGTGATGGGCGAGACCCTCCTGTCGGCGATCCTGTCGGCCGGTCACGGCACGGGGGACGTCGTCATCAGCGAGAAGCGCGAAGACCGGGCCGCCGAGCTGCGCCAGCGGCACGGGGTCGAGGTGCTCGGCAACGCCGACGCTGTCACGGGCGCGGACGTGGTGCTGCTCGTCGTCAAGCCGCAGGACGTCCCCGCCCTGCTGACCGAGATCGCCGAGCACGTCAGCCCCGGCGCGACCGTCGTGTCGCTCGCGGCGGGCATCCGCATCGACGCGATGGCGGCCGTGCTGCCCGACGGCGTCGGCGTCGTCCGCGCCATGCCGAACACCCCGGCACTCGTCGGCGAGGGCATGTTCGGCGTCTCGCCCGGTCCCGCCGTCACCGACGCGCAGCTGGCCACGGTCGTCGGGCTGCTCGAGTCCGGGGGCAGGGTCGTCGTCGTCGACGAGAGCCAGCAGGACGGCGTGACGGCCGTGTCGGGCTCGGGTCCCGCCTACGTGTTCTACCTCGTCGAGGCGATGATCGCCGGGGGAGTCGCCGAGGGACTCGACCCCGAGACGGCCCGCGTGCTGGCGACCCAGACCCTCGTGGGTGCCGCGAAGCTGCTGGCGGAGTCCGACGACTCCGCCGAGGAGCTGAGGCGGCGGGTCACCTCACCCAACGGCACGACGCACGCCGCGATCACGACCTTCGACGAGCGCGGCGTCAAGGACGGCCTGATCGCGGGGGTCGCCGCGTGCGCCGCCCGATCGGCCGAGCTCTCGGGCCCGGCATAGGCTCGACGACATGACCGGGCGCGCCTCACTCGTCTTCGACGACCACCTGACGACGTACAACTTCGGGCAGTCGCACCCCATGGCCCCCGTGCGCATCGAGCTCACGATGGCGCTGGCCCGCGAGCTCGGCATCGTCGACGGCCTCGACGTCGTGGGCGCGCGGCCAGCGTCGGAGGACGAGCTGGGCCTGATCCACTCCGCGTCCTACATCGAGCGCGTCCAGAAGCTCAGCGACCACCCCAGTTACGCCGATCTCACCATCGGCCTGGGCGGCGACGACAATCCGGTCTTCGCGCACATGCACGAGGCCAGCGCCCTGATCGCGGGCGCCAGCGTCGAGGCCGCCCGCCGGGTCTGGACCGGTGAGGCGCCCCGCGCCGTCAACATCAGCGGCGGCCTGCACCACGCGATGCCGGGCAACGCGAGCGGGTTCTGCATCTACAACGACGTCGCCCTCGCGATCCGCTGGCTGCTCGACAACGGTGCCGAGCGCGTCGCCTACGTCGACGTCGACGCGCACCACGGCGACGGCGTCCAGAAGATGTTCTGGAACGACCCGAGGGTCCTGACGATCTCGATCCACGAGGGCCCGCAGACCCTGTTCCCGGGCACGGGCTTCTCGACCGAGACCGGCGGCGAGGGCGCGGAGGGCTCGGCCGTCAACGTCCCGCTGCCGCCTGGCACGTCGGACGCCGGCTGGCTGCGCGCATTCCACGCCGTCGTGCCGCCGCTCGTGCGCGAGTTCGCGCCCGACATCCTCGTGACGCAGCAGGGCTGCGACTCCCACATGGACGATCCGCTGACCAACCTGATGCTGAGCGTCGACGGCCAGCGCGCGTCGTACCTGGCGCTGCGCGCCCTCGCCGACGAGCTGTGCGACGGCAAGTGGGTCGCGATGGGTGGCGGCGGCTACGCCGTGATGGACGTCGTCCCGCGGGCGTGGGCACACCTGCTGGCGATCGTGGCGGGCACACCGCTGGACCCGACGACGCTGACGCCGGCCAGGTGGCGGACTCACATCGAGGAGCTGCGCGGCGCCCCCGGCCCCCAGCGCATGACCGACGGCCGCGCGGTCGGGTACCGGCCGTGGGAGCACGGCTACGATCCGGCGAGCTGGCTGGACCGGTCGATCCATGCGACGCGGGAGGCCGCTTTCCCTCTCAACGGGCTCGACCCGATGCCCTGACGACCCGCTCCTGACAGGTCGTTCCGAGGAGTTTTGGACAACCACTGTCCCTGCGACCTCGCGAGGCACTAGTCTCGACCAAGGCACGCGCGCTGTTTCTCTGGTGGGGAAGCCAGAGAGCGCGCGTGCCCCTCAGGAAGCAGGTGGACCATGGCAACCGGACCGACGTTCTTGACCGTCGCCGAAGTGGCCACGCAGATGCGCGTCTCGAAGATGACGGTCTACCGACTCGTCCACTCCGGAGAGCTCGAGGCCGTCCGCGTGGGCCGCTCGTTCCGCGTGCCCGAGGCCGCCGTAGAAGAGTTCCTGGGCAAGTCATACTTCCAGGCCGGCTGACCCATCCGCTCCGCGGGACCGTCCCGTCCACACCGCCGGTCGGCCCTCTGGCCGTCCGACGATGACGTGTAGGCTGAGGCGCAGCCAGCACCGACGAGCAGAGGCCATTTCCTCAGGTCTCCTCCGGCCGGGGCGGCGACCAGTCTCAAGTGCACACCAGCCACGCACGCGTGGCCAACAAGAATTGAGTAGTGACCCGTGGGTTCAGTCATCAAGAAGCGTCGCAAGCGGATGTCGAAGAAGAAGCACCGCAAGATGCTCAAGCGCACCCGAGTGCAGCGCCGTCGTCTGGGCAAGTAGGCCACCAACGCCATGAGCCGGGTCGTCCTTGTCACAGGCGTGGCGGGCCCGTTCGCGTCCATGTACGCGCGACGGCTCGCCGCTCTGGGCGAGGACGGCGGCATCGACCGGGTCGTCGGCATCGACACGACCCTGCCTGACGCCGATCTCGGTGGCGTCAAGTTCGTCCGGGCCGACATCCGCACCCCGGTCATCGGCAAGGTCATAGCGGTCGAGGACGTCGACACCGTCGGCCACCTCGACGTCAACCCGCCGATGCGGGGCCGCATCAGCGGCTAGGAGCTCAACGTCATCGGGACGATGCAGCTGCTGGCCGCTTGCCAGCGCTCGTCCCAGGTCGGCAAGCTCGTGCTGGGCTCGTCCGCGGCGGTGTACGGCTCGTCGCCGCGCGATCCCGCGGTCTTCAGCGAGTCGCTCCTGGCCCGCAACGGCGTCCGCTCCGGCTTCCCGAAGGACATCGTCGAGGTCGAGTCGTACGTGCGCGGATTCGCGCGCCGGCGGCCGGACGTCCTCATCACGACGATCCGTGCCGCCCAGGTGCTGGACCTGCGCGTCCCGACGCCGCTGGGCAACTACTTCATCAATCCGGTGCTGCCGTCGGTGCTGGGCTTCGACCCCCGGCTGCAGTTCCTGGCCCTCGAGGACGCACTCGAGATCCTGACCCAGGCCGTCGTCCACGACCGGCCGGGCACGTTCAACGCCGCCGGCGACGGCGTGGTGCTGCTGAGCCAGGCCGCGCGCCGGCTTGGCCGGCCGCTCGTGCCGCTGCCGCCGATCGGCTTCGCCATCGCCGCCCGCAGGTTCATCCGGGCGATGGGATCGGACATCCCTCCCAACCTGCACCGGCTGCTGACGTTCGGCCGGGCCATCGACACCACGGCGCTGCGCGATATCTTCGGCTACGACTTGACCCGGACGTCCGAAGAGGTCCTGGAGGACTTCCGTTCGACGCTCCGACCAGGGATCATGTCGTCGATGGGAGCCAGGCGATGACCGACGACCGCAAGACGATCGGCTCCGGCGGCAAGCCGGGGCGGGGCAATCGCGCGACGTCGCCGTCCGCGGCGGCCCGATCGCTCGCCGGTGGTGCTCCCGCGCGCAAGCCCGCCGCGAAGGCCAAGAACCCCTCGCGACCGGCGAGCACCCCGACGACTCCCCGCAAGCCCGCCGCCGCGTCGGCGGCACCGACGTCGGGCGCCCCGCCCAAGCCGCGCCTGCGGGCCGTCACCGACGAGGACGCCGC
>JAOPXY010000208.1 GCA_025964895.1 Aeromicrobium sp.
CGGGGCCGCGGCCTCGGTCGACGCGGTGGCCACCGGGGACCGCTCGGGCTCGGGTGACGCCTCCGGCTCCGGCGACGCCTCCGGCTCGGGACTCGGTTCCGGCGCCTCGTTGACGATCGTCTCGACGACGCGCTCCTCCACCACGACCGGCTCGGACGGGGCGTCGGACTGGACCTCGGACTGGACCTCGAGCTCGGCATCGGACTGGGCATCGGGCTGGGCATCGGGCTGGGCATCGGGCTGTTCGGACGCGTCGGACGTCTCGGCGGACGGCTGCCGCGGCTTCTCGTCCGTGAACGCGGCCGCCGTCGGGACGCCACCGAACCGGCTGAACGGGGAGGCCGCAGGGGTCTCCGTCGCGATGGGTTCGGCGTCCTCAGTCACCGCCTCGAACGTGCGGGTCTCCTCGAGCTGCGGCTCGATGTCGAGCCGGTCCGGCGGGGTCGCCACCGCCTCGCGAGCCGCGTCGAGCTTCTGGGCGAGCGTCGGCTCCGCGGGATCCTGCGGGGCGACGTCCCCGCTGTCGGCGGAGGAGTCCGTGGAGGCGCCCGCGCCCCGTACGCCCTGGCGCTTCGACGCGGCGAACGCCTTCGCCGCGGCGCGCTCGGACCGACGCTTCTCGGCCGCGGCCTGACGCGCCGCCCGGGCCGCGGCGCGACCCGCACGCGGGCTGACGACCTCCGCCGTCGCGCTGTCCGAGGAGTCCGCCCGGTCGGGACGCCGCGACCCCTCGTCGCGGCGTGCGGTGCGGGAGTCGTCCTCACGACCGTTCGACGTCGTGGCGAAGAACGACGATCCCTCGTCCTGGGCGATCATGTCGGCGGCCACCTGCAACGGATCGGCGCGCCGGCGCTCGACCGGCTGGTTGGACTGTGAGTCGGTCATGACTCCCTCTCATCGACACCCATCGGGCGGACAAATGTTTTTCAGCGGATCACGTTCAGTTTTTCAGTATGCCCCATCGGCTCCGTGTGTCACCCACGTTCTGGACCTCGGGTCCCGTGCGGGATCGTCCGATGCCCCGACCCGCGTTCGCGGCACCCGATCCAACGACCGTGCCGTGCGAAAGTCCCGCGCCGATCCCCGCCCGTGCCCCCGCGCCGTTCCTGAGCCCGCTCCGACGACCCTCGTGCGCGCGGTGATGGGGTCCAGGCGGCATGATGGACGTCTACCGATGAGTAACGAGGAGGTCGGGTGCGGATCGCGCTGCTGTCATACCGGAGCAAGGCACATTGTGGTGGGCAGGGCGTCTACGTCCGGTACCTCAGCCGAGGTCTGGTCGAGCTGGGCCACGACGTCGAGGTGTTCTCCGGTCAGCCGTACCCCGAGGACCTCGACCCGCGGGTCACCCTGACGAAGGTGCCGAGCCTCGATCTCTTCCGCGAGCCCGATCCGTTCCGCACACCGCGCCGCGACGAGTTCCACAGCGCGACCGACGTGCTCGAGTACGCGCTGACCCTCACCGGCTGCTTCGCCGAGCCGCTGACGTTCAGCCTCCGGGCGGCCGCGATCCTCAAGGACCGAGCCGGCGAGTTCGACATCGTCCACGACAACCAGAGCCTCGGCTACGGTCTGCTGTCGATGATGCGGCGTCGCATCCCCCTCGTCGCGACGGTGCACCACCCCATCAGCCGCGACCGGCGAGTCGACCTGGCCGCCGCGCCGTGGCGGCGCAAGCTCTCGGTCGCCCGCTGGTACTCCTTCGTTCCGATGCAGGCGCGGGTCGCCCGGCGCATCCCCGTCGTCCTCGCGGTCGCCGGCACGTCCGCGGCCGACTCGGTCGCCGACTTCGACATCGACCCGTCACGGATGCGCGTCGTGCCCCTCGGCGTCGACACCGACGTGTTCGCCCCGTCGGAGACCCGCGTGCCGGGTCGGATCGTCGCGATCGCGAGCGCCGACCGGCCGCTGAAGGGCGTCGTCCACCTCCTCGAGGCGCTGGCGAAGGTGCGCACCGAGCACGACGTCCACCTGCAGCTCGTCTCCCACCTGGAGCCGGGCGGGGCGACCGAGCGTCGCATCGCCGAGCTCGGCATCGGCGACGCCGTGCATGTCGTGAACGGGCTGAGCGACGACGAGCTCGCGGCACTGCTCGCATCGGCCGAGATCATGTGCGTGCCGTCGCTGTATGAGGGCTTCTCGCTGCCCACGATCGAGGCGATGTCGTGCGGCACCCCGGTCGTCGCGAGCCGCGCCGGCGCCCTGCCGGAGGTCGTCGGCGACTGCGCCGTCCTCGTCGAGCCGGGCGACCCGGAGGCGCTGGCCTCCGCGATCCGCGATCTCCTCGAGTCGCCTGCGGAGCGCGCGCGGCTCGGCGATGCGGGCCGGCGACGCGCACTCGACCGCTACAGCTGGACGTCCGTCGCCGAGGCCACGGTGGCGGCCTACACCGAGGCGATCGACGCCGTGGCCACCGCACCTTCTTCACCCACCGCCTTCTCCCCCGCAAGGACGACCGATGCTGACCGTTGACTTCGACCGCCTGAGGGTCGGCCCCCGCACCCGCTTCATCGACGTCGGCGCGGGTGCCGGCCGGCACTCGTACGAGGCCCTGCGCCGCGGTGCCGACGTGACGGCGTACGACATGGACGAGGTCGAGCTCAAGGCCGTCGACGACATGTTCGGCGCGATGGTCGAGGTCGGCGAGGTGCCGCCGGACGGGTCCGCGCAGGTCCGCGTCGGCGACATCCTCGACATGCCGTACGACGACGGGACGTTCGATGTCGTGCTGGCGTCGGAGATCCTCGAACACGTTCCAGAGGACGATCGGGCGATCGCTGAGCTGGTGCGTATTCTGGCGCCCGGCGGCATCTTGGCCATCACGGTGCCGCGCTGGCTGCCGGAGCGCATCTGCTGGGCACTGTCGGATGAGTACCACGCCAACGAGGGCGGACACATCCGCATCTTCAAGGCCGACGCACTGCAGGCCAAGGTCGAGTCGCACGGGCTGGAGACGACGTACCAGCACCACGCGCACGCCCTGCACGCCCCGTACTGGTGGCTCAAGTGCGCCGTCGGCGTCGACCGCGACCAGCACCCGCTCGTCCGCGCGTACCACCGCCTCCTGGTGTGGGACATGATGAAGGCCCCCGCCGCGACGCGCCTCGCCGAGCGCGCCCTCGACCCCGTGATCGGCAAGAGCGTCGCGCTCTACTTCCGCAAGCCCTTCTAGATGAGCGTGCCTTCTGTCGCCGGCGTCATCTCAGCGGAGCTGGTCGAGCAGTCCGCCGACGCGATCGCCGCGACGCAGCTCGCGTCCGGCGCGATCCCGTGGCACGACGGCGGCCACACCGATCCGTGGGACCACGTGCAGGCAGCCATGGCGCTCAGCGCGACCGGGCGCGTGGACGCCGCCGTCCGCGCGTACGAGTGGAGCCGGTCGGCGCAGCGCCCGGACGGCTCGTGGGCCATCCGGTACGAGGATGACGTCGTCACCGACCCCAACACCGACTCCAACTTCTGCGCGTACCTCGCGACGGGCGTCTGGCATCACTGGCAGGTGACGGCCGACCGCGACTTCGTCGACCGGCTGTGGCCCGTCGTCGAGCGCGGTCTCGAAGCGGCGCTGACGATGCAGCGCGCCGACGGGGCGGTCGCGTGGGCGTCCGCCGGTGGCGTCGCGGTGCCCGGTGCGCTCGTGACGGGCAACGCCAGCATCCACCTGAGCCTGCGCTGCGGGCTGGCTCTCGCCGAGGTCGTCGGCGAGACGCGACCTGGCTGGGAGCTCGCGGCGGCGCGGCTGCGGCACGCCCTCGACCAGCACCCCGAGCTGTTCGAGGCCAAGCCCGTTCACGCGATGGACTGGTACTACCCCGTCCTGGGCGGGGCGCTCCCCCACGACGTCGCCGCGGCGCGCATCGACGCACGGTGGGACGAGTTCGTCGTCCCGGGGCTCGGGTCGCGCTGCGTGTCGACCAATCCGTGGGTGACGGGCGCCGAGACGTGCGAGCTCGTGCTCGCGCTCGACGTGCTGGGCCGTGCCGAGGAGGCCCGGACGCAGCTCGCCGCGATGCAGCACCTGCGCGAGGCCGACGGCTCGTACTGGACCGGTCTCGTCTACGACGACGACGTGCGGTGGCCCGTCGAGCGCACCACCTGGACCGCCGCGACGGTCGTCCTGGCCGCCGATGCCCTGTCGAGGACGACCCGTGGCAGCGGCCTGTTCCGGGGCGTCGGGCTCCCCCTGTGCGACTGGAAGGTCAGCGACCCATGCCCCCTGTGACGGAGTTCCCGCCTCGGCTCGCCGAGCTCGTCGAGGCGACGCGCGGCTTCATGCCCGCCGACGAGGGCCTCGCGCTGCACGCGGCGGCCGTCGAGCACCTCGACGGCGGCGTCGCGCTCGAGATCGGGACGTACTGCGCCAAGTCGACGATCTACCTCGCGCACGCCGCGTCGGTGACCGGGTCGACCGTCGTGACGATCGACCACCACCGCGGTTCGGAGGAGCAGCAGCCCGGCTGGCAGTACCACGACCCCTCGCTCGTCGACCCCGAGACGGGCCTCATGGACACGCTCCCCTTCGCCCGCCGGGCGATCGCGGCATCGGGTCTCGAGGACGTCGTGGTGGCCATGCTCGGCCGCTCGTCGGCGATCTCCCGCTGGTGGCAGACACCCCTGGATCTCGTGTTCGTCGACGGCGGCCACACCGACGAGGCCGCGCAGGCCGACTTCCGCGGCTGGGCGCCGCACGTGCGCCTCGGCGGCGCGCTGGTGATCCACGACGTGTTCCCCGATCCGGCCGACGGCGGCCAGGCCCCGTACCGGATCTACCGCGCCGCCCTCGACAGTGGCGAGTTCGTCGAGCGCTCCGTCACCGGATCGCTGCGCGTCCTCCAGCGCGTCGTGCTCTCCGCCCACGTGCACTGACCCCGGCGCCGTCGTCGGCCGCCGCGGTTTGCCGTCAGGCGTCGGGCGCGAGCCAGAGGACGCCGCTGGGCGGGAGCTGGAGCACCGCGGAGGCGTCGAAGCCGTGCATCGGCACGTCCTCGGCCTCGACCGCGCCGAGGTTGCCGACGCCTGACCCGCCGTAGACGCCGGCGTCGGTGTTGAGCACCTCACGCCACGTGCCGGCCGACGGCAAGCCGATCCGGTAGTCGTGGTGCGGCTCCCCCGCGAAGTTGGCGATGCAGGCGATCTGCGATCCGTCCGAGCCGATGCGCAGGAACGCGATGACGTTGCCCGCGGTGTCGCTCGCGTCGATCCAGCGGAAGCCCTCGGGACGGTCGTCGATCGTCCACAGCGCCGGTGCGGAGCGGTATAGCGTGTTGAGGTCCGTGACGAGGTGCAGGATGCCCAGGTGCAGAGGGTCCTCGAGCTGCTGCCAGTCGAGGGAGCCGGACTCGGCCCACTCCGACTCCTGCCCGAACTCGCCACCCATGAACAGCATCTGCTTGCCCGGGTGCGCCCACATGAAGGCCAGCAGGCCGCGCACGCCGGCGGCCTTGTTCCAGGCGTCGCCGGGCATGCGCCCCCACAGGGAGCCCTTGCCGTGCACGACCTCGTCGTGCGACAGCGGCAGGACGAAGTTCTCGCTGAACGCGTAGTCGATCGAGAACGTCATCTCTCCGTGGTGGTACGACCGGTGGATCGGGTCGTGGCCGAGGTAGGAGAGCGTGTCGTGCATCCAGCCCATGTTCCACTTGAAGCCGAAGCCGAGCCCGCCGGCGCTCGTCGGGCGGCTGACGCCGGGCCACGCGGTCGACTCCTCGGCGATCATCATGACGTGCGGGTGGTGCTTGTAGACCGTCGCGTTGAGCTCCTGCAGCAGCTGCACGGCCTCGAGGTTCTCGCGGCCGCCGTGGATGTTCGGCACCCACTCCCCGTCGTTGCGGGAGTAGTCGAGGTAGAGCATCGACGCGACCGCGTCGACGCGCAGCCCGTCGAGGTGGAACTCCTCGAACCAGTACAGCGCGTTCGCGACGAGGAAGTTGCGCACCTCGTGGCGGCCGAAGTCGAACACGTGCGTGCCCCAGTCGGGCTGGTCGCCGCGGCGCGGGTCCGGGTGCTCATACAGCGCCGCACCGTCGAAGCGCGCGAGCGCCCACTCGTCCTTCGGGAAGTGCGCGGGCACCCAGTCGACGATGACGCCGAGGCCGCGCTGGTGCAGCTGGTCGACGAACCAGCGGAAGTCGTCGGGCGAGCCGAACCGGGAGGTCGGCGCGTAGTACGACGTGACCTGGTAGCCCCACGACCCGCCGAACGGGTGCTCCGCGACGGGCATGAGCTCGACGTGCGTGAAGCCCATCTCGGCCAGGTAGTCGCCCAGCTCGTCGGCGAGCTCGCGGTAGTCGAGGCCGGGACGCCACGAGCCGAGGTGGACCTCGTAGATGCTCATGGGCGAGGTCAGCGGGGACGTCTGCTCGCGCGTCGCGAGCCAGGCATCGTCCTTCCAGACGTGCTGGGAGTCCGTGACGACCGAGGCCGTCGCGGGCGGCACCTCGGTGCCGAAGGCCATCGGGTCGGCCTTCTCACGCCAGTGCCCGTCGGCGCCCTGGATGCGAAACTTGTAGGCCGTGCCGGCTGCGACACCCGGGACGAACAGATCCCAGACGCCGGAACCAATGCGCCGCATCGGGTGGTCGTCGCCGCCCCAATGATTGAAGTCGCCGATGACCTGCACCTGCTGCGCGTGGGGCGCCCAGACCGCGAAGGACGTGCCGGAGACGGGGCCGTCGGGGCCGTCGTACGTGCGGACGTGCGCGCCCAGGACGTCCCAGAGCCGCTCGTGGCGGCCCTCGCCGATGAGGTGGAGGTCGAGCTCGCCGATCGCGGCGGGCCAGGTGTGGCTCGAGGTTGCGTCAGTCATGAGTGATCTCAGCTGCCTTCGGTCATGATGCGGGTGATGGAGGCCAGCGGCACCGAGAGCCAGTCCGGCCGGTTGGCGTGCTCGTAGGACACCTCGTAGACGGCCTTGTCGAGCTCGAAGGCCCGCAGCAGGACCGCCTCGTCGCGCGGGTCGGTGCCCGCGACCTCGGCGTAGCCCTCGCAGAACGCGTCGCGGTTGCGGCGGGCCCAGCTCATGGCCTGGTCGGTCAGCACGGGGTCGTCCGCTCGCCCGACCAGCAGCTGCTGCGCGGCGTAGTCGAAGGAGCGCAGCATGCCGGCGACGTCACGCAGCGCCGACCGCAGTCGGGAGCGCTCGGCGACCGAGGCCGCCGGTTCGCCCTCGAAGTCCAGCAGCAGCCAACCGCTGAGCGTGCGCAGCACCTGGCCCAGGTGCAGGTCGCCGTGGACGTACTGCATCTCGACGGGGCTCGTGATGGACCGCACGGCCTCGAACGTCTCGCGGAGCGCGGGCACGTGGACGGCGAGCGCCGGGACGTCCGCCGCGACGCGGTCGAGCCGTTCGACCATGACCGTGACGGCCTCGTCGAGGTCATCCGCCCCCGCGGGCTCGGTGCCCAGGGCGCGGCGCAGGTCGGCGTGGACCGTCGCGACCGCGGCACCGAGACGCGACGCCTCGCCGGCGAAGTCGCCGCCGAGCTCCTCGGGAGCCATCGACGGATCGGCCATCAGGTCACGCACGCTCGTCGTGGCCATGACCCAGCCGTCCGCGGCGTCAGGCATGAAGCGCTGCAGCATGCCGATCGTCGTGGGCTCGCCGTCAAGGACGCCGGTGATCGAGCCGAGTGGATCGGCGACGTGATGGCAGCCGACCTCGCGCAGTGCCCGGTGCAATCGCAGGTCCTTGTTCAGGCCGGGGCTCAGCTTGCGGAACATCTTGAGGATGTACTGCCGGCCGTACACGAGCGAGGTGTTGCTCTGCTCGGACGTGATGGGGTGCGCGCGCAGCCCCGTCTCGAGCTCGGCGCCCTCCTCGGTCTCGAACGTGAGCTCGCCGACCGTCGTGCCACGGGCCATGAGCTCCAGCAGCACCGCGGTGAGGTCGGCATCGCCGGAGGCCTCGTAGCACGTGAGCCCGCTCTCGAGGCCGATCGACGCGGAGCTCGACACGTCCGGCACCTGCGCCTGCCGGCTGCCCACGAGCAGCTGGTACGGCTCGGTGCGGTCCTCCTGGTCGACCTCGACCACGAGGTGGATCAGGAGGGGGTCGCCGTCGAGCAGCGTCGTCCAGCTGACCGGGCGCACCGCCGTGACGGCGCGGTCCTTGCCGGCGAACCAGCGTTGCGTCGGCAGCCACGCGGGCAGCTCGGTCGCGAGCTCGGCGATCAGGTCGTCGTGAGTCTGGGCGGTCATACCTTGCTCCTCCGTTCGCCCTCGTCACCGAGGCGGGACAGCTGGAACCAGTAGAAGCCGTGCCCCGGCAGCGTCAGCAGGTAGGGCAGCTCGCCGATGCGCGGGAACCGCACGTCACCGGTCAGCTCGAGGGGGATGAATCCCTCGTACGTGCCGAGCTCCAGCTCGACGGGCTGCGGGAACCTCGACAGGTTGTTGACGCACAAGACGAGGTCAAGCTCGCCGTCGGGACGTTCCCAGCGGCGCAGGTACGACAGCACGCTCGGGTTCGAGCCACCCAGGTCGACGAACTCGCCCTCCGCGAACGCGCTGTGCTGCTTGCGCACCGCGATCATGCGGCGCGTCCAGTTCAGCAGCGACGCCGCGTTGTCCTGCTGCGCCTCGACGTTGATCGCCGCGTACCCGTACGTGGGGTCCATGATCGGCGGCAGGTAGACGCGGCCGGGATCGGCTCGGGAGAAGCCCGCGTTGCGGTCTGGCGACCACTGCATGGGGGTGCGGACGGCGTCGCGGTCGCCGAGCCAGATGTTGTCGCCCATGCCGATCTCGTCGCCGTAGTACAGGACCGGCGACCCGGGCAGGCTCAGCAGCATCGCGGTGAACAGCTCGAGCTGGTTGCGGTCGTTCTCCAGCAGCGGCGCGAGCCGTCGACGGATGCCGATGTTGGCCTTCATCCGCGGATCCTTGGCGTACTCGGCGTACATGTAGTCGCGCTCGTCGTCGGTGACCATCTCGAGGGTCAGCTCGTCGTGGTTGCGCAGGAAGATACCCCACTGCGTGCCCGACGGGATCTGGGGCGTCTGCTGCAGGATCTCCGAGATCGGGAAGCGCGACTCGCGACGCACCGCCATGAAGATGCGCGGCATGAGCGGGAAGTGGAAGGCCATGTGGCACTCGTCGCCGCCGACGTCGGCGTTGCCGAAGTACTCCACGACATCGGCCGGCCACTGGTTGGCCTCCGCCAGGAGGATGCGTCCGGGGTACTCGCGGTCGACGACCTCGCGCACCTTGCGGAGGTACTCGTGGGTGCGCGGGAGGTTCTCGCCGTTGGTGCCCTCCTCCTCGAACAGGTACGGCACGGCGTCGAGCCGGAACCCGTCGATGCCGAGGTCCAGCCAGAAGCGCAGGGTGTCGATCATGGCCTCCTGCACGGCCTCGTTCTCGAAGTTCAGATCGGGCTGGTGGGAGAAGAACCGGTGCCAGAAGAACTGGCCGCGCACGGGGTCGTACGTCCAGTTCGACGACTCGGTGTCGACGAAGATGACGCGGGCGTCGGCGTACGCGGAGTGGTCGTCGCTCCACACGTAGTAGTCGCCGTACGGGCCCTCGGGGTCGTTGCGCGACTGCTGGAACCACGGGTGCGCGTCCGACGTGTGGTTCAGGACCAGATCGGTGATGACGCGGATGTTGCGCTTGTGCGCCTCCTCCAGCAGGTACACGAAGTCGTCGACGGTGCCGAACTCCGGCAGGACGGCGCGGAAGTCGCTGATGTCGTACCCGCCGTCGCGCAACGGCGACGCGTAGAACGGCGGCAGCCACAGGCAGTCGACGCCGAGCCACTGCAGGTAGTCCAGCTTGCCGGCCAGGCCGCGCAGATCGCCGGTGCCGTCGCCGTTGGAGTCGGCGAACGCCCGCACGAGCACCTCGTAGAACACGGCGCGCTTGAACCAGTCCGGCTGGGCCGGCGCCTGCTCGGCGTGGCCGAAGTCCTCCGAGTGCGGCTCGACGAGCGTGCCGTCGGCCTCGATGCCCTCTCCTGTGTGCGGCGTGTCGTCGAGCCCGGCGAGGGCCCCATCGGGAGCTGGGGCGGTCGTCTGGTCATCGGTCATGTGAGCTCTCTTTCGGGCTGCTCGGGCTTGCGCTGGATGCTGATGACGTGCGCGACGGCACGTGTGGGGTCGAGCCGGACGTAGTTGTGGGCGCCCCAGTCGTACGTCTCGCCCGTGACCTCGTCGTGGGCGACGAGCCGGTCGTGCCACTCCAGTCCGAGGGCGGGCAGGTCGATGTGGACGGTGCCCTCACGCGCCTCGTGCGGGTCGAGCGTCACGATGACGAGCACGGCGTCGCCCGTCGCCGGGTCCGTCTTGGAGTAGGCGACGAGGGCGTCGTGGTCGATGTCGTGGAACCGGAGCGTCCGCATCTGCTGCAGCGCCGGGTGGGCGCGGCGGATCTCGTTGAGCCGGGTCAGCCACGGCTCGAGGGATCGTCCCTCCTCGAGCGCCGCGGCCCAGTCGCGGGGACGCAGCTCGAACTTCTCCGAGTGCAGGTACTCCTCGCTGCCGGGCTTCTGCGGCTCGTGCTCGTACAGCTCGAAGCCGGAGTAGACCCCCCACGTGGGCGACAGCGTCGCGGCGAGCGCGGCGCGGATCGCGAACATCGCCGGCCCGCCCACCTGCAGGTGCTCGGGCAGGATGTCGGGCGTGTTGACGAACAGATTGGCCCGCGACTCGTCCCAGTGGTCACGGATCTCCTCGCCGAACGAAGTGATTTCCCACTTCTCGGTGCGCCACGTGAAGTACGTGTAGCTCTGCGTGAAGCCGGCACGGCCGAGGCCGTAGAGGCGGGCGGGACGCGTGAACGCCTCGGCCAGGAAAAGGACGTCGGGATACGTCTGCTTGACCGTCGCGATGAGCCGGGCCCAGAAGTTCGTCGGCTTGGTGTGCGGGTTGTCGACCCGGAAGATGCGCACGCCGCGCTCGACCCACACCATCGTGACGCGCAGCATCTCGGCGAAGGCCGCGTCGGGATCGTTGTCGAAGTTGAGCGGGTAGATGTCCTGGTACTTCTTGGGCGGGTTCTCCGCATACGCGATCGTGCCGTCGGGCAGGACCGTGAAGAACTCCGGGTGCTCCGTCGCCCACGGGTGGTCCGGCGCGGCCTGCAGCGCGAGATCGAGGGCGATCTCGAGGTCGAGCGCCCGGGCGCGCTTCACGAGGGCGTCGAAGTCGCGCCACGTGCCGAGCTGGGGGTGGATCGCGTCGTGACCGCCCTCGGCGGCGCCGATCGCCCACGGCGAGCCGACGTCGTCCGGCGTGGGCGTGAGCGTGTTGTCCTTGCCCTTGCGGTTCAGCCGCCCGATGGGGTGGATCGGCGGGAAGTAGACGACGTCGAAGCCCATCTGGGCGACGCGGTCGAGCGCCTTCGCGGTCGTCTTGAGGGTGCCGTGCCTGGGGGCGCCGGACTTGTCGACGCCGCCGGTGGAGCGCGGGAACAGCTCGTACCAGGAGCCGAACGCCGCGCGGCCGCGGTCGACCGTGATCAGGTACGGCTCGCCCTGCGTCAGCAGCTCGCGGACGGGGTCGTCGTGCATCCGCTGCTGGACGTCGGAGCCGAGCGCGAGGGACAGCCGGTCGTCGAGCGGCCGCTTGACGTCGCGCAGCGCAGCCGCGGCGTCCTTGATCGGGCTCTTGCGACGGCCGGTCCCGTCCTTCTTCAGGCGGATGTCGAGCAGGCGTGCACCGATCTCGAGATCGTTGGCCAGCTCGTCGGCACTCTGGCCGGCGGCCTGCTTGACCGTCGCGGCGTGCGTCCACGTGGCCCACGGATCGCCCCAGGCGTCGACCCGGAACGTCCACGAGCCGGGGGCGTCGGGGACGATCGTCGTCGCGAACGTGTCGAGGCCGTGACCGATCTCCTCCATGCGGGTCGAGCGCTCGACGCCGTCAGGGCCCGTCCAGACGACGGTCGCCGCCACGGCGTCGTGCCCCTCGCGCCAGACCGTCGCGGTCACGGGGACGTGCTCACCGACCACGGCCTTCGCGGGATCGCGTCCGCCGGCCACGGAGGGTGTCACGTCGTCGATGCCGAGTCGTCCAGTCATGCACGCTCCATGGGTGTTGAGTTCTTCGGTCGAGTCATGCTCATGAGAAGTCCCGGTACCCACCCTTCCACGCCCTATGCCTCGCTCACGCACCCGTCCGTCAGATGTCGATGAGGGACTCGCCTGCGAAGGCCCGGGCCACGACGCCGCGGGGCGAGCGGCCGCCGAGCAGCGCCGCCGCTGTGAAGTCGGCCGCGAGGCGGTCGAAGTCGCCGTGGCGGCTCAGCATCGCGTGCTTGCCGCCGTCGACCCGCACGAACGAGACATCGGCCGTGGTGGCCAGCTGACGCGCGGCGGCGGTCGCACTGGCCGGAGAGGCGATGCGGTCGGCCGTCCCGTGCACGATCAGCACGCGGCGACCCGTGAGGTCGACCGTGCCGTCACTCGGGTAGACCCACGGGTTGAGCGCCACGACGCTGCGCACCTCGGGTCGGTCGCCGGCCAGGATCGCCGCGCGTCCTCCCAGCGAGTGGCCGACGAGACCCACGGGGAGGTCCGACCCGAAGCCCTCACGCAGCTGGTCGATCGCCCAGTGGACGTCATCGACGGGGGTGTGCCGGGTGTCCCACCCGCGGGTCGAGTTGAGCAGGCGGTACACCGCGAGGCGACGGCGGTCGGCCCACGCGATGCGCTTGGCAATCGGGATCATGCGCAGCACCGAGAGCTGCGTGGGGCTCACCATCGGGTTGTCCCGGCGGCTCGCGCCGCCGTGGAGCACAAGCACGACGGCTTCTGCGTGCCGGGGCTCGGACACCGCGATCAGACGGGGGCTGTTGGTCACAGACGCTCAGGTACCCCGAACCTCCGGGCGCCACACTGTGGCATCGCTCTCGTCAGGCCTCCGGCGACGGCTCGCGGGGGGCCTTGAGCAGCATGAGCGACCGCGGCTCGAGGGTCAGCGTCGCTCCCGCGGCCAGCGGCTCGGTCGATGCGGGCGCGCCGTCTGGCGTCGTGGTGTCGAGGGTCCGGCGGAAGCTCGCCCCGAACTCGGCGCCCGGCAGCGTGACGTCGATCGGCTCGGCGCCGGCGTGCATCAGCAGCAGCCACGAGTGATCGGTCAGCAGCTCGCCCTCGCGGGTACGGGACTGGCTGTTGGAGCCGTCGATCCACATGCCCAGCGTGCGGCACTCGGTATCGGCCCACCCGGCCTCGTCGAACTCCCGTCCGTCAGGGCGCAGCCAGATCAGGTCGGGACGGCCCGTGGGCGTCGTGCGTCCGTCGAAGAACTCCGGCTGACGCAGTGCGGGGCTCGTCGCCCGCAGGAAGACGACCCGGCGGGCGAAGGCGAGCATCTGCTCGGACTCCTCGGTCTCCGTCCAGTCGACCCACGAGGTGGGATCGTCGAGGCAGTAGGCGTTGTTGTTGCCTCCCTGCGTGCGCCAGCGCTCGTCGCCGGCGACGAACATGGGCGTGCCGGTCGACAGCATCAGCGTCGCGAACAGGTTGCGCGCCTGGCGCGCCCGCAGCGCCGTGATCTGCGGGTCGTCGGTCTCGCCCTCGACCCCGTGGTTCCAGGAGCGGTTGTCGTTGGTGCCGTCGCGGTTGTCCTCGCCGTTGGCCTCGTTGTGCTTGCCGTCGTACGACACCAGGTCGCGCAGCGTGAAGCCGTCGTGGGCGTTGACGAAGTTGATCGACTGCCACGGGCGGCGCAGCGTGTGGTCGTACAGGTCGGACGAGCCCGTCAGCCGGTACGCGAGGTCGTCCACACCTCCGGCGGCTCCGCGCCAGAAGTCGCGGACGGTGTCGCGGTACACGCCGTTCCACTCGGCCCACTGCGATGCGAAGTAGCCGACCTTGTAGCCCTCGCCCGTCGCGTCCCACGGCTCCGCGATCAGCTTGCAGCGCGACAGCAGCGGATCGGTCGTGATGGCCGTCAGCAGCGCCGAGTCGGGGTCGAACGTGCCGCCGTGCGGACGTCCCATCGTGCTGGCCAGGTCGAAGCGGAAGCCGTCGACGCCCAGCTCGCTGGTCCAGTAGCGCAGCGAGTCGGTCACCAGTCGGATGACGGTCGGCGAGCTCGCCTCCAGCGTGTTGCCGCAGCCGGTGATGTCGGCCATGTGGCCGTCGTCGTCGTGCAGGTAGTAGGCCGTGGCCTCGTAGCCGCGATAGCTGAGCGTCGGACCGTCCGGACCGCCCTCGCACGTGTGGTTGTAGACGACGTCGACGATGACCTCGATGTTCGCCGCGTGGAGGGCCGCGACCATGGTGCGGAACTCCTCGACCTCGCGGCCGGGCTCGCTCGCGTAGCCCGCGTGCGGCGCGAAGTAGCCCAACGGGGAGTAGCCCCAGTAGTTGTGCCGCTCGTCGCGCACGAGCGACGGCTCGTCGCTGAACGCCTGCACGGGCAGCAGCTCGACGGTCGTGACGCCGAGGCGGACCAGGTGGTCGATGACGGCGGGGTGCGCGAGGCCGAGGTACGTGCCGCGCAGCGCCTCCGGCACGTCGGGGTGCCGCGCCGTGAAGCCCTTGACGTGCAGCTCGTAGACGACCGTCTCCTCGAAGGGGATCTCGGGCTTGACGCCGGTGTCGGGGCCGCCGGGGCTCGTGACAACGCTCAGCGGCACGCTGCCGAGGGAGTCGACCGTGCTGGGCTCGACGCCGTCGGGGTCGTCGGCGTAGCCGTACGCCTTCTCCATGTCGGTCATCGAGCCGCTGATGCGCCGCGCGTACGGGTCGATGAGGATCTTGTGCGGATTGCACCGCAGGCCGGTCTTGGGCTCGTACGGGCCGTGGACGCGGAAGCCGTACTTCTGCCCGGGCGTGACGCCCGGGACGAGACCGTGCCAGACGCCGAACGTCCGCTCGGTCAGCTCGATGCGACGCTCAGCGCCCTCGTCGTCGATCAGGCACACCTCGACGCGCTCGGCGACGGTGCTCGCGACCGCGAAGCGGACGCCGCCGGCCTCGGGATGCGCCCCCAGCGGGAAGGGACGGCCGGCGAGCACCTGGGAGTCGGGCGTGGGATGGGTGGCCATGCACCCAGTGTCTCAGGTGCTTGGGCAGCCCACCCCCACGTCCGGCGGAGAGGGAGCTGCGTTACCTCGCCGCGGCCTTCGCGGCCTTCTTCTCGGCCTTCGCGATCTTCTTGTCAGCCTTCGCCTCGGTCTTGGCGGTCTTCTTCTCCGCCTTGCGAACCTTGTGGCCGTCGCCCTGGCCGTCGATCAGCAGGCTCGTGCCGATGCCGAGCAGCCACACGTCCTTCGCGACCGCGGTGCCCTGCTGCGTCGGGCGGATGCCCTCGCGCATGCCCGGGACCTTGGCGTACAGGCCGAGCAGCCCGCTGGAGAACGCCACCAGGCCGGCGCCGGCCTTCGTGGAGGACACGACGGGGGTCAGCAGCGCGGCGCCCAGGGCGATCTCGCCGACCGCGAGCGCCTTCAGGAACACCGGCGGCTCGACCTTCTTGACGACCGGGTACGCCGTCGCGGCGAAGCCGTGGAGGCCCTGCGCGGTCTCCGCATCACCCGACCACTTGGACAGGCCGGAGTTCAGGATGAACGATCCTGCGGCGAGACGGAGCGGGACGTGGGACAGACGGAACGACATGGGACCTCCAGCTGATGACGATTCGATCTCTGGTGTCCCACGGTACGGGGCGGGGCCGAGCTCCGCTCGTCACCCTTCACCCGTCCGGGGACGGACGATGAGGGTTGGTGGCAGCTCCGGGTACCACTTCCCCTCATCCTTGCGCGGACACCGGACCGAGGATGAGGGTCTGCGGCTGTCAGGACGACCACATGCCCTCATCGCCCCTCCTGGTCGATAGCCTCGAATCATGCGCTTCAGCCAGATCGACGTGTTCACGCACGAGTTAATGGTCGGCAACCCCGTCGCGGTCGTGCACGACGCCGACGCGGTCTCCGACGACGACATGGCGGCGTTCGCCCGCTGGACGAACCTGTCGGAGACGACGTTCCTGCTCACGCCGACCGATCCCGTCGCCGACTACCGGCTGCGGATCTTCACGACCCACGGGGAGCTGCCGTTCGCGGGGCACCCCACGCTCGGGTCGGCGCGCGCGTGGCTCGCCGCCGGGGGCGTGCCGAAGCAGCACGGCCGGCTCGTGCAGGAGTGCGGCGCGGGACTCGTCCGGGTGCGTGACCGCGGCGGGCGGCTCGCCTTCGCCGCGCCTCCCCTGCTGCGCAGCGGACCCGTCGACGAGGCCGACGTCGAGCGCGTCGTGGCGGGGCTGGGCCTCTCGCGGTCGGACGTCGTGGACGTCCAGTGGGGCGACAACGGACCCGGCTGGGTCATCTTGCTGCTCGCGAGCGCCGAGGCCGTCCTCGCCGTCGACCCCGCGGCGCTGGGCGCCGACGAGAAGGTCGGCATCGTGGGTCCCCACCCCGACGGCTCCGCGACGGACTTCGAGGTGCGAGCGTTCTTCCCCGGAGGCGAGGATCCCGTGACGGGCAGCCTCAACGCCTCGATCGCGCAGTGGTTCATCGAGTCCGGGCGGGCCCCCTCGGCGTACACGGCCGCGCAGGGCACCGTACTGGGCCGGCGCGGACGGGTCCACATCGAGCTCGACGACGATGACGACATCTGGGTCGGCGGCGACACCGTCGTCGGCATCACCGGCACCGTCGACCTCTGACCGCTCGCCGAGTGGTGCGAACCGCTCCGCGAGCGGTGCGTCCTGGACGGACACGCCGTCCCAGAACGTCCAACCCGCACCACTCGCGGTCCTCTTCGCACCAGTCGCGTCAGTCGGTGGAGGTGACGTCGATGCTGCCCTCGGTGAAGTCGACGCGGACCTGGAACCGGCCACGGTGCATCACGATCCAGGAGTCGTCGTCGGCGACCTCGACGGAGAAGTTCTCCAGCGAAGGGTCCGAGAGCTCCGGGTGTTCGCGGCGCAGGGCGATGAGCGATGTGTGGAGCTCCAGGATCTTGGCGTGCTCCCCCCTCGTCGCCTCCGACCAGTCGAGCTTCGACCGCTCGAACGTCGCGACGTCCATCGGGTCGGGCACCTCCGACTCGCCCCAGCCGTGGCGGCCGAACTCGCGGCGGCGGCCGTTGCGCACGGCGTCGGCGAGCTCGGGGTCCGGGAACGAGGCGAAGAACTGCCACGGCGTCGAGGCCGCCCACTCCTCGCCCATGAACAGCATCGGCGTGTAGGGGCCCAGGAGGACGATCGCGGCGCCGCAGGCCAGCTGCCCAGGCGACAGCGTCGCGGAGATGCGGTCGCCCGTCGCCCGGTTGCCGATCTGGTCGTGGTTCTGCAGGTAGGCCAAGAAGGCCGTGCCCGGCAGCGTCGCGGTGTCGACCGGACGTCCGTGCGTGCGGCCGCGAAACGACGACCACGAGCCATCGTGGAAGAACGCACCGCGCAGCGTCTTGGCGAGCGCACCGGGTGCGGCGAAGTCGGCGTAGTAGCCGTCGGTCTCGCCGGTCAGGCGGACGTGCAGCGCATGGTGCAGGTCGTCCGACCACTGCGCGTCCATGCCGAGACCGTTCGCCGAGCGGGGCGTGACGGTGCGCGGGTCGTTGGCGTCGGACTCGGCGATCAGGGTCAGCGGACGTCCGAGCCTGGCCGACAGCGCGTGCGTCTCGGCCGACAGCTCCTCCAGGATCGGCAGCGCCCGCGTGTCGACGAGCGCGTGGACCGCGTCGAGCCGCAGCCCGTCGACGTGGAAGTACTCGAACCACGTCATCGCGTTGTCGATCACGAGCCGGCGCACCTCGTCCGAGCCTGGCCCGTCGAGGTTCAGGGCCGAGCCCCAGTCGTTCTGGCCGGCGAAGTACGGCCCGAAGCGGTCGAGGTACGCCCCCGACGGTCCGAGGTGGTTGTAGACGACGTCCAGCACGACGCCGAGGCCGCGCGCGTGGCACGCGTCGACGAAGCGCTTGAAGCCGTCAGGGCCGCCGTACGGCTCGTGCACCGCGCCCCACGCGACGCCGTCGTAGCCCCAGCCGTGCGGACCGTCGAAGGAGTTGACCGGCAGCACCTCGACCAGGTCGACGCCGAGGCGGGCGAGATGGTCGAGCTTCTCGATGGCCGCGTCGAACGTGCCGCCGGGCGTGAAGGTGCCGATGTGCAGCTCGTACAGCACCGACCGCTCGAGCGCCCGCCCCGGCCAGGCGTCGTCCGTCCACGCGAATCCGCTGTGGTCGTAGACGCGCGACGCGGCGTGGACGCCCTGCGGCTGCCAGGCCGAGCGCGGATCCGGCAGCGGGGTCTCGTCGTCGCCCAGCAGGAAGGCGTAGTCGGTGCCGGGGACGGCCTCGACGTCGGCGGTCCACCAGCCGTCCTGGTCACCGCGCGTCATCTCGTGATCGGCGCCGTCGACCCGCACGCGGACACGCTCGAGATCGGGGCACCACACCGTGAACGTCATGACGTCACCCCTCCTCGGACCAGCAGGGCCACCGGGTACCGGTCGAGCACCGACGCGAGCCGCGCCTCGGTGCCGTCGACCACGTCGCCGGTCAGGACGTCGGTCCACTCCCCGGCGGGCAGCGTCAGCGTCGTGTCGTGCCAGCCACCGAGCGCGTCGAGGCCCACCGGCAGGCGCGTCGCCACGACGACGAGGCCCTCGCCGCGCTCGTACGCGATCGCGTGGTCCGCGGCGCGTCCGGTGGCCGACATGGCCGTGTAGCCCCGGAACAGCTCGGGGCGGTCTCGGCGCAGCGTCAGGGCACGGTGGACGACCAGCAGCTTCGCGGCCCCTGTCGCGTCGACGTCCGGCAGCAGGCCGGCCTCGATCTGCGCGAGCAGCTCCCGGCGGACGTCGTAGTCGACGGCGCGGCGGTTGTCCGGGTCGACGAGCGAGAAGTCCCACAGCTCGGTGCCCTGGTAGACGTCGGGGACGCCGGGAGAGGTCAGCTGCACGAGCTTCTGGGTCAGCGAGTTCGTCCAGCCGTGGCCCTGGACGCGAGCGACGAACTCCCCCACGTCGTCGGCGACGGTCGAGCGCACCCGCTCCGGCCAGTCGCGGATCTGCTGCTCGAGTGCCTCGTCGGGCTCGGTCCAGGTCGTGCGGAGCTTGGACTCCCGCGCGGCCTTCAGCAGGTAGTCGGTCAGTCGCTCGTCGCTGATCGGGGCCGCGCCGACCAGGGTCTGCCACGCGAGCAGGTTCAGTGACGGCTCGTCGATCCCGCACCGCTGCGTCCACCCGCGCACCGCCTCGGCGAAGTCACCGGCGATCTCCGACAGGACGGCCAGCCGGGCCCGCGTGTCCTCGGAGCGCTTGGTGTCGTGCGTCGTCAGGGTCGTCATCGCGGCCGGGTAGCCGGCCTCGCGCGCTGCGGCGGCGCGGTGCAGCTCGTCGACGCCGATGCCGAAGCGATCGGGCGAGCCACCGACCTCGTTGAGCGCCGCGAAGCGCGTGTAGCGGTAGAACGTCGTGTCCTCGGTGCCCTTGGCCACGACCATGCCGGACGTCTGCTGGATGCGGGTCGCGAGCTCGCCTGCGGGATCGTCCGTGACCTGCCGGTCGAGGGCATCCAGCGCCACCGCCAGGTCGGGACGGCGCCCCTTCGCCGTCGCGATCGCCTCGGACCACCTCTTGCCGCCCACCTCGGGCAGGTACGACCGGTACACGCCGAAGGCGATCATCGTCTCGGCCACGGCGGGCCGGGCGAAGGCGGGATCGACACCGTCGACGAGGCCGGCGATGCGGCGCACCTCGGCGACGAGGATCTTGTCGGTCACGAGGCGTCGGGCGGTCTCCTCGACCTCCGCGTAGTCGGTCGGTTGGCCCAGATCCGCGGCCAGCGCCGTCAGGGGCGCCTCGCCGGCGGGGTCGACGAGCACCCCGAAGACCTCGCCCAGCGCGTCGTAGCCGGTCGTGCCGTCGACGGGCCAGCTGTCCGGCAGCGGCTCCCCCGGGTGCAGGATCTTCTCCACGACGATCCACGCGTGCGGCGCGTGGCGGCGCAGCCGCTGCATGTACGCCGTGGGATCCGTGAGCCCGTCGGGGTGGTCGACCCGCAGGCCGGTGACGTCGCCGCCGGCGACCCAGCGCAGCACCTCGCCATGCACGCCGTCGAAGACGTCCTGGTTCTCGACCGTCACGGCGGCGAGCGTCGTGATGTCGAAGAACCGGCGGTAGTTCAGCTCGCTGTTGCCGCGCCGCCAGTCGACGAGGCGGTAGTGCTGGCGATCGTGGATCTCCTGCGGCGTGCCCGACGGGTCGCCGGTCAACGGCAACCGATGGTCGTAGTAGACCAGCTCGTCCCCCTCGACCGTCAGCGCGTCGAGGTCGGACTCCGACCCGAGCACGGGCACGAGGACGCGCCCGTCCGTCCAGTCGATGTCGAACCAGTGCGCGAACTGCGAGGCCTTGCCCTTCGCGAGGACGTCCCACCAGAACGGATTGGCCCTCGGCACCTCGATCGACATGTGGTTGGGCACGATGTCGACGACGAAGCCCAGGCCGCTCGCGCGCAGCGCGTCGGCCAGCTCCAGCCGTGCGGCCTCGCCGCCAAGGGCCGGACGCGCGATGCGCGGATCGGTCACGTCGTAGCCGTGGGTCGACCCAGGGGTCGCGTCGAGCACGGGCGACACGTAGACCGCGCCGACGCCCAGATCGGTCAGGTAGCGCACGACGTCGCGCGCGTCTGCGAAGCCGAACTCCGGCCGCAGCTGCAGGCGGTACGTCGACGTGGGGGTCGTCATGACGCCACCCGCTGCAGCACCACGACCGATCGCGCGGGGAGGGTGAACCTGCCACCGGCGGGCACGACGTCGCCCATCGGCGTCGACTCCACGGTGCCGGCGCAGCTGTCGACGACGAGTGCCCAGCCGGGGCCGTAGTCGTCCGACGGCAACGTCATCTCGATGTCCTCGTGGTGCGCGTTGAACGCCATGAGGAACGAGTCGTCGACGACCCGCTCGCCGCGGGGATCGCGATCGGCGATCGCGTCGCCGTTGAGGAACACCACGATCGACTTGCCGAAGCCGTCGTCCCAGTTCTGCTCCTGCATCTCCTCGCCGGCCGGGGTGAACCACGCGATGTCGCGCAGCTCGTCGCCCTTGCGGATCGGCTTGCCGGCGAAGAAGCGGCGTCGCCGGAACACGGGGTGCTGCGCGCGGAAGGCCGTGAGCGCACCCGTGAAGTGGGTCATCGCGTCATCGGCCTCGGCCCGCTTCCAGTCGATCCACGCGACCTCGTTGTCCTGGCAGTAGGCGTTGTTGTTGCCGCCCTGGGTGCGTCCCAGCTCGTCGCCGTGCAGGATCATCGGCACGCCCTGCGACAGCAGCAGCGTCGCGAGCAGGTTGCGGCGCTGGCAGTCGCGCAGCGAGACGATCTCCGGGTCGTCGGACGGTCCCTCGACGCCGCAGTTCCACGAGCGGTTGTCGTCGGCGCCGTCGCGGCCGTCCTCGCCGTTGGCCTCGTTGTGCTTCTCGTTGTACGAGACCAGGTCGGCGAGCGTGAACCCGTCGTGCGCCGTGATGAAGTTGATCGATGCGTACGGGCGGCGGCCGTTGTCCTCGTACAGGTCCGACGAGCCGGTGATGCGCGACGCGAACTCGCCCAGCGTCGCGGACTCGCCGCGCCAGAAGTCGCGCACGATGTCGCGGTACTCGCCGTTCCACTCCGTCCACAGGGGCGGGAAGCCGCCGACCTGGTAGCCGCCGGGGCCGACGTCCCACGGCTCGGCGATGAGCTTGACCTGGCTGACCACCGGGTCCTGCTGGACGAGCTCGAAGAACGTCGCGAGCTTGTCGACCTCGTAGAACTCGCGCGCGAGCGTCGCGGCAAGGTCGAAGCGGAAGCCGTCGACGTGCATCTCGGTGACCCAGTAGCGCAGCGAGTCCATGATGAGCTGCAACGCGTGCGGGTTGCCCACGTTCAGGGAGTTCCCGGTGCCCGTGTAGTCCATGTAGAACGGCTCGTCGTCCTCGACGAGGCGCTAGTACGACGGGTTGTCGATGCCCTTCAACGACAGCGTCGGCCCGAGGAGGTTGCCCTCGGCGGTGTGGTTGTAGACGACGTCGAGGATGCCCTCGATGCCCGCCTCGTGCAGGGCGCGCACCATGCCCTTGAACTCCTCGACCTGCGCGCCGGGACGCGAGGTGTACGCGTCGTGTGGCGCGAAGAAGCCGATCGTGTTGTAGCCCCAGTAGTTCG